>DATBZX010000120.1:0-44750 GCA_036512955.1 Terriglobales bacterium
CATCACGCTGGGAGGCCGATCACGCGAGATCAGCCGTGACGATGTTCGCGCCGCGGTCGAGAAGGCCCGCACCATTCCGCTGCCAGAGGACCATGAGCCCCTGCACCTGTTGCCGCAGGAGTTCATCGTGGATGGACAACCAGGGGTACATGATCCCGCCGGACTGATGGGCAAAAAAGTTGAAGTGCGGGTGCATGTTATCACCGCTGGGACGACGGCGACCCAGAACGTAGTATCCGCGGCGAATCGCGCCGGCATTCACGTCGATGACACAGTATTCGAACCGCTGGCTTGCGCCGACTCCGTGCTGCAGACCGATGAGCGCGAACTCGGCGTCTGCCTTGCCGACATTGGCGCCGGCTCGACCGACCTCATTGTTTACTACGAAGGTGTGGTGATTCACACCGGAGCGGTCCCGGTCGGCGGGGACCATTTCACCAACGACGTAGCCGTCGGATTTCGCACGCCCATTCCCGACGCCGAGAACATCAAGAAGATGTTTGGCTGCGCCATCGTGACCCGCATTCCCGCGGGCAATGAGATTGAGGTGTCGTCCGTGGGTGACCGCCCGTCGCGACTGGTGCAGCAGCGCATGCTGGGGGAGATTCTGGAGCCACGCGCGCGCGAGTTGATGGAACTGCTGCGGGAACACCTCCGCCAGGCAGGCGTCTATGAACTGCTGGGCGCGGGCGTAGTTTTCACTGGTGGCGGATCACGGCTGAACTCGCTGATGGAAACCGCAGAAGAAACGCTGCGTCGTCCGGCGCGTCTGGGTTATCCCGTTCCCATCGCCAAGCTGCCGTCGAACTTGCTGGAGCCTGAATTTTCCACGGCGATCGGCATGGTTCTGTACGGACACCGTGCGCGGCAAGGTCGCACCAACAGCGACCGTGGATTTGGCGCCAGGCTGAAAGCCCTGTTCGCCAGCAAGGGAGTGTGAACGGATCTGTGATGGAACGGTAGATATATCTTTTTTGGTATAATGATGGCTGCCCGATGGGTTGTCGAAACTCTGGATGAAACAGTTGACGCCGAACTCGAGTGCTTGCCCGAAGACATGCGTGCCCGATTTGTGCGCATTGCGCACCTCATCGAGGAGCAGGGGCTTGAATTTGTTGGGATGCCGCACGTACGACATATTGAGGGTCCCATATGGGAAATGCGGCTGAAAGGTCGAGCGGGCATTGCTCGCGCTTTGTATGTCACAGCCATCCCGCGCCGGGTAGTCATTCTTCGAGTTTTTGTGAAAAAGACCGAGAAGACGCCGCGACGCGAGATTGACGTGGCACTTGCGCGCGCAAGAACGATTGGGTGAGGAAGAGCAGCTATGACCCGTGTTTCCGCATTGCATAAGCGGTGGTTGAAAAATCCGAAGTATCGCAAGTCGTACGATGCGCTGCAGGACGAATTCGCGCTTGCTCGTGCTGTCATCGAGGCTCGGAAAGCAGCCGGCCTCACCCAGCTGGAATTGGCACAAAAAATGGGAACGACGCAGCCGGTCGTCGCTCGCCTCGAAGCCGGCAATACGCGTCCCTCTCTGCGCACTTTGGAACGGCTGGCCGAGGCCACCGGGTCGAAGCTGGTGATTGCGCTCCAGCCTCGCAGGAAAGGAACTCCGAAGGAGCGGGTGATCGCCAGCCAGACCTTCGAGGTTTCGTTCAACTCTGCACCGAAGGTGAAGAAAATCGGATAGAGAATCTTTTTCAAGTTCGCCCGACTCACGCCGTACCGGGCACGCAGTGAGAGATTGAGGTAACCATGATCGAAGATTTCAACGACAAGACGCAACCGGAAAACGACATTCGCATTCACTTCAACGAAGAGACGCTGAACAGTGCCAAGATCAAGGTCATTGGCGTGGGTGGCGGCGGAGGCAACGCCGTCAACCGCATGATCGAGTCACACCTCGAAGGGATCGAGTTCGTGGTTGCCAACACCGATCTGCAGGCGCTCAAACTCTCCCATGCGCCAGTGAAGATCCAGCTTGGCGTCAAGCTGACCAATGGGCTGGGCGCGGGCGCGAATCCTGAGGTAGGACGGAAGGCCGCGCTGGAAGACGCCGACAAGATCATCGAGGCGCTTGAGGGTGCAGACATGGTGTTCATCACCACCGGCCTCGGCGGAGGCACCGGCACCGGGGCTGCGCCGATCATCGCGTCACTCGCCAGCGAGATGGGTGCGCTGACGGTCGCGGTCGTGACCAAGCCGTTTGCCTTCGAAGGCAAACGCCGCCAGAACCAGGCGGAGCGCGGCTTGCAGGAACTGATCGACTCCGTGGACACCACCATCGTCATCCCCAACGAGAAGCTGCTGGCCGTTGCGAAGGACGCCGGCTTCTTCGAATCGTTCCGCGTCGCCGATGACATTCTGCGCCAGGCGGTGCAGGGCATCTCCGACATCATCACCATTCCGGGCATCATCAACCGAGACTTTGCCGATGTGAAGACCATCATGGCGGGCATGGGTTACGCGGTGATGGGAACGGCCACCGCACGCGGCGAAAACCGCGCCACCGCCGCAGCCCAGGCCGCCATCGCCTCGCCGCTCCTCGAAGCTGGGGCAATCGACGGAGCGCGTGGCATCCTGATCAATGTGACCGGTTCGAGTTCGCTGCGACTGGCAGAAGTGAACGAGGCTTCCACCATCATCCAGAGCGCCGCCCACGAAGATGCCAACATCATCTTCGGCGCCGTGCTCGACGAGAAGATGAAGGACGAGGTGAAGATCACCGTCATCGCGACGGGATTCAAGGAGGCGACACACGGCCGCGATCACGCCCATGCCGCGGCCAGTGCAGTACTCAACGCGCGCGCAGCCAGTTCCACTTTCCAAGTGCCGTCCGTGCGCGAGCCCGAAGCGGCGCGTCAGATGCCGGTATCCAATCCGGCCGCGGTCGAACCACGCATTAACGAACGGCCGCGGAACGTGCCCTATATTCCTGATTCCATCGACGATCTCGATCTGGAGTCGGAAGTCGTGCGACACGCCGAGCCCGTCGAAGAGGCGCGAACTGCTGCGGCCTCGTATACGCGCGAAGCGGAATCGACCTATGTGTCGTTGGTCAAGGGAACAGGAGCAACACCCGAAGAGCCGCCCTCGATTGACACCGTCAGCAGCAGCGTGAACATCAGCTATGACGCCAGCGATCTGGAGATTCCGGCGTTCCTGCGCAAGCGGGGAGAAAGCTAGAACGAATTCGCGACGCGAGTCGATGGCCCGCTTGAGAGATCAGGCGGGCCGTTCAATTTTCGCTGCGTCCACGCACTGCCTAATGCCGTGTTCGTAAGTCGTCTTCTTGATCTCACCCAACAGACCACGTAGCGCTGAGTCGTCCATCACCAGAGGAGTGGTTTGCAGGTAGTGCATCTCAACCATCTCGCGCATGAGCGGGTTGAAGAGGCCCATCAGGCGTAGTGTCATGGGGCCGGCGACGATCGTCTTCGGCTTGTTGCCCGTTATGGCGAACGCCCGGGTAATTACCTCTCTTGTCGTGATTGTTCCTGCTCCCGCCAGATGCCAGACTCGGCCGTACGCCGCCGGATTCTCGACCAGTCTCGCCACCACAGGTCCAACGTCCGGAACGAAGACGTACTCATGCGGAGTGTCGAGCGGAGCAATCACCTGCGCCCGTCCACCCTTCGCGGCAGCGACGAAGATCGAGTGGAGAAAGCTCTTGTCCACGCCCGGGCCGTAGAAGTCGGGCAGCCGCAGTACCACGCCGCGAATTTTGCCTGCGGCGTCAGCTTCGAGCAGCAGATCTTCCTGCTCCTTGCGCATGCGTCCCTTGAAGGTATGCGGATTGCGCGCATGATCTTCGCGAACCGGATTTGTCTGCGGAATTCCGTAGGGATAGACCGTCCCGATGAGCAGAATGCGCTGTACGCCCGCTGCAATCGCGCCGTCGAGCGTCTTGCGCATGAGTTGAGGGTGCAGTTCGAAGTGATCGTACGCGACTCCAACCAGGTAAATGATAGTGTCAACACCCTGCCCCGCGGCGCGCACCGATGCCGGATCGTCCGGGTTCTACATGATGATTTCAGCGAGAGGGTCGGAACCGAAGGCCTGTTGCAGTGCTGACTGCGAGCGCCCTACGACGCGGTATTCCTGGTGATTACTACTGAGGGCGCTGGCGATCGTTTGCCCAATTGCTCCTGCCGCGCCGAAGAGTGCTATCTTCGCCATTTCTCGAATCTAACATTGCCGGGTTACTGGAGCGATGTCGGTTTTTGCGTCATCAGGTCGGCGAAGCGCGGATCGGTTCGCAGGCTGGCGAACACCGAATCGGTATAGACCTTATCGATCCCCTTATAGCCCTCTTCCATCGCCTTGCGCAGGTATTCGAGCGAATGTTCGAGGTCGCCGGACTGAGCGTACATCTTGGCGACCATGAACGAGAACGCGGCGCGGTCTTCGGGAGAGCTGGATTGCGCCATGATTCCCATTTTTGAAACGCGCTGAAAGATCTCGGGATCAAGCTTATAGGCCGTCTGGTACTCCTGCGTCGCCTTGTCGAAGTCGTGCTTGGCGAAGTACGCCGCCCCCAGGTTGTAATGGAAGGTCGAAGAATTCGGACGTGCCGCCAGCGCTTTGTTGTAGTACTTGATGGCCTTGCCGTAGTTCTTCTGCGTCTGCTCGACGAAGCCCAGATTGTTCAAGGCCTCGGCTGAGTTCTTGTCGAGCTTCAGGGCCTGCTTGAAACACTCCTGCGCTTCCTTCTTGTGGGTAAGGAAAAGCAGGGTGATACCTTTCTTGTTCCACAGCAGGGTGGTGGGTTGCTGCGCAATGGCTGCGCTGTAGTAGTCAACGGCATCGAGATAGCGCTTCTGGGCCCGTAACTGGTCTCCCTGTTTTTCCAGGTCCTGAGGGGTGGCGGAAGTGAGCGAAACCAGTGGCGGAGCGGTCGCTGGCTGCTGCTGGTCTGAAGCTTGCACACCGGCAGCGAACGCGATGACGAAGCAAAGACACGCGAGATACGAACAAAAAATGCGCGACATTTGGCGAGCAGACATACTTCTACCCCCGACTCCGTTACCCAACATATTAGACCTATTCTGGTGGCGTTTTGTTCCCTTTATCGGGAGGGGGAGCTGCATTACTATTTTCGTTTTGGTTCTGGTCGTTCCCCTTTCCACCAAACACGCGGCTGAAAAAGCCCTTCTTCTTTTTCTGCTCCGCCGCCGGCTGTACTCCTCCTTGGGAAGCAGACGCCTGGCCGGGGACAGCACCGCTCTGCTGCGCTGGCGCAGAACCGTTGGTGGTAGGAGGGGGAGCGACCTCGGGTGAGCCCAGTCCAAGGATTTTGGAGAAGAACCCACGATGGTCGCTGAACGCCTGCTCGCAGGTTTCCTTGGGTTCGGTCCCGGCGATGAATGCAACATAGTAGGTCTGCGGACATGCCGGGGTTGCCAGGCGGTTGGTGATCTTGTCCAATTGGACCTGCACCACTCCCGAGGGTGCCGGAAAGCCCTTCATGTCTGAGTATTGCGGGATCTTCTGCGCCCGCTTCATGAACTCCGCCCAGATGGGCGCCGCGGTTGATCCTCCGGCCAGCTTGATGTCGGTGTAATCGTCATTGCCCACCCACACCACGCACAGCAGGTTGCTGGTATAGCCTGCGAACCACGCATCATGCGACGTGCCAGTCTTGCCCGCAGCGGGCGCAGTAAAGCCGCGAGCCCGCACCGTAGAGCCAGTTCCGTTGTCGATGACCGACTGCATCATGGTGGTCATCACGTAGGCCACGCGTGGGTCAAGCACCGCTTTCGGATCGTTGTGGTAATCGCTCAGAACACTGCCCCGGGCATCGCGCACCGAAGTCAGCATCGATGGGGAAACGCGTGTGCCACCATTGCTGAAAACCGTGTAGGCTCCAGACATTTCCAGAGGACTCGCATCGTAGGAGCCCAGCGCAATTGCCGGTGTGGCACGCACGCTGGTGATGCCCGCCGCCTTAGCCAGCGAGGCCACGGCACCAAATCCGACCCCTTGAGCCACCTTCACAGTTGCATTGTTCAGCGACATTGCCAGCGCGTAGCGGGCGGTGACTTCACCGTGAAACGCCTCGTGGTAATTTCTCGGCTCATAGACCTGGTCGCCGTAGGCGATACTCACCTGCGAATCGTCCACCAGCGTCGCCGGAGTGAAAATCCCGGGTTTGCCGCTGGTGTCAATCGTGGGAGGACTGTTCCCGCCAGTTTCAGGATTAGCGGCTGCAAACGAAAGCATTTGACCAGTGAGGGCAGTGTTGACTGCCGCAGCGTACACAAATGGTTTGAAAATCGACCCCGTCGGACGTTTGGCAACGGCATGGTTGAGCTGGCTGGTTCCGTAATTACGGCCACCGACGAGTGCCAGAACTTCTCCGGTATGAGGGTCGAGAACCACCACAGCGACCTGAGGCAGGGGACCGGAGTCCACGTTCACCTCCGTCGTGGCGCCGCTTCCTGTGCCGACCTTGGTCTTGTGGGTCCGCTTCTTCAGGATTTGCTCGTCCACCAGCTTCATGCCTACTTCCACGGCTTCGGCGGCAGCACGCTGTAAGTCCGGATCGAGCGTGGTGTAGATGCGCATGGCCTGCTCATTCAGTTCGCTCTCGTTGTATTGGTTCGAGAGCTGGTCTTTCACCAAATCGACGAAATAGGGCGCGTCGCTGGCCTCCACGTTGGGGGCAGCCAACTTCAGTGAAGTGGCCTTGGCGCGGTCTGCCTGATCGCGCGTGATCGCGTCGGTTTCGACCATCGAGTCGAGGACGAGATTGCGGCGCTCCAGCGCACGCTCGGGATGGCGGTATGGCGATAAGTAACTCGGACGCTGGATAATCCCGGCGAGCAGGGCACACTCCGGTAGTGTCAGGTCCTTCATGTCCTTGTTGAAGTAAGCGCGCGAAGCTTCGCCAAACCCGTTGATGCTGAACGACCCGCGTTGTCCCATCGGCACCTGGTTGGCGTACATCTCGAAGATGCGCTGTTTGGAGAACTTCTGCTCCAACTCGACGGAGATGAGCATTTCCGTCAGCTTGCGCTTGACCGTCTTCTCCGGGGTCAGAAAGAACCCGCGGGAAAGCTGCATGGTCAGGGTCGATCCGCCTTGTCCGCGGTGGCCGTGCAGGATGTCGCTGGCGGCCGCCTCCATCAGGCGGTAGTAATTTACCCCGCTATGCTGGAAAAAGCGCCGGTCTTCAATGGCAATCACGGCGTTCACCAGGTTTGCCGGAATCGCGTCGAAGGTGACGATCTGGCGCTTTGACCGGTCAACGCCACCGAACAGCGAGGTGATCATCTGCGGCTCGAGCTCGTAGGCGGTCAGGCTCTGACCTGCACGGCCATTCGCCATGATCGAGGCGACCTTGCCGCCGGCGAAGTGAATGGTTGCGTTCTCGGGCGCGTGGAAGGATTCCTCGCCTGGCATCACCTCGATGCTTCCGCTGGAAAGCCGGAAACGGCCGATGGGCGAGTCGCTGTCCTTGTCTTGTTCGCTATATCCGGCGCGCCGCAAGTAGTCGGCGATTTGCTGCGCTCCAAAGGAATTGCCGACGTCAATGGTGCGGGGCCGCGCATAAATCTTTGCCGAGTTGTTGAATAATGGTCCCGCCATTCGACGGTCCACGATTCCTTCATACTTGACGTAGAAGTACGCGAATCCCGCCATGAACAGGATTCCGGCGACTAAGAAGCCTGCCACCAGTATCTTCACCATGGGGTCACGCAGGGTGAAATGGTGCCCGGGCGTAGGCTGGCGGTGAGCGCCGCGGGTGGGCCCTTTTGAGGCTGCGCGAGGCCGGCTTCCAGCTAGTTTGACTTTGATTGCCACGATTATCGGTACGCAGAGACGCCGTCTACGGTAAGACGGCTTCAAACGGCATTCGGTTATCCGAGATGTACCACCAGAGCGCTGCTTCTATTGTAAAACAGCCCGCGGCCAACTGCCCGACCCCGGCGCTGTTCCTTTGGCCGGTACCTCGTTGGTATAGTCAGATGCAATGATTTTGCTGGAGGTACGGACCATGCGGAAGACACTCACGGTGATTGTGATCGCCCTTTTTCTCGCGATTCTTGCTTTCGCGGCCAATAAGGAGTCCGGCAGCACGACCCTGAAAGACGTGCAACCGGCCGGCACAACTGACAAGAAACATAAGAAACTGCAGTTCGACCTGTCGTTTACGACTTCCCAACACGAATACACTTGTCGGACCAATGAAAACGAAAAGGTCCAAGCGACGCAGTTCGTGGTCGGAACCACGGTGAATTACAAAATCGACGGCAACAAAGGTCAGGTCAAGAGCACGTCGAGCGGCAAGAACGTGAAGTGCACCATCGTACGGGTAGCTGCGGTCACTCCGGTTCCGCAGTAAACGGCTAGCGCAATACTTCCGCGAGCTTTCCGTTGCCGATCAAGCCGGCAACTCGTGCGAAGTCCTGGGTGAGGATACGGTCCTGCGAAATCGTAGGTGAGACGGCTCGAATCGCCGCATGGGCCGCTTGTCCACGCCTGCCCGTCTTGAGCGGAGCACGAAAGTCGAGCGCCTGGGCCACCGCCAGCGCCTCGATCGCCAGCACGTTGCGAGTATTGTCGACGACTCGCAGCAGCTTGTTCGCGGCGGTCATCCCCATCGAAACAAAGTCTTCCTTGTTTCCCGACGTAGTGATCGAGTCCACCGAAGCCGGATGAGACCAAACCTTGTTCTCGCTGACGAGGGCCGCGGCCGTAACCTGCGGCATCATGAAGCCGGAATTCAATCCCGCTCCCGGCGCCAGGAAGGGAGGCAGTCCCTCGTTCAGCGAGGGGTTGACCAGTCGTTCGATTCTCCGCTCCGAGATGCCCGCCAGCGCGCTCAGCGAGATGGCGAGAAAATCCAGCGCGAAAGCCAACGGTTCGCCGTGAAAATTCCCGCCTGAAATGATGTCACCCTGCAACGCATCGCCGATCTTGGCCTGTGGAGCGCCCACTCGCTTCTCCTGAGGGAAGACCAGCGGGTTATCAACCGCAGAATTCATTTCGATCTCGAAGACCTCGCGACAATGCGCCAGCGTGTCACGCACGGCGCCGTGCACTTGCGGGATGCAGCGCAGCGAGTAGGCATCTTGAACTTTGCCGCAGCCGCGATGGGATTCACGAAGCTCGCTTCCTTCCAGCATGCGGCGCAGGTTGCGCGCCACCTGCATTTGTCCGGGATGCGGTCGCGCCCGGTGAATGCGTTCATCGAAGGCCACGTCGGTCCCCTTGAGCGCATCCACGACCAGGGCGCCAACCACGTCTGCGGTGTCTGCCAGGATCGAGGCCTGCAGCGTAGCGAGCAGACCGATCGCCAGCATTGCCTGTGTGCCATTGATGAGCGAAATGGTCTCTTTGGCTTCCAGCACCAGCGGCTTAATTCCTGCTTGCTTCAATGCGTCGGCGCCTGTAGTTCGTTTGCTGCTAACGAAAGCTTCGCCTTCGCCGATCAGCACCAGTCCGAGGTGCGACAGCGGCGCCAAATCTCCGCTGGCACCCACGCTCCCTTGCGAGGGAATCACCGGGTGCACGCCGCGGTTCAACATCTCGCAGAGAGTGTCGATGACTAGTCCACGCACGCCTGAGCAGCCCTTGGCCAGCGAGTTCGCCCGCAACAGAATCATGGCGCGGCTCACTTCTTCGCTCAGCGGTTCACCTACCCCAACCGCGTGCGAGCGCAGCAGATTGATCTGCAACTGGCGGATGTCATCGTGGGGGATGCGCACATCGCTCAATTGGCCGACGCCGGTCGTTACCGCGTAACCCACACGGTTGTTTTCCACCAGGTCCTCGACCACGGCGCGGGCTCGATCGACGGCTAGCCGGGCCTCGGGTGCAAGCATCACGGGACGCCGCTCATAGACCACCGCGCGGACGTCATCCAGTGTTAGATCGTTGCCGTTGATATGAAGTACTTTCATGCGTTCTCAAAAAGCCGTGGGCGTCCAGTGCGCCACGGCTTGAAGTTCCAGGCTCATTTATTCAGCTTCTGCCTGCTGCCTCTAAGAATGGCCCCATGTATTTACTGGGCAGGTGCATGCGCTTAAATTCAGAGTTCACCACGATGTGGACGCTCTCGCCCTCGGCGAGCGCCTTGCCATCGGCGGAGCGCAGGATCTCATATTCAAAATGCAGCAGCGACTCGCGCACGTTGATCAGACGGGTACGAATCGTGATCAGGTCATCGTAGCGGGCCGGCGATTTGAAGCGGCAATGTACATCGGCCACCGCAATATGGGTGTCGTCCTGCTGTTCCATGTCGCGATAGGTAAAGCCAAGTTGGCGCAGCAGCTCCACCCGCCCCACCTCGAACCATACGATGTAGTTGGAGTGATACACCACACCCATCTGGTCGGTTTCAGCATAGCGCACCCGGAGTTGGGCCTCGTACACTTGCGCGGATGATTTAGCTCGCGGCTGCATGACCACCGTATTCCAACTTAACACGCAGCCGCCCAGCGGTGCTGACGGGTGCCTCCTACTTCGGCCCGGCCGCGGGAGGTGCGGCAGGCGCTGCGGCAACTGGAGAGCTTTGCACCGTCTGTCCTCGTAACGGCTCGCCCATGGCCACCGGCGCTCCATCCGCCACATAATCGACGAACTGTGCCGGCAGGGTCTGCGGAAGCGGCCTGCCCCTGGAATTCTGCAACCGATACTCCAGATGGGGCGCGGGCGAGACACCGCTGTTCCCGCATTCTCCAACCACGTCTCCCTGCTTCACTTTGGCGCCTTGCTTCACTTTGATGCTGTTTTGCTTCAGATGCATCAGCAGGGAAAACTCTTGGTTGCCGTGAGCGATCATCACACGGTTGCCGGACGGCAGTACTTCTTCCGGCCGGCCTGGAGCATTGTCAGCATACGTATCAGTAACCAGGACGACGGTTCCATCCGCTGGCGCCAGCACCGGCTGACCGTAGCAGTAAAACTGCTCGTTCTTCGTGCCGTCTCCCGAGAATGGACGCCCGTCTTTCAACACCGTAAATGCCATGGCATATCGCTCGGCATCTTTATAGGCGTTCGGGTTCTGGTAAACGAATCTGCCTCCCTGATATACGAACCAGTCGCCATTGAAGGGCAGTCGAAGCTTGGTAGTGCCTTTGTAATCGGAAAAGCGGTTTCCTGTCGGTGGTGGGTCGGGCCGGAACTGAAACATAGCGATCTGTCCCTGTTCGTCCACAACCATCGCGGTGAAGATCGGGTTTTTGGACTTGGTGAATTGTGAGTAGCGGGAGTAGACCGTGTTAGCCGAGAGCATGTCTGGGGCAAAGTTCTCGCCGATCATCTTCTGTTCGCGTCCCCATTCAGTGCCAATCTTCTTTGACACTTCCGCCATTTTTGCGGTGTTGCTGTTCTTCTTCATCTGGGCCGAAAACGCCGCATACAAGGTGGCCGATTGGCCGCTCTCGAAGTATCCAAAGAGTTGCCGCGCCCGGTTCTTGGCGGCCGTGCTCATCACCGGATAACTCCCGCCCGACACGGCTGGGGTGGGGGCCGGTTTCTTGGCTGCTGGTGCGGCGGTTTGGGCGAACATCAGGGCTGGGAACAGCAACATCGCTACTACAACATGCTTGCGAAGTTTCACAGTCTACCTCCCTGTCCAATTCGGTTTACGCTTCTCCAGAAAGGCGTTTACGCCCTCCCGAAAGTCATGGGTGGTGCGAATTCGTGCATTCTCATCCACCGCTGCTGCGATGTGTCGGTCGAGCTCTAAATGAGAATACGTCTTTAACAATCGCTTGGTAGCCAGCAACGATGCCGGACTGTTCGCGGCCAATGTCTCTGCCAGTTCACGCGCGCGGGCAAGCAGATTCTCAGGCGAAACTACTTCGTTCACCAATCCCAGGCGATGGGCTTCGTCCGCGTCGATAATGCGGCCGGTTAACAACAGCTCGCGCGCCTGTTTCTCGCCCACTTGCCGCACCAGGAAGGTCGATACGATGGCTGGCACAAATCCAATGCGGACTTCGGTATAGCCAAACTTCGCTTCGGCCGACGCCAGCGTGAAGTCGCACAGTGTGGCCAGGCCGCATCCACCCGCCAGAGCGGCTCCGTTGACGGCGGCGATGGTTACTTTGGGAAAGTCGTACAGCGTCCGAAACATGTGCGCCATCCGGCCGGAGTCAGCCAGGTTCTCTTCCTCGGTGTGGCGAGTGATTTCCCGCAGGTTGTCCAAGTCCATGCCAGAGCAGAATGCTGCTCCAGCGCCGGTCAGGATCAGGATGTACGCGTCTGACTTCTGAACCTCGTGCAGGGCGTGGTGCAGTTCCTCGATCAGTTCATAGCTGATGGCATTGCGTTTCTCGGGCCGGTTCAGTGTAAGCGTGGCAACGGGGCCTTCCCAGGCGAGAGTCAGGGTCGCGTATTGGTGAGGGTGCTGGGACATCGGCTTGTTCAGTGCATTAAGCTCAGATCGTGCCTATCGCCGGTTCACAGTCGGATTGCGAGCCTAGTTGTCTGCTTCGATTGGCATTATCACACCTAAACACTTTCGTAACTGACTTCTTTTGCAGGGTCTTGCTGAAAGCCGCTTTGGCATGCCCATTTTGGGACGATAAAGGCTTCCAACAAAACTCTGGTTCACATTCTTGGGAGGCCGAACCGCTCGGCAATCTCGGCCGCTATTTCAATGAGTTCCGCAATGGGCTTTTTGATCGGCAGAGGAGCATTGCGCCGCTGCAGGGCTTCCAGCACCTTTTCGGTGGGTAGGTTGCCTACCAACACGTCCTGGGCAAACGGACAGCCTCCCAGGCCTCCGATGGCAGAGTCGAACCTGCGGCATCCCGCGTCGTAGGCGGCCAGCACTTTGTCCATAGCTTCGTCCGGACGGCTATGCAGATGTACGCCAATGTCGATATCGCCGAACATCTCGATCACCGGGCCCACCTGGTCTGAAATCTGCTGCGGAGTCGCCAACCCGACGGTGTCAGCCAGCGAGATGGCCTGTAGATCCATGTCCGCCAACAAGCCCACACCCTCCATCAGTTCCTCGACGTTCCATAGATCGCCATAAGGGTTCCCAAACGCCATGGAGATGTAAGCAATGGTGTCCAGTCCGCCTTCGTCTGCCTTCTGCTTGACCCGTTCGAGGATGTCGAGGTTTTCTTCCGGAGACTGGTTCTGATTGTTCTTCAGGAAGGTTGGTGACAACGAGTAGGGGAATCCCACCGTGCGCACCGCATCGGTGGCGATGGCACGCTCGACGCCGCGCTCGTTGACCACGATGGCAATGATCTCGACGTCGTCGGGTGGATCGAGTTCGCTGAGCACCTTCTCCGAGTCGGCCATCTGCGGCACAGCCTTGGGCGAGACGAATGAAACCGCGTCGATGTGCTTGAATCCCGCCGCCACCAGCGCCTTCAGGTATTCAATCTTGGTCAGGCTCGGGATTTGTCCTGGAAGTCCTTGCCAGGCATCGCGTGGACATTCGATGAGTTTAATGGAATCAGCCATGGGAAAAAGTAAGTAGTAACTAGCAACTAGCAATTAGCAAAACCGGGTCAACTCGGTTGCACATTTCATGCCGAACCCATTTTATAGGCTAGCCGGAGACGCGGGGACCTGCTCTTTCTTCACACCGCGACAATGCGCCTGCCCTTACTTTGTTTGTCATCACGAGCAAAGCGAGGGATCTGCTTTTACTGGCTACTGTGCTTTCAAATCCCCCACCAGCCTCCCCAACGCCGACTGATACGAATCATGTTCCTTCCACTGGCTGAAGTCCGGAATGAAATACTGCCGTATCTCTTCAGCCAGGTCTTTGCCCGAGCTGTCGATGTACTCCCAATTCTGCATCGCCTCATACGTTACCAGCCGCACCGGAAACAGCACCCTCTTGTCGTCCTTCTCCCGTTTGCGCGCCTTGGCAATCTCGGTCCTCACCCAGTCGCTCTTCATGCTCTCCTCCGACAGGATCAGCAGCAGCCGGTCATGCAACCGAATGGCCTCGTCGATCTGCTCGTGGATCTTCCGCCCGCCATGTATATCGTGCGGCGCGAACCAGCAGCGCACGCCCTTGGCCTGCAGGTCGGCATGTAGCCGCTCGGCAAACTCCTGGTCGTGGGTCGAGTAGCTGATGAAGCACGAGTAGTACTCGATGGCCCGCCCCACCATCGATCCGACGTAGGCGATAAAGTCGTCTGATAAGCCACACCCGCGAAGAAATTCTTGCGGTAAGCCACGCGATCGGCGCAATGTTCTCTCATCGATAACGCTTGGGCCGCCATGACGACAGCGGTCCAAACCGATGGTGCCATTAAAATTGACCCTGTCAAAGACGGTTTCCCAAAAAGTCGCGCCCGTGACGTCGGCACCACCAAGATTCGCTAGCGTTAGATTCGCCTCCATCAGCTTGGCGTCTCTCAGATCTGCATCTCGCAAATCTGCCCGTCGAAGGTTTGCTCCCCTGAGCTTAGCTCCAACCAAACTTGCACCTCGCAAGTTCGCGCCTTGCAATCGAGCGAACGCAAGTGAGACTCCCCTGAGATCGACTAGTTGTAAGTTAGCTATGCCCAAGATGCCTGGCACGTCGGGTTCAGACCAATCCATGCTGGTCTCACTGAGATAGGCGGAGGTTAGATCTGGATGGATATCGGGATGCTTCAACCTCCAACCATTCCATTCCTCGACCCCTTGCTTGAGGATTGCGAGATGTTCAGGGTTCGCCATTGCCGCGTGACCTCGCTTGCTTCCGCGATGCTGCGGATGATTTCGGAAGCCACACTCTATGCGACAGCTCCCGCCCAGTCAACGCGAGAAAGCATCGGATTGCGTCACGTCACATCCGCCAACAGCAGGCAAATGTGGGCCGCCAGCCCGGCCCACCCGCCTCTTCTGATTTGACCGCTAGGGCTAACCATGGAGACGTTGGCGCAGGTCGAAAAGGATCGCTAGGCTAAATACAGCAACAAAGCCAAAGATAAAGCCGCAATAGGATGCAAAAAGAGCAAGCCTGGCGATAGTCAGCGACCGGTAAGTCCAGAGTTTCTTGATTTCTTCATCGCTGGATCCTCGCGCTCGTAACATGTCCTCGTTTGATTTGGAGCCGAAATTTTCGTTAGCAAACTGCGTCCGATCGTAACCGACGCTAACGCGTATTGCGGCGTTCGGAGGAGGAACATCGATTCGCATTACGAAACGCGGATACAAAGCTACATACACGCACAGGCACACGAACGAAACGACCGCTGCCGCAACTAGCAGCCATTTGCCACCCTTCCAGAAATAAACCAGAAAGGTAACGACGAACGCCAGCGAGACCAATCCCAATCGAGCGAAGGTTCCAACGTCACCCATTGGAGGAAAACCGTAGGCAGGCGTACTGTCGGACAGCCAAGGCAAGATAATCGATAAGATTATTGGGGGTGCCGCTGCCAACACCCCCAACAGACTCCAAAAAGCCTCGTAGTACCGTTTTAGTGAGATCTTGGTTTGGTCCACCATCAGTTTACCGAGTCAGTTCCACGTGTAGAACATGATCCGTGCTGTGAAAGGGGTCGTGCTCCCGAACCTGCGGTTTGTAGCCCTGCTTCTCGAACTTCACGTACCAGATCGCGTATGTTAGCGATGGGATTGTAGTGTTTGTCGGTTCGTCGTAGGAATGGGGAGAGTCGCCGCGGCGGTAATATGAGACCGCAGCCCCCGCTGGATCGCTTGTCACTTTCAAGTTGAACGTCAGTGAGCTGTTTTCGGCCGCAATGTTGTATGCAAGCTCATTCGCCTCGAACGCCCGGAGTGCCGCTTGGGCGAGAACGGGATAAGGAGTCGTCGGTGATGTTTTTCCTGAGAACGCAGCATTTACGAATCTTGCAGGTCGTGAAATATCTGCCGACGAGTGCTCCAAATTCTGAAGAACCTCATCGTAATTGAGGCGAAGGTCACCGAAGAAGACCTGCGCTACATCGGACTGACTCTGCGCAGTAGCCAACTTCTTAAACTCAGTTTCCGTCGTTTGCAGCGCCTTCAGGGCGTCGTCGACATTCGTGCGGAGCACCTGAGGAATTCGCCCCTGCTGATTTGCCTCCTGATAGCTGG
Organism: Terriglobales bacterium; assembly: GCA_036512955.1. Classification (GTDB taxonomy): domain Bacteria; phylum Acidobacteriota; class Terriglobia; order Terriglobales; family Acidobacteriaceae; genus DASRAA01. Next base: position 16,021 of record DATBZX010000120.1, read on the forward strand.
CAATCGCCGCCTTGAGGTTTTGAATCCGAAGTTGCAAAATTCGTCCGGACTTTCTTAGCAGCTGTTGCTGAGACGGATTGATGACAATTGAAGCACTTGTCGGCAACACCAAATCACGATTGGCTATCACCTGAAACGTCCGACGCGGTGGGTTAGGGAAAGGATGAGATATGGACCCATCCCAAATGCCAGTTATTGTTAAGATCCACGTTCCCTCCTCAGAACCAGCGGGCACTAAATAAGTCATTGTGTAGTCGCGCTGGCCCGGGTAGAGAGCGGTCCCGCTGACTATATATTTTTCTCCCGGAGCATCAATCCTCCACTGCACACTTGCACCCTTAAAGTTAGGGCCTCTATCTAACGTGACAGTGAAGCTAAAGTCCTCGCCCGTTTTTACAGGGATGTCATCAGCCCTGACTACGTTAACCGAAAGACTATCCTGAACCGAAACGCTCTCTTGTGGTGATGCCTGTTCGTGCTTTTGGTGAGCTCCTGCACAGACTGTTGCAGACATAGCCAACAGCCACACAGGCCATCGAGCGGCGGCGTTTCGCCTCACGTTGCCTCCGAGCTTGTTGCGACGGACTAGCATTTCAAATCGAGAGTGTACAACGACGGGAGAGCCTTCACGTCGTCAATTCCACTGACGGCGGTTGGCAAATGTGGGGCCGACACCAGATGCCACACACTTGCTGAGCGCGTGCACGAGTCGCGCAGCGACACGGTCCGCCCTGAGCGAAGTCGATAGGGTGGGCTACGCAGACCGGGGACACCAATTGACCCCGAACCCACGACAATCCAGTCCCGCCTCGCGGGACGGCATAAGAAAGCACAGCGTTCTAACGCTGGGAACGCGGGCGATTTGATCCCTGAGTCCCCCGGGGACGGCACTCTTCCGCGAGTTGGCGGTCGGTGTCCCCGACAAGCGCCGCCTTTGCGCTCGTTGGGGTGATCTTCAGCCCGAGCGATTCTCCGCTTCCTCCGTACCCGCGGCGAAATATCCCGCCCATTCCCAAAACGGAACTCTATCGACTGCTTCTTCTTATTACTTTCGTTTACGCCTGAAAGTACCTTCGTAACTTGCGCTCACTTGCTGCTTCTGTAAACCTGTTCCTGTACGACTGTTCGATCTCGCTGCCCGCCCATCGCGGTCGGCCTGTTGTACTTGGAGGAATTATGGAACTACGTACCTGTGACCATCTCAAGGAAGATGGCATTTACTGTAAATCGGCCGCACTTCGTGGCCGCGACTACTGTTACTTCCACCTCAAGCTTCGCGGACGCCGCCTCAACATGGCTCGTGCCCGTGCCCTGGCCGCCGACCAACCCCTCGACCTGCCTTTTCCCGAGGACATGCACGCGGTCCAGATCTCGCTCTTCGAGGTGGTCAATGCCCTCGCCAACAAACGCATCGACCACAAGGCTGCCGGACTCATGCTCTACGCCATGCAGCAGGCGTCGATCAATCTAAACAACAAGCACGCATCGCAGGGCATGTGCCAGGCCGTCAAGCCTGACGAGCCTTTGCTCGCTCTCGAGTTTCGTGATTTCGAGGAGCAGTATCACCTGCCCAAAGGCATCGATCTCGAGGCCAACCCCGAGGTCGCATTGCAGGAATCTTGCTCTCTCCCTGAGACGACGGTGGCCCACAATTGCCTGCCTTTGGCAATTGTGGGTTCACATCAGGAAGCGCACCCGGTCGAGACCACCCCCGGTGTTCCGAAGAACGACCAGAATAACGATCAGAAGAGCGACAGGAAGAAACGCAGGAAGCATCGCCGCCGTGGCGAACGCGTTCCGTTGCCGGTTCCCAAGGAACTCTGGCAGCACGTCGACCCGGATGCCCCTTTCCGCGCTTACACCAGCGATGGTCGCGAGCTGACCCGCAAAGATGCCGAGAGATGGCAAAAGCGAATGTTCGAGCGGTTGGCCGCTTTCGCCAAGTACGGGGACCCCGACGTGCCCGTCAACCTCGACGAGCCGCTCATCGACATTGATAAGCGAAAAGAAGATGAAGATTGGGAAGTCGCATAACGATGCCAAGCCCGCGCATAACTCATTGCGGCTCAATATTTTGCCTGCAACCCCTACGTCCTCAATATTTTGCGAGGACTTTCGCCTTTCGCCCCCTATGTTTTCAATATTTTACGAGCGCAGGGGGAGGGGGGAGGGGTACCTACGTCTGCAGTACTCCCACACTGAACTTGGCGACGTCGGGATTCAGCGCTGCTGCATCCAGCGCGGTGATCAACGCCTCGCGCGTTTCCATGGGATCGATGATCTTGTCGATCCACAACCGCGCTGCGCCGTAGCGGGGATCCATTTGCTCGTCGTAGGCAGCCTTGGTCTCGTCGAAGAGCTTCTTCTTGTCTTCTTCGCTCAGCTTTTTGCCGCCGCGCTCCAGTTGCTTGATTTTGATTTCCACCAGCGTTCCCGCCGCCGCCGAACCGCTCATGACCGAGTATTTCGCGGTCGGCCAGGCGAACAGAAAGCGCGGATCGAAGGCCTTGCCGCACATGGCGTAGTGTCCCGCGCCGAACGAGCCGCCGATGATCACCGCGATTTTCGGCACCACGGAATTGGAGACGGCGTTCACCATCTTCGCACCCGCGCGGATAATGCCGCTCCACTCTGCGTCGCGTCCTACCATGAAGCCGTTAACGTCGTGCAGAAAGACCAGCGGCACCAGGTTCTGGTTGCAGTCCATGATGAAGCGCGCCGCCTTCTCCGCCGACTCGGTGTAGATCACGCCGCCGAACTCGATGCGCTTGTTGCCTGTTCGGTCCACCTGCTGCACGTGCGTCTTCTGGTTGGCGACGATGCCTACCGCGTAGCCGCCGATGCGGGCGTAGCCGCAGAGCACGGTTTCGCCATACTCCGCCTTGTATTCGTCGAACTCGCTGCCATCGACGATGCGCGCAATAATCTCCTTCATGTCGTACTGGCGCGACGGGTCGCTGTCGAAGATGCCGTAGATTTCCTCGATAGGATAGCGTGGCTCGCGCGACGGCTTGCGGTCGAAGACTCCGAGCTGGCGGTTGCCCATCTTATCCACAAGCGACCGGATGCGAGCGATGCAGTGATCGTCATCGAGCTCGCGGAAGTCCACGGTGCCGCTGATCTGAGAGTGCATCTTGGCTCCGCCTAACTCCTCGGCAGAGTATTTGGCACCAATCGCAGCTTGCACCAGCGCGGGTCCGGCGAGGAAGAGCCCGCTGCCCTCGGTCATCAAAATGTGGTCGCACATTACCGGCAGATACGCGCCACCTGCGACGCACATTCCCATGATGGCCGTGATCTGCGGGATTCCCATGGCCGACATCACCGCGTTGTTGCGGAAAACGCGGCCGAAGTCGTCGGTGTCGGGGAAGACGTCTTCCTGCAGGGGAAGGAACACGCCGGCGGAATCGACCAGGTAGATCGTTGGAATGCGGTTGTCGATGGCGATGTTTTGGGCGCGAATCACTTTCTTCGCGGTCATGGGAAAGAACGCGCCGGCCTTCACCGTGGCATCGTTCACGATGAGCATGACCAGCCGCCCTTGCACCTGCGCCAGGCCAGTAACAACTCCTGCCGACGGTGCGCCGCCCCACTCCTCGTACATCCCCCACGCAGCGTAAGAGCCTAACTCAAAGAACTCGGTGCCGGGATCGATCAATCGCGCGATGCGTTCACGGGCGATGAGCCGTCCCTTCTTGTGCTGCGCTTCAATGGCCTTCTCGCCGCCACCCTGCTGGATGGTTTCTTCATCCGTGCGAACCTGTCCGACCAGTCCAGTAACGGCGTGATGATTGTGCTCGAAGCGGGGCGAGGAGGGTTTGACTGTGGTTGGCAACTGGGCGGACGATCCGGCGTGCTGGTGATCAGTCATGATGAACGTTTAGCACCTGAGGGCAGACCGATAACGATAAAGCAGCGGTATGAGTGCGCGCAATGTGGGAGGCATTCATTCCACCACAGAGACACGGAGAACGGAAAGCCATCCCGACTGACTGGAAGCCGCAGCCGTCTTATGAATACTCTGCGTGAGGGAGTTCGAATTCCCTCAGGGGGCTAAAGCCCAATGTTCATAACACCGCGAGCGGCACGGCTGAAGCCGTGCCCTTTCAAATCGCTTCTTATGACTCCAACTCTAGTGTTGGGGCAGCGCTGCGTTGTGCGCGAGCGCAAACGCGACAATCGTTCTGCCCGCGTTGCCGGACTTCTGTAACTCGCCGAGCAGTTCCTCCTGCAAAGGGTTGGCTTCCTCGATATTCATCTCGCACGTTTCGATCTCGTCGGTGCTAGCACCGTGGTAGCACAACTCGCATACTCCGAGGCCACCATCCGAACGAACTGGAGGTCCAAACACGCGGCATGTAATTGGCCGCCATTGGTACAGGTCGCAGGTTCCGCGCTCCGGATCGAGGGCGGGGCAGGGCTCGAAGTTGGCGAACTCTTCGAATCGCTCCGCCGCCTCGTCGTCGGCGAGCACGCCGGTCTGAACGTCACCAGGGAACTCGGGCCCAATCCGTGCCATCGATTCCCGCGCCCGTTCGCGCACTCGCGCGGCGCGCTGGGGATCGGAGACATCCAACTCAGTCAGTCCCTCGTGCAGGCGGAGGGCGTCCAGTTGATCGATGGCAAACACGCCGATGCAGCAGGGCGTACATCCCGGCTTGCAGATCAGCCATTCTCCACTGCGCCGCTCAGCGCTGGCGAGGGCAGCGTCGATGATTTGCACCAGCTTCTGGTCTTGATGTGGAAGCAGACTCAGCATGAACTACAAATAATAGCGTAAGGCAGAGAATTCGGGTCGGATAGCCAAGCCGCGATGCTGTTTAGGATTCCCGGTCAGTCCGCCAGGGCCGCCGCGAGCGGATCCTCCGCAATCACGTCGACCACCCCATAGGCCAACGCTTCCCGCGCGTGGAGCTTTTCTGCGGCTACGAACATTTTCAAAGCGCGCGCTTTGCCAACGATTCGCGGCAGCCGTTGCGTACCTCCCCATCCTGTGATGAGGCCGAGAGCGGCCCCGCGGTGTCCAAAGATGGCGTGTGGTCCGGCGATGCGACGCGAGCACGCCAGCGCCAGGTCAAGTCCTCCGCCCATGCAGTAGCCGTGCACCGCCGCGATAGTCGGGGCAGGGAAGTTAGCCACGGCGTTCATCAGACGTTGACCCATCTGGGCGAAACGGAACGCCTCGGCGCCATGAATGGCTGCGATCTCGTTGAGGTCGGCTCCTGCGGAGAAGAAATGTGCATTGCCGGTGATTACGAGCCGGGAGAGGTTTTGTCTCGCCAGATCCTCCAAAGCGGCTGTCAAAGCAATGACGCGCGCCCGCGTCAGCCGATTGGTGCCGTCGTCCGAGACCAGGCGCAGTACGGCGATGTTGTTGCGGATTTCGACGGAGTAAAGAGTTTCGGCAGATTGTGCGGCTTGGTCCACCACAGAGCAGGGTAGCAAATGCTGGATGTTGTCTGAGTCTCAGTGCCTCAGTGGTGAACGGAGTTACGCCTCGATCATGTAAGCCAAGTCGCAGCCGTCATCCGACAACTCGAAGCTGCCGAAGCGCATGGCCTCTCCGATGATGCGGTGCGATACCGGGTCACGCGCCAGTCGCGTGATCCATTGCATGCCGACGTCGAACTGGTTCGGGGTGAACCAGCGCTGGGGCAAGACCTCGACCAGTCCGGCGTGTGGATAGACCACGTAGATCGCGGCTGCTGCATCGTCCTTCGTCTTGGCGCCATACTGCGTGGGGATCAGCAGCTCTTCCACGCCGTGAAATTCTGCGGGTGCGTCGATGGCATGCGTACCATCTTTCAGCATGGCGCTGACCGCAAACTCCGCCAGCGGCGCGGTCGCGGAGTAAATGCGCTCCGGCGACGGCTTGAACCACCCCGCAATTTCCTCGTAGCCAAACGCCTTCAGCGCATCAAGTTCAAACAGCACGAAGCGCAGATTGCGGCCATCCGGACACCAGATTCCCAAACGGTGCGGGTCAACGGCGAAGGGACGGCAATAGGAATTCAGCGCCAGTCGCGGTTTGTCGGGTTCCGATCGGAGATGCAGTGTGACGAGGTAGGCGAGCTGGCCTTCACTGCCGTGATACTTCCAGGTAAAGATCTGTCCGGCAGGGCCACGTAGTTCGGGAAACGTTTCCCAATACCACGGGGCTGGGCCGACCGTCTGCTGGAGGAGGCGATGCAGGCGGCTGCTTTGAGGATGGGGCGGCGCCATCAGCCGCCGGCCGTCACGCCGCGGGGCTTCACGTTGCTACGAATGAACTCGATGATGGAATCCATGGGCGTGCCCGGTTGGAACACAGCGGCCACACCCGCTTTTTTCAGGGCGTCCACGTCCTGATCGGGAATGATGCCACCCACCAACAGCAGCACATCTTCCATCTCGTTCTGCTTCAGCAGGCCCAGCACGCGCGGCACGATGGCATTGTGTGCGCCCGACAAAATGCTCAGGCCGATGACATCCACGTCCTCCTGCAGCGAGGCGTTGACGATCATTTCAGGAGTCTGGCGCAGGCCGGTGTAAATCACTTCCATTCCGGCATCGCGCAATGCGCGAGCGATGACTTTCGCGCCGCGGTCATGGCCGTCGAGGCCTGGTTTGGCAACAAGTACACGGATTTTGCGGTCAGTGGGCATGTGGGACGCTCTCAGCCGTCAGCTCACAACTTTTCGCTGAACCAAGAATGATAAACCCTGTCTGGCAGTTTCGTAAGTGATGGCAGGAACGGCGCGCTAGCGGGCAGCTTTGCTCGCGCATGAAGTTAGGATCATGCTCTTTGGGATCCAGATCACCGTGTCTGCCGAATAGGTGCTGGGCAGTAGCCAATACGGCCGGTTGACGGTGATAGCGTAGGTGCGCAATCCATCAGCCGATGTCCAAGTGTAATCCTTGAGAGCCACCGCTTCGCCGCCCGCACGTAATTTACCTTCGACTTCGTCGGCGGAGGTCTTGTCCTGCTCTGCGACGGCGTGCGCGGCTACCTTTTTGGCATCGCTGAGATATTCGAGGTTTTCCGACGGCTCGCGGCTCAAGCGTTGCAACTTGTCTTCGTCGTCGCTCGTCGGAACCGCGATTTCTGTAATGGTGCAGCCTCTGGCGGGCTTCGTTGCAGCGTGCGAGAGCGGCGTGAAGTCCACCGGATCTTCGAACTTGTTCGTGACCAACTCGACCTCGGAGATTATGAGCCGCGCGTTGGGATGCTTGACCTCTCCAGATTTCATGCCCACGGCCGGCCCGGCAAAGAACCGGCCGGTCAACGTTGCTCGCAGCATCTTGGTCTGTCCTGTTGCCGCGGCGGACTTCATGAGGTGCTGCATGGAGTCGTAGTCGGCGTCTTTCATGAGGGGAACCGTGCTGGCTTCGAGCCGTTCCCGCGAAAGCCGGAACCGGTCTGCGGGATCCGACGGGTTGCCACCGAATTCCAGGGGCAAGACTCCATGGTCGTCAGCGCAGTCGAAGCCGTGCGTGGTGAATTCCTGCTGTCCGTAGAGAACCAGTCCGGGCACGCTGACCATGGTCTCGTTGTACATGCCGGGGTTCTTCAGCAGTTCGCAGGAGGAGACGGACCAGGGACGCTCCTGGGCGGACAATCCTGCGGGCGCACAGAAAAAGACAGCCGCCGCGAGCAGCGAAAGTGCACTACTCACGGCCGATGATGCTGGAGACATTTCTTAGAGTTTACGCGAACGCACTTTCCTCGTACGTCCCATAGACCTCGCGCAAGGCGGCGGAGATTTCGCCGACCGTGGCGTAGGCCTTTACCGCGTCGATGATGAAAGGCATGGTGTTGACGGGCGAAATTTTTCCGTCGGTTCCCGCTTGCGGCTCCTGCGCGGCGGCATTCTTCAGGGCATCGAGGCAGCGACGAACGTCTTCGTTCGAGCGGCGTTGACGTAGCGAGTTGAGCTTCTTGGTCTGCGCCTGCGCGACTTCTTCACCGATATAGAGAATGTGCGGCGACGGTTCTTCGACAACGAACTCGTTAGAGCCAACGGTGACTTTTTCTTTCGCTTCATTCGCGCGCTGGAACTGATAACTGGCCTCGGCGATCTCTTTCTGCGGATAGCCTTTCTCAATCGCCTTCACCATGCCACCCATGGCGTCCAGCTTGTCGAAATAGTCGAACGCGCCCTTCTCCATGTCGAGCGTCATGCGCTCCACAAAGTACGATCCGCCCAGGGGATCGACGGTCTGCGCCACGCCCGACTCGTAGGCGATGATCTGCTGCGTGCGCAATGCGATGCGCACGGCCTCTTCCGTGGGCAGCGCCAGGGCTTCGTCATAGCTGTCGGTATGGAGAGATTGCGTGCCGCCGAGCACTGCTGCCAATGCTTGGATCGCGACACGCGCGATGTTGTTCATGGGCTGCTGCGCGGTGAGCGAGACGCCCGCAGTCTGAGTATGGAAGCGCATCAGCCAGGTGCGTTCGTTCTTCGCGCCGAAGCGGTCCTTCATCAGGCGGTACCAGATCTTGCGCGCGGCGCGGTACTTGCCGATTTCCTCGAAGAAATCGTTGTGGGCGTTGAAGAAGAAGCTGAGCCGCGGCCCGAATTCGTCCACGTCGAGACCGCGCCGCTGCGCCCATTCAACGTATTCCACGCCGTCGTAAATGGTGAAGGCAAGTTCCTGCAGCGCGGTCGAACCGGCTTCGCGGATGTGGTATCCACTAATCGAAACGGTATTGAAACGAGGCGTAAATTTTGTCCCGAACTCGAACGTGTCGATCACCAGCCGCATCGATGGCGCCGGAGGATAGATGTATTCCTTCTGCGCGATGTATTCCTTCAGGATGTCGTTCTGGATGGTGCCGGAGATTTTCTTCCAGTCCGCGCCCTGCTTCTCGGCAACCGCCAGATACATCGCCCACAAGATGGACGCGGGCGAGTTGATGGTCATCGAGACCGTAGTCTTTTCCAAGTCGATGCCGTCGAAGAGGATTTCCATGTCCTCGAGGGAGTCGATGGCGACGCCGCATTTGCCGACCTCGCCTTCGCTCATCATGTGGTCGCTGTCATAGCCCATCAGGGTAGGCAGATCGAAGGCGACCGAGAGGCCCTGTCCGCCGTGCGCCAGCAGGTATTTGTAGCGCTCGTTGGTTTCCTCAGGCGAGGCGAAACCCGAAAACTGGCGCATGGTCCACATCTTGCCGCGGTAGCCGGTGGCGTGAATGCCGCGCGTATAGGGCGGCTGTCCGGGATAGTTCAGGTACTCGTCGTAATTCCAGTTCTCCGGCAGGTCGGCCGCCGTGTACAGGCGGCGAATCGGCATTCCGGAGATGGTGGTGAAGCGAGCGTCGCCATGCTGATCGAGGTTGGTGCCAGTCGGCGCGCCGATGGGCTTCTCGGGAGACTTCTCGAGCGACGGCGCGAGTGTCTTCTCCGCCCATAATTCTTCGGACGCGGAAGGATGGCGGCCGTTGACGAACAGATCGGTGACCGGTGTGTCGGCGAGAGTTTTCCCACTGGGCTTGGTGCTGTCGGACATGGACTACCCCACTATTTCCATACTGCAGGCAGACGCTGCAGTTTAGTAGATGCCCGGCTGCGGAGCAAGGGAGCGTGACGGACTTCGGTCTCCAGGTGCTTCCGGACAAGGGAGGCTGATTGTCGGTCCAGACTCCTGTAAGCTCAGTGACGGCGATCACCGACAAGCCATCCCAAGGGAGTCATTATCCCGCCATGAGTCAAAGCGTACTGTGTTGTGATTGCCCGGAGTGCCGCAGTGAGATCATCGTGAATCTCGGCGCAGCGCACCGTCCGTATGGCGACAACGAGAAGATGTTGTACCGCCTGGTCTGTACTACATGCGGCCTTCTGTATGACGTGCATTTCGAGGACTTGCAACCGCGCGAGAAGTCGGACGAAGAGATTTCGCGGAATCGCATCACGTCATTCGCAAGATTGTAGTGCCGGCCCGGACCTTCAGTGCCGCCGGCTGAAGAGCCTGCTGAAGTAGTCAAAGAAGCAGATCCCTCGAGGGGCTGAAGCCCTCTCGTGATGACAAAAATAGAAGGTTTTGGCGACACAACTAAAGCCGTGCCCTTTCAAAATCTTCGAGACCTGGATTTCTCCCATGCCTTCGCATATTTCCAGCTCACATACTGCGCGTGATACAGGTGCAGCAGCAGACCCTCACGGCCATCCAGAAAGCCGAAGCGCAGGAAGTAGTTGTAGAGGAACGTGAGCCGGGGCCGGATCACGATATCGACAAAACTGAAGCCTCGAGCCCGTTTTGCCACCGACATGTCCGCGCCCAGGGACGAGTAGCGGTTCATGTGTTCGAGGTAGTCCTCGATTGTGGGATAGGCGTGATGCAGGAGGTTGTTCCGCAGTGAGGCCGTCGCGCCTTCGATGCGCAAGTCCTCGTGCACGAGACGATCTTCAAACTGGCCAGCTCCGCGACGGAACAGACGCAACTTGGGGTCGGGATAGAATCCGCCGCGCTTGATCCAGCGGCCCAGGAAGAAGTTCTTGCGGGGAATCCAGAAGCCGGCGACCGACGGGTTGGCGGCGAGCACGGTGCGGATTTCCTCGGCCAGGGCGGGTTCGACTTCTTCATCGGCATCCAGCGAAAGGATCCAATCACCGGTTGCCTTTGCGAGCGCGGAATTTTTCTGCGCCGCGAATCCCTTCCACCGTTCGACATTAAATTTGGCGCGGAAGGATTCAGCGATCTCGCGAGTGCGGTCGGTCGAGCCGGAATCGAGGATGACGATTTCGTCGGCCCAGGCGACGCTGGCGAGGGTGCGCTCCAGGTTGGCTTCCTCGTTGAACGTGATGATGACGACTGAGAGGCTCAAGCAATCCATGCTAACCGCGCGACGGACTCCACAGAAACAAAAAAACATGCCGCCCCTTGGGGACGGCATGGCTGATTGGATGCGTGGTGGCTTGTTATTGCTTGGGCTGAGCCGTGGGCTCGGACGTTACCTGACTCGTCGACTGAGTTGCACTTGCGGGAACGATCCCGGGCACTTTAGGCATCTTCTGCACCTTGCCCGATTCCGCCTCGCCCATGTCGATCCCCAGCTTGGTGAGGGTATCGGCGGTGAAGAGATCAAGCTGAACTCGCGACTTCTCGTAGTTGGTCGCCGCGGCGAGAACGTTGGATTCGGCCTGGGTCAATGCGCTCGAGGCCTGCAAGACAAGGGTCGACGTAGACGCTCCCAGCGAGTACTTCTTCTGTTCGGCGTCGAGATTCTGGGAGGCATAGTCACGGGCGGCAACGGCAGACTGCAATGCGGCGTAGTTTTGCTGCAGGGCAAATTGCGCGTTGCGGACCTGCAACGTGATGGTGTTTTCCTGCTGCTGGGCGGACATCTGGGCCTGGCGGTATTCGATTACGGAACGTGCCTGGTCAGCCTGGTTCTGCCGGTTACGCAGCGGGATATTGAGGTTCACTCCCACTCCCTTGTCAGGCGCGGAACTGTTAAACAGGTACCCGAACGAGTGGCCGTAGCCGGTCGGAGGTATAGTGCCGGGAGGAATGCAATTGTTGATGGGAGTAGTGCCGCAGGTGTTGGCGGCGTTCTGGTCGCCGGCCAGTCCCGCCGCGCCGTAGAAAGCGTAGACGTCAAGGCTCGGCAACTGAAGGTTCTTGATGGCCTTCAGACCGACTTCGCGGTTAGTGAGGTTGATGCGCGACTGAACGATCTCGGGCCGCTTCTGCAAGGCCGACTGGATGAGTTGCTCCACCGGCGGCACTTCAAATGGCTCGTTGATCTGCAAGGTGTCGGTGGGAATCACCGGCGCCACGGCCAGGATCGGATCGGCAACATTGCGAGTAATGGCGTTCTTCATCAGAAGCTGTTGCAACTGCAGATTGGTCTGCGCATTAATCAAGTTTTGGTTAGCGGTGGCTACCGAACTCTTGGCTTGGACAACCGTGATCGGCGCCAGCGTTCCGATTTCCACCTGTTTTTGGTTGTCGGAGAGTGTCTTGTCCGCCAGCTCCAGCGCTCGCTGCTGCACTCTCACGTTCTCGTAGGCGTTGACCAGGTCCCAGTAGATGTTCTCGATCTGGGATACCGTGGTCATGATTTGGTTCTGGTAGGCCGAGTCCATAATGGCGCGGTTGTTACGGGCGATCTTGATCCAGCGCAGGTTGGAGTTGAAGCCGAACCCCTGCAACACGTGTTGCCGCAACTGGAAGCGGAAGCTGTCGCTGAGACTTGGATTCACCGTGTTGAAAAGCGAGTTGGACGTGATGCGGTTGTTATTGAATCCAACCGACATCAAGGTGCCAGTGGCGAACCCTTGCGTGTAGGCGAAGTTATAGGTGTTGGTGTTCTGCACCAGAGTCGTGGTTCCGGTGAAGATGATGTTCGATTGGGGTGTGGTAGCGTGCTCGCCTTGAATCGTGCCCGTCAGAACTGGGTCGAAACTGTCAATAAAAGCGCCTTCACCCTGGGTCGAAGCGACAATACCGGCTGCACCGGCACCGGCTCCGCCTATACCGATTGACGTACCGCCCGCGCCGCCGCCGGCTGACGCTGCGGATGTCGCCGTGCTGCCCGCCCCGCCCGGAGTTCCCTGCACCAGGCCTGTGTTGACGCCAAGCGAGTTGGATCCTGAACTGGTACGCAGAATATCAATGTCAGCGGTGACCAGGTTGTAGCGCTGGATGGCGATGTCAAGGTTATTTTCCAGCGCCAAGGCCACCGCGTCATCCAGCGAAAGATACATCTTGCCGTCGCGAATGACCCGATCGATCAGCGCGGAATTGGTGAAATTCGGTGGAGCGACGTTGCGCACGGTCCAGACCGACCAGAATTTCGGAAGCTGCGACTGTCCCCGAGTGTAGTCCTGATCGGAGTACAGATGGGCATTGTGCTGCGGCGCGGGCGCCTGCGGCATCGGAACCGTGGCATTCGACGTCGGAACGGGCGCGGGTGCACCGGGCTTGGTTCCCTCCTGCGCGAAACTCGCTGTCGCCAGCAATCCAACCAACGCGATCGCAAATGCTTTACGGACCGCTACATTCACAAAACGAAAAACGGACATTCCCTCTTCTCCAGAAAAGTGCATGTGAACTCGGTGTCCTAAAGGTGAATTCCTGTCGCCTCTAACTGATACGGACGAGACCCGATAAAGGTTCAAAGCCAGTCCGGCGGCAGGGTCGGTGCTGTTGATTTAGGCCTCGTAAGTTGCAGTAATGGCTTAGTATAGCTGACACGACACCGTTCATGGCGGTTGCCGGAGTCAGATTTACACTGCTTAACATTTTGCCGCACACGCACTTTCACGGCGAGGACGACAACGTGAGTCGCAACCTGAAAATCACATTGGCCTACGACGGAGCCGAGTTTCATGGATGGCAGATTCAGCCAGGATTTCGCACGGTGCAGGGCCTTCTCGCCGAATGCCTTGGACGAATCACCGGGGAAAATGTTTTGCCGCAGGGTTCAGGACGAACCGACGCGGGGGTGCATGCGTTGGCGCAAGCTGCCTCGGTGCGCCTCAACTCGCCAATTCCAGAACGGAACTTGCTGATTGCGCTGAACGATATTCTTCCGCCCGCCATTCGCGTGACCGGTGTAGAAATAGTCGAAGACAGTTTTCACGCGCGCCACTCCGCGCAGGCGAAGACCTATCGCTATCGCATTTATCGGGATGACATCTGTCCCCCGTTCCTGGCGCGCTACGTGTATCACGATCCTTATCCCATGGATGAAGAAGCCATGATTCGCGCTTCGGAACATATCGTGGGGACGTTTGATTTCACCTCGTTCGCGGCGTCGGATCCGGAGCGCAGCGCGCGCCTTGCAGATTTGCAGGCCAACCGTGGACAGCGATCCGGGGTGGGCGCAATGAAGGTGTCGCGCGAGGAACTGAACGAGGTCCTGGACAAAATCGGAACGCAGGGCCTTGAAATCTACGAAGAGTATGGCTCCGATGCACTGACCCAGAAGATGGGGAATGTGCGCACTGTGCATTTTTCGCAATGGACGAGGACCGATGAGGAGTTCAGCTTCACCATTCGGGGCAACGGATTTCTGCACCACATGGTCCGAAACCTGGTTGGGACCTTCCTGCAGGTAGGCAAGGGATCCCTGAAGCCGGAAGATATTCCGGCCATTCTAGCGGCAAGAAACCGAAGCGTTGCCGGAGCTACCGCACCCGCCTGCGGTCTGTACCTGGTCAGCGTGGAGTACGGAATGTTATGAGCACAATGACGGCAGTTGCCACCCAGAACACCATCATCTCTACCAATCCCGCAACCGGCGAGAAGCTGGCTGAAATTGCGTGCGCCACTCCAGAAGAGGTCCATGAAGCAGTACGGCGCGCCCGCGAGGCACAGCCGGCATGGCAGGCGCTTCCCGTGGCCGAACGCGTCGCGGTGCTGAAGAGATTTCAGCGCAAGCTCAGTGAGCAGCGCGAGCAGGTGGCGACGCTGATTTCCCGCGAAGCCGGCAAACCGACGGTGGAGGCACTCACCACGGAAATCCTCGTAGTGCTGGACGCGGCTGAGTTCTGCATTCGCACCGCGCACACTTTCTTGCGCGACGAACCGCTGCCGCACGGCAACCTCGCCATGAAGACCAAGCGCGGCAAACTGGTGCGCGAACCCTACGGCGTAATCGGGATCATCGCGCCATGGAACTATCCGTTCTCCATGCCGGGAACAGAGACGCTGGCCGCGTTGGTGATGGGCAACGCCGTCGTTCTGAAACCGTCGGAACTGACACCGCTCGTCGCCTTGGAACTGCAGAAGTTGCTGGTCGCAGCCGGACTCGATCCTAACTTGATGCAGGTCATGATTGGCGCTGGCCCGGTAGGCGGAGCGTTGCTGGAGTCAGACATCGACAAGGTGCTTTTTACCGGCAGTGTGGCCACAGGAAGGCGAGTGGCCGAAGCGGCGGCACAGAGACTGCTACCTGCGGTTCTGGAACTCGGCGGCAAAGATCCCATGATTGTGCTGGAAGACGCCGATCTCGAAGTGGCCGCCAGCGGTGCGGTTTGGGCAGCCATGATGAACGCCGGCCAGACATGTCTATCGGTCGAGCGCTGCTACGTGCAGCGCAGCGTGTATGAGAAGTTCCTCGAACTCTGCCGCCAGAAGATCGAAAAGATGCGGGTCGGGGAAGGACTCGGGTCCGAGGTCGAGATGGGGCCGCTCATCAACGAACGACAGTTGCGCACGGTGGAGGACCACGTCAACGACGCGGTCGCCCGCGGAGCGAGATTGCTCGCCGGCGGTCGCCGGTTGACGGACTTGGGTCCGAACTTCTACGCCCCGACGTTGCTTGCCGATGTCACCCACGAAATGCGCATCATGCGCGAGGAAACCTTTGGTCCGGCGCTGCCGGTGGCGGCGTTCGACACCGACGAGGAGGCCGTTGCGCTCGCCAACGACAGCGAATTTGGATTGGCCGCCAGCGTTTGGACGGGTAACCGCAAACGTGCAGAAGCAATGGCCGCGCGAATCAAGGCTGGCACCGTGATGATCAATGACGCGATCTCGGGGTTCGGGATCGCCGAGGCCCCGCATGGAGGATTCAAGCACAGCGGAATCGGTCGCATCCACGGCAGGCTCGGTCTTAACGAAATGGTGCAGGTCAAGTATGTCGATGTGGACCTGCTGCCGCGCATGCCGAAGGTGTGGTGGTACGGCTATGGCGCTAGCTTCTATCGTCAGATGTCCGGATTCATCGACATGCTGTTTGGCAGCAGTCTGGGAGCGCGGATCAAGGGGACGATAGGGGCGATGGGAGCGCTGCGGCGGCGAAATCGCATCTGATTGACAGCGCCCGTGCGTAACGTGGTTCGCGAAAGCCTGACACGTCTGGGTTACAATGTGCGGTTACGATTGCGCGATCTGGCACCCTGTTGCTGCGGACTTTAGGTCAGCAGGCGGCCCGATTTGGAGGTTCCTACCGCTATCATGCCTGATCAACCCGACGATTCTCCAGCCCAGTTACCCAATCATAAAGTGAAATACAAGAAGCCGCTGCAGCGTGCCTGCAACGAAAAGAACGACAAGGGAAAATTCTGCGGCGGCCACCTGAAGCGCTGGTATTACACGGCGGACGTGGTGGAGCAGAGCTGCGGTGACGCTCTGCAAGCCTATGGCGACCAGGGCGAAGTTTATCGCTGCGAGCATTGCAAAACCCTGTACCTTCCGAACGCCGAGGAGCCACGCGGGAAGAATGTGGCTGGGGTCGGCAAGCTGTCGATTTTTGGCGTGACGGTGGTTCCGAAGACCCCGGCTGCCAATACGCCGGCAGCCGGAGCAGAAGAAAAGTAGTAATCCTCCGAACGTAAGGATTTGAAACGTATAGGCGTCAACTTCCATCTGTGGGGGGTGGGAGTACGCTCCGGTGATGTGAGGCACCGATAGCCGAGCCTTCAACGGTTCGCGCTAATCGTTCGTTCGGCACAATTGTAGGGGCCCGAAGTCTTGGTGACGGAAGGTAACCGTGTCCGCAGAAGTTTCTGAACTGATATACGACTGGAACCAGGTGTACGCGCGGTCGATGGTTCCAGCCGGGCGTGTCCTCCTGAACGACGAGTCGTTGCGCGACGGCCTGCAATCTCCTTCCGTCAAAGACCCCACCATTGAACAAAAGATCGAGATCCTCCACCTAATGGAAGCGGTCGGCATCGACATGCTCGACATGGGCCTGCCGGGAGCGGGACCGCGTGCTGTGGCCCACTGCGAAGCGCTGGCACGGGAGATCGGGCGCGCTCATCTCAAGATCAAGCCCAATTGCGCTGCCCGCACCCATGAAAACGACATCCGCCCCATCGCGGAAATAGTGCAGAGAACCGGAGTGCCCATCGAAGCCGCGACCTTTATTGGATCGAGCCCGATTCGCCGCTATACCGAAGATTGGACCGACGACTTCCTGTTGCACACCACAGAAAATGCGGTGAAGTATGCCGTGTCGCAGGGCCTCGAAGTCATGTACGTCACCGAGGACACGACGCGCTGCGATCCCGAGACCATCAAGCGGCTGTATTCGACGGCCATCAATTGCGGAGCGCACGCCATCGTGATTTGCGACACCGCTGGTCACGCCACTCCTATGGGCACCGTCGCCCTGATGCACTTCGTGGTGAACGAGGTGGTGAAGCCTTCTGGCCAGAACATTCGCGTGGAGTGGCACGGTCACTGCGACCGCGGATTGGCCGTGGCCAACGCCATCGCCGCGTTGGTGGCGGGCGCCGAGGTGGTACACGCCACTGCATGCGGCATCGGCGAACGCGTGGGCAACACCCAGATGGACCAGATGCTGATGAACCTGAAACTGATGGGCATCGAGCCGTGGGTCAGCCAGGACCTCAACAAGCTCAAGGAATATTGCGAGGCGGTATCCAAGGCCACTGGCGTTCCCATTCCGAGCAATTATCCGGTGGTGGGTGGAGACGCTTTCCGCACCGGCACGGGCGTGCATGCGGCTGCCGTGATCAAGGCGTACCGCAAGAACGACGTGATGCTGGCCAATAGCATCTATTCCGGCGTGCCATCGCACTATTTTGGAATGGAGCAGATCATCGAGATCGGCCCCATGAGCGGCAAGTCCAACGTGCATTTCTGGCTCGAGCGCCATGGGATTCCTGACACACCAGAGTTGGTGGAACGAATCTTCCAGCGCGCCAAGAATTCTGCGACGATGCTGACCGAAGCCGAAATCCTGGAGTGCGTTCAGGCGGCCGGCGTGCGCACTTCTTTTGCGACGTAAACTGCTCGGCATATCCACGACCAAAACTGATCTCTCGTGTTTCCACTAAACGGGTTACCATCACTCATGGCCTTGGGTCCTCAGCAGCGGCAGTCGTTCGGGGAAGCGATCTCGCCAGGCGCAGGGGAATCGCGCGCCTCCCGCACCGGGCAGCAGATCGTCGCTCGCGTTGCCGAGCTGCGGTCCGTGCACGCCGCGTTTGCCTGGTTTCGCGCCCATGCTCGCGAATTGGAGGACCTGCAACTCGAAGTGACCGCCATCCCGGCTCCTCCGTGGGGCGAAGCGGCGCGCAGCCAGTGGCTGAAGGCTCGATTCGAAGAGCTTGGCTTGTCGGAAGTCCATCAGGACGAGCTAGGAAACGTCTTCGGTATCCGTCCGGGCACCGACCCCAACGCTCCGTTCTTCGCACTCAGCGCACACCTCGATACGGTGTTTCCGGCCGAGACCTCGATCACCGTGGCGCGCGAGGGCGGCAAGCTTTCCGGGCCGGGCATTTCCGATAATGGCTCCGGCATTACCGCCTTGCTGGCGATTGCGGGCGCGCTACGCGACTCAGGCGTTGCCAACGCTGCTCCGATTTTGTTCATCGGGAATGTGGGCGAAGAAGGCGAAGGCAACCTGCGCGGCATGCGGCACATCTTTCAGCAGGCCAGATGGTTGGAATCGATCGGCGCGCTGGTTGTGCTGGATGGCGCGGGCACTGACACGGTCATCGCTGAAGGCCTGGGCAGCCGCCGCTTCGAGATCACGGTACGCGGACCAGGTGGACACTCCTGGAGCGATTTTGGCATAGCCAACCCGATTGTGGCGCTGGCGCGGATCATCGAGCGCTTCAGCCAGACGACGGTGCCCAGCGCGCCGAAGACAACCTTCAACATCGGAATCGTGCAGGGTGGGACTTCGGTGAATTCGATTCCGCAGTCCGCCACCATGCGCGTGGACACGCGATCTGCGTCAGTCGAGCAACTGGATCGGCTGGAGCGTGCCTTGCGCGAAGCGGTGAAAGACGGCACCAGCGCACGGAAGAAGCAGGATACTCTGACCGCCGAGGTGGGAGTGATCGGCGACCGTCCTGCCGCCGACCTGCCGAGCGACGCGCATCTGCTGAAGGTCATTCGCGCGGTCGATGCGCAGTTGAATAACAGCTCGCGGATACAGCGGGCTTCAACCGACGCCAACATACCTCTGTCGCTTGGCCGCGAAGCCATCGCAATTGGCGCAGGGGGGAGCGGAGGCGGGGCCCACACGGTGAACGAGTGGTACGATCCGGCGGGGCGCGATCTCGGCCTGAAACGAATCCTGTTGCTGACGCTTGCCATGTGCGGAGTCTCGGAAGAATGAAATCGATTTTGCTCGCCTTCCTGGTAATCACAACCGTGATGAATCCCTCATTGACTCCTGCGTTTGCCGCGGACGACAGTGCAAAACCCGCCGACACGATCTTCATCAACGGTGATATTTACACGCAGGCGATACCGGCTCGCGCGCAGGCGATCGCAGTTAGCGCCGGAAAGATCCTCGCAGTCGGATCCGACGAAGTGAACTTGAAGCTGAAAGGTAAGAACACCCAGATTGTGGATCTCGGTGGGCATTTCGTAATGCCGGGCTTTAACGACGCGCACCTGCATCTCGCTTCCGGCGGCTTCGAGAAGATGAATGTCAATCTCGTGGGATCGCAATCGCTGCAGGAAATGCAGCATCGCATAGGCTTGCGGGTGAACCATGCCGCGGAGGGCGAATGGATTGTGGGCCGCGGATGGGACCACACGCTGTGGCTGGGGCAGGCGCTGCCCACACGCCAGCAGATCGACGTGATGACGAACGGGCATCCTGCGATTTTTGTGCGGGTTGACGGACACATCGCCATCGCCAACACCGCAGCGCTCAAGGCAGCGGGTATCACTGCCCAGACCGCGGCGCCGGAAGGCGGCAAGATTGACCACGATGCGCAGGGCGAACCCACCGGGATTCTTCGCGAGGGCGCGCAGGGACTGGTGTTTGCCAAGGTACCTCCGCCAACACCAGATCAACGACGCCACGCTGCCGAGCTCGCCTTAGCCGACGCCGCGCAGTGGGGGATTACCTCAGCTCAGGACAATTCCTCGTGGGAAGATTTTCTGGTGTACGAAGACCTGGAGCGCGAAGGCAAACTCACACTGCGCATCAGCGAGTGGCTCCCCTTCAACGATCCGGTTTATGTGCTGCAGCAGCACCGCGCGCATCATGCGGCCGACGATCCCATGTTGCATACGGCGATGCTCAAGGGCTTCATGGACGGATCGCTGGGCTCGCGCACCGCGGCGTTGCTGGCTCCGTACTCCGACGATCCTGGAAACTCCGGGCTGCCGCAGTACGATCAGGCCACGCTGAACAAGCTTGCAAGCGAGCGCGTCGCGGCTGGATTCCAGCTTGGCTTCCACGCCATCGGAGATCGCGCTGCGCAAATGGCCCTCGATGCCTTTGCCAATGCGGTGAGCAATTCGGAGGCCCATGCCGCTTTCGGTTCGAAGTCGCCGCACGACTTCCGCTTCCGCATCGAGCATGACCAGGTCATTGCGCCCGATCAATTTGCGCAGTACAAAAAGCTGGGAGTCGTTGCCTCGGTGCAGCCCAGCCATTTGCTCACTGACATGAACTGGGCGGTGGACCGCATCGGCCCCGAGCGTGGCAAGACTTCGTATCCCTGGAAGCAGTTTCTGGACAACGGAGTTCCGCTGGCCTTCGGCACGGACTATCCGGTGGAGCCCATCAATCCGTTTCGCGGCATCTACGCGGCAGTTACGCGCAAGAACGAGGCGGGAACCAGGGAGTACCATCCTGAGCAGAAACTGACCATACTGCAGGCTCTGGCCGCCTACACCACGGGCTCAGCCTACGCCCAGTTCGCTGAGACCGAGAAGGGTACTCTAGCTCCCGGGATGCTGGCCGACTTCGTCGTGCTGGACCGTGACCTGACGAAAGTAGCGGCTTCGGAAATCCTGAAAACACAGGTGCTGCGCACGGTGGTCGGTGGCAAGGTTGTCTATGAAACCGGAAAATAGAAACGCCGGGTTGCCAACACCCGGCTGGAAATCGCCAACTAAACAATTGGTAACTAATGTCCCCATTTGACGTCTAACGATTTCGAGGACCCTCCGCTCATCCCCCGTCACAAACCAACGGTTGCCAACAGCAACGTATAATCGGGGTTTGGGTCTAACTCGTTGGAGGACTTTCAATGGATCGGCAACACATGGGCTTTGGGGAGAAGATGAAGGCCAATCGCTTCGCCTCGACCCTCGTCATCCTGGCGACTCTCTCGCTGGGCATCTTGATTGGTACCGTGGTATCCGCAGGTGTGAAGGGCAAGGAGAAGGCAGCTTCGTCGGCGGACGCTACTCCGCTCCAGGTGCCGTCGCCACGCGAGCTTTCGAGCCAGTTCTCGCAGATCGCGCGCCAGCTTGAACCGGCCGTGGTCAACATCAATACCGAATCGACCATCAAGAACCCGCATCGCAAGGGCGGTCGCGCTGTGCCCGGAACTCCGGACGATAACGACGGTGGCGACGATAATCCCATGCAGGACTTCCTGGACCGCTTCTTTGGCGGTCAGGGCGGCCAAGGTGGCCAGGGACAGATGCCGGGCGCTCCGGGTGGCGAGGACATGCGCGAGCGTTCGCTGGGCTCGGGAGTCATCGTCGATGCCAAGGGCTACATCGTTACCAACGCGCACGTGGTAGAGAAAGCTGACCGCATCCGCGTCAAGCTGATGAATGATCCTCAGACCGTTACCTACGACGCGACCGTCATCGGCGTGGACAAGGAAACCGACCTGGCTGTGATCAAGATCGACGCCAAGAAATCGCTGCCCTATGCCAAGTTGGGCAACTCTGACAGCATGTCTGTGGGCGACTGGGTGCTGGCGATCGGAAGTCCGTTTGGTTTGGAAGAAACTGTGACCGCCGGCATCGTTTCGGCGCGGGGCCGCAACATCGTTCCGCAGCGCCAGTTCCAGTCCTTTATCCAGACCGATGCTGCAATCAATCCCGGCAACTCGGGAGGCCCGCTGGTCAACATGGCAAGTGAGGTGATCGGCATCAACACCGCCATCTACAGCAGCGGAGGCGGCTACCAGGGCGTGGGTTTTGCCATGCCGTCTAACACCGTGGTGCAGGTCTACAACCAGTTGATCAGCCCCGACCACAAGGTCTCGCGCGGATCGATTGGCGTCGAGTTCAACGCGATTGTGAATCCTGCGGTACAGCGCGTGTACGGAGTTTCCAGCGGCGTTACGATTGCCAATGTCACTCCCAATGGCCCGGCCCAGAAGGCGGGCTTACTGACGGGCGATACCATCGTTTCGGTGAATGGCAAGACTGTGGCTACGGGCGACGAACTGGTGGCGGAAATATCCGCCATCAAGCCCGGCACCGCGACCAAGATTGGCTACGTGAGAAATGGCAAGCCGAGCACCGCTGAAGTCACTGTAGCTGACCGCCAGAAACTCTTCGCAACCCGCTTAGGCGAGGAAGAAGAGGGCGGCGAGCAAGCCAAGCCACAGGAGAGCAAACTCGGGGTGACCGTGAAGGACATCACACCCGAGATCGCGGACCGCATGAAACTCCCGAACTCGAAGGGCGTAATCGTGCAGGATGTTAAGCCTGACGGGTTTGGCGATAGCGTAGGTGTCAGCCGCGGCGACGTCATCCTGGAAATCAATAAGCAGGCAGTCAACAGCGAATCCGACTTCCACAAAGTGGAGTCGCAACTCAAAGCCGGGCAGGATGTCGTGTTCCTGGTCAGGCCTCGCGGTTTGGGACCGAACGCGGGAACCATCTTCATGGGCGGAACGCTGCCATAAAGATCGTGTCTGCATTTCAAGCGTGACCCGGCGGAGGAGACTCCGCCGGAGCCCGGTTCAAGGGTCAGGGGTAACTGCTTCGCCAATAGTTCCTTTTTGGGATTCTTGCTGACTTTTGTGGTTCCCATTTACGTTAATGGGCGGTTACAATTACCCATTATTCCGGAATTCATAGGTTTCCCTCGAGGTGCTTAATTTGCGCTTGAATCTGCGGATTCTTAATCCAATCGCGATCTTGGCTGTGGCGGCACTCCTCGCCAATGTAGCGACAGCCACCACGACCCCGACAAAATCAACCAAGTCGACCAGCGCATCTTCCAGTTCTCATAAGTCGTCCAAGTCCTCCAAGTCGAGCAAATCCGCCAAGACCTCCACCACCAAGTCGAAGAAGAAGTCGGCTAAGGCAACTCACGGGCAGCACACCATCGACCAGGAGCGCACGGTGGAAATCCAGCAGGCGCTGGTTAGGGAGCATTACCTGCCCGGCGAGCCGTCTGGCAAGTGGGACCAGAGCACCAAGGATGCGTTCGTGCGGCTACAGGCTGAGAATGGCTGGCAGACCAAGGTCACTCCGGACTCCCGGGCGCTGATCAAGCTCGGACTGGGGCCGGACAAAAAGGGCCTGCTGAATCCTGACACGGCGGTCATGTCGTCTCCTCATGAGTTGGGCACGCAACACGACACGGTGCCGGGTGGGTCATCCCAGCAGTAAGGCAGCATTTGAAATCTCGAGACATCGAAAAGGCGCGGCACCGACCGCGCCTTTTGCCTTTTCGGGAAATGCGACCGGTGGGAAGCCGCTTTTAAGAGCACCCCAACACATGCGGGTGTAGAATTCCGTGTTCCGGGACGTAATACGGGAAGTTCAGTTAACCGATCAATCACAACCTATTTCGTTGGGAGATTCATGATGAAGAGGATCGTCTTAGCCCTTTCGTTAGTGGGAGCTTTGCTGTTTCTGGTTGCAGCCGAGGCGCAGACGGCGCCAGCGGCTTCCGCGCCTGCCAGTCCCCAAGGCCGCAAGAAGCGGGTAGCGGTTTTCGATTTTGATTACGCGACAGTGCAAACCTATTCGGCAGCTGCGTTCGGCAGCAATGTTGACGTGGGCCGAGGCATCGCGGATCTAGCCGTGAAATACCTGGTGCAGGACGGCACCTACTCGGTCATCGAGCGCAAAGCCATGGACAAGATCCTGACCGAGCAGAATTTTTCCAACAGCGATCGTGCCAACCCCAACTCAGCCGCGAAGCTGGGAAAACTGCTTGGGGTGGACGCTATCATCGTCGGCAGCGTGACGCAGTTCGGCAACGACACCAAAAACACCAACATTGGTGGTGGCGGTGGCAACTGGGGCGGATACGGAATCGGGGGAGTTGGCCACAAGAAGACCAAAGCTATTGTGGCGGTGGACGCCCGGATCGTCGATATTGATACCGCCGAGATCCTGGGGGTTGCCTCGGGCAAGGGCGAGTCAAGCCGCGAGAGCACGTCGCTGCTGGGCGGCGGAGGGAACTGGCACGGCTGGGGCGGCGGGGCCGTTGACTTCGGCAGCAGCGACTTCCAGCAGACCATCCTGGGCGAGGCTGTGAACTCCGCGGTGAAGCAGATGAGCGGCGAACTCATCGCCGACAACACTAAGCTGCAGACGCGCACCGTCAAGGTAGAAGGATTGGTGGCAGCGGTGGATGGAGGACAAATCATCCTCAACGTCGGCGGCAAGTCCGGATTAAAAGTAGGAGACCAGCTCAACGTAGAGCGGGTAACGCGCGAGATCAAGGATCCATCCACCGGAGCCGTAATTCGCAAGATGAGTTCCACAGTCGGCGTGATCAGACTCACTGATGTGGACGACGTGTCGGCGGTCGGTACCCCGGTTTCGGGTTCCGGCTTCAAGGTTGGGGATGCGGTCAAGACCGTGACCCAGTAGATTCGGGCCGTATTAATTCAAGCATGAGGCGAGGGCGCGGACGATCCGCGCCTTTTGCTTTGTGCGTAGTCGGTGATATGCAGAAGCCGGTGGCTGAAGGTTCTTTACTCAATTGCGGGCTATAGTGCTTGTGCTTCGCTGATGGCTTCACTCAAATGCTCGACCGCCCAGCGAATCTCGTCTGCCGTAATTACCGCTGGAGGGGCAACCATGACGTGGTCACCGCGCTTGCCGTCCACGCAGCCCTGTATCGGGTAGACCACGACGCCACGCCGCAGAGCCGACTCATTCACGAGCGCGGAAAACTTCTTTTCCGCGGGATAGGGCTGCTTGCTCGACTTGTCGGCGACAAACTCCACGGCCCACAGTAAGCCCATTCCGCGCACATCGCCCACGCTATCCAACTTCCGTAGGTCCTGCAATTTGTCTCGCAAGATAGACGCTATGCTGCCAGTGTTGTCTGTGTCGGCGGCTTCGATGAGTTTGCCATCGATCAGTCGCTGCAGAACTGCGCGGCCTGTTGCCACGGATACGGGGTGTCCGTTGTAAGTAAAGCCGTGCAGCAGCGTGCCAGAACCACTCGCGATGGCATCGACCACGTGGCGCTGCGCAATCACCGCGCCCAGCGGGGAGTAGCCGCTCGAGATCCCTTTGCCCGCCGCGATAATATCCGGCGCCACGCCATAGTGGTCCATGGCAAAGCGGCGACCAGTGCGGCCGAAGCCGGTCATGACTTCGTCGGCTATCAACAGCACATGCTGCTCGCCGCAAACCTCGGCGACACGTTGAACGTAAGCCGGAGGTGGTGCAGCCGCGCCCAGCGTCGCTCCGCTGACAGGCTCCATGATGAAGGCCGCGGCGGTGCCATTCGTCTGGGCGATCGCAACCTCAACCTCGGCGGCATACTTGAGGCCGCAATCGGCGCAGCCCTTCCCGCACTCGTAGGGACAGCGGTAGCAGTAGGGAATGTTGGCCTTCGGAAATTCGTGCAGCATGGGAAGATAAATCCCCCGCCGTGATTCGTTTCCACTGACGGCCATCGCACCTAACGTCGCGCCGTGATAACTCTGGCGACGGCTGACGACTTGGTAGCGCTCCGAGCGTCCGCTCTCCACCTGGTATTGCCGCGCCAGTTTCAGCGCGCTTTCCACGGCCTCCGAGCCTCCGCTGGTGAAGAACACCGCGCCATCGCGAAACGCCGGTCCTGCAAAATCGAGCAACTCCTGGGCGAACAACTCCACGACTTCGGTGGTGAAGTTGCTCGAGTGCGCGAACTCCAGTCGCGATGCCTGCTCGGCCATGGCGCGGACGATTCCCGGATCACCATGTCCGATGAAGTTCACGACTGCGCTGGAGGCGAAATCGAGATACTTCTGGCCATCGGCATCAAACAGCCACACACCTTCCCCGCGAACCGCTACGGGATAGGCCCTATTCAGTGCGCGATGAAGGACCGCGGAACGGCGCGATGGAATGGTAGTTTCAGACGGAACGATCGCGGAACTGTCGTCTTTCTCCACCGGCGGATTATGCGGGAGCCACAGCCTTTCTGCAACCCCGCGCGGCTGCGTCGGAGTGAGAATTCGGTGAGCGATCGTCTATCCCTGCTGCGGACGAAAGCCGGTGTGCTAATCTTGCCCGCGGATACCCAACACGAGGCAGGCATGGATCAAGCGGACCACAACTTCCAGATGGACTACATTGAGTTTCCGGCCACCGACATTACGGCCACCAAGCGCTTCTACACCGAGGTGTTTGGCTGGAGCTTCACCGACTTCGGGCCGAACTACACCAGCTTCTTTGACGGGCGGCTCGGCGGTGGTTTCACCATGAGTGCTCAGCCAGTGAAGGGCGGCGCACTCGCTGTCCTGTATGCCAAGGCCCTGGAAGAAACCAGGAGCAAGGTCATCAATGCTGGCGGAAAGATTGTCATCGAGACCTTTGAGTTTCCCGGAGGCCGGCGGTTTCACTTCGCCGATCCCAATGGCAATGAGCTGGCCGTCTGGAGCGAGTAGGCAACGTCTCGTGTCAGGGCACGACTTCAGTCGTGCCGGACGAGCAACGCCATGAAGAGGGGCTTTAGCCCCTGCGGAGGTGCAAAGCGTGGCAGGCAAATTCAACTTTTACCTGGTGAAGAGCATCATCGTGGGGGCCCTGGGTGGGCTACTGTTCGGCTTCGATACGGCAGTCATCGCCGGAACCACCCATCAGTTGACGCAGGTGTTCAGTCTCTCGCCCGGCCAGCTGGGCTTTACAGTATCGATTGCGTTGGTAGGCACCATCATCGGCGCCATGTGTTCGGGCGTACTCGGCGACCACCTGGGGGGACGCGAGAGCCTGCGCATCCTGGCTCTCTTCTACGTGATTTCCGCACTGGGCTGCGCGTTCGCATGGAACTGGCCCTCGCTGCTGATCTTCCGCTTCATCGGTGGACTCGGGATCGGTGGCTCATCGGTATTGGGGCCGGTCTACATCGCGGAAATCGCTCCCGCAAAATGGCGTGGAATGCTGGTGGGATCGTTTCAGATCAACATCGTCATCGGCATCCTGGTGGCCTACCTGTCAAACTTCATTATCGGTCGGTTCAATCTCGGGTTGGCCGAATGGCGCTGGATGTTGGGAGTTGCTGCGCTTCCGGCCGTGCTGTTCCTCGTCATGCTATTCGGGATCCCGCGCAGCGCGCGCTGGCTGGTGACCAAGAACCGTATCGCCGAAGCACGCGAGGTCCTCGATCTGCTGGGATCGCCCGACGGCGCCAGCGAACTGGATGACATCATCGCTTCGATTCACGTTGACGGCAAGGTGCACTCTGAGCCTCTGTTCCAGCGTAAGTATCGTTTTCCCATCTATCTCGCGTTCACCGTGGCCGCGTTTAATCAACTCGCGGGGATTAACGCAATTCTCTACTACTTGAATTACATCTTCGCCATGGCCGGCTTTAACAAGGTTTCGGGCGATCTGCAGGCAGTAGCAGTAGGAGCCATGAACCTGGCCGCGACGTTGCTAGGGATGTCCCTCATCGACAAGCTCGGGCGCAAGACATTGCTCATGATCGGCGGTTTTGGGATGACGTTCTGCCTGGGCGGAGTGGCGGCGGTGTTTTACACCCAACAGCACCAGGGCTTGTTAGTGTGGTTGCTGGTGGCCTACATCGGGTTCTTTGCGATTTCGCAGGGTGCGGTCATCTGGGTGTATATCAGCGAGGTCTTTCCCAACCGCGTGCGCTCTAAGGGGCAGGCCCTGGGCAGTTCGACGCACTGGATCATGAACGCCTTGATCGCGTTTATTTTTCCCGTCTTTGTGCAGCGCTACGGCGGCGCGTTCCCGTTTGTCTTCTTCGCCGTCATGATGGCCCTGATGTTCTTCGTGGTCATGTTCACCTTCCCCGAAACCAAGGGCGTCACGCTGGAAGAGATGCAGCACAAGCTGGGTATTGAGTATTAAGCGCAGGATTTGAAAGGGCACGGCTTCAGCCGTGCCGTAGGGCGTCTTACCTGTGAATTACCTCGCGGACTTTAGTCCGCGAGACCCAGCCAACAAGCCCGACGAGCCGCTTTGCGGCGATATTTGTGTGAGCCGTGGGCGTAAGCCCGCGGTTCAGTTCGAAAGATAGATCGTGAGCCGCGTAGCGGCGGCACAACCGTCGCGCGCTGCTAAGGTTGAGGCCACCTCATGAAACTCTCCTGCCGTTATTTTGTTGTTCTCATCTTTTTGGCGTCCCTTATTGCCTCCGCCCAAACGCAACCTGCAGCTGATCCTTACAAACCGGTGCTCGATCGGCTGCAGGCGATCACAACTATTCCGCTCAAGGATTGGCGGATCGTCTCGCAAGATCTTCCGCATGGAGAGATTCCGCCTCCAATTGCCGGCGCAAAGCAAATGGTAGTCGTCGATGAGAATTTCTCGACGCCCGTCTGGCTGTACTACAACACTCAGATTCCCGAACAGGTGAGCGGTTACAACCTCAAGGGCTCTCGCGTATCGCTTGACGTGCACTTCGGCGGCAACGAAACGCTGCTCCTGAGCATCTTCGTCAACGGCAACCTGGTAACGCGCACCGACGATGGCGACGTTGTCCCCATCGCGCTGACCCAGAATGCGCAGGCGGGCGAGAAGTTCAGCATTGCCGTCCGAGTGCTAAGGGGTGCGGGCGTCGGATGCTGCGGCGGCGCTCCACGGACGGTGCTGGAGCGCGCACAATTACTGATCGAGCCAGATCCGAATCGTCCTGACCCCACTATTCTTCGCCAGGAAGTGCTCGCGGCCGAACT
>DATBZX010000121.1:0-2356 GCA_036512955.1 Terriglobales bacterium
GAATGGTACTATCGCTGGTTCCAGCCGGACGTGGTGGTCGGCGTGGGGTTCTGGGGCCATGTTCCGCACCTGGTCCTACACCCGCAGCAGTTTGGGATGAAGACCGTGCCATGGCTCGTGGCCGATGGTTATGTCGCGGCACACCACGAGGTGCTGAACGCTCTGCCGCTGATCCTGGTCACCTCCAACTGGGTGAAGGAGGTCTATATCAGGGATGGCATCAGGGGAGACAACATCGAGGTGCTGCCAGTGGGTTGCGACACGGACGGCTTCGCGCCGCGCAGCCGCGATGACTTGAAGGTCCAATCGATCCGCGAGGCTTTGGGAATGTCTGATGACCAGATCATGATCCTGACCGTCGGCGGCGATGCGAAGTCCAAAGGCGCCCAGGAGATCATGCAAGCGCTGGCGCTGATCGATGCTGAGGCGCCCGACTGGAGATATGTCTGCAAGGTTTGGCCTCAGCCCCGCACTGTCCAACAGAACCTGATCGACCTCAAACTGGCGGCGCATCTGGGCATCGACAAGAAGGTCATCTACTCGACCAACGTGGTCTCGCACAATTTCATGCCCTACTTGTTGGCCGCCTGCGATATCTACGCTGCACCGTCGCGGCTGGAGGGTTTCGGAATGATTCATGTGGAGGCTAACGCCTGCGCAAAGCCGGTGATCGCGATCAATGCGATGGGATTTCTCGACACGATGGTCCACGGTGAAACGGCATTCCTGGCGAAAGTAGCAGAGGAGAGGAAGATCGGTGAGGCGGTATTCGGGGAAGGCCACGGGATCGACGATAGCCATCGTATCGTGTTTCCAAACCCGCGGACAGCGGAGTACCGGGCCAGCGTGCCCGACATCGCCAAGTACCTCCTTACACTCATGCAGGACAGCGGGCTGCGGCGAGGAATGGGCGAAGCGGGCCGAAAACACATGGTCGAGTTGTTCGACTATCGCCAGGTAGCCAGGCGCTTCCTGAAGATCGTGTCCGACCGATTGGGAATTCACTAGAGAGTAAGGCGACGAGGTGCGAGTGCTCGTCGACGCAGCCCTGCACACCATCGAGGTGACCATGTTTATGGACGAGAAGTCGCTTGCCTCCATTGATCAGGCCAAAGAGGCGGCCCTCCGCGTCCTGTTGCATAACGCACACGGGCAGTTTCAAGGACTGCCCCGGACCGCAGGGTGGGGATACCCGGAACCGTACACCCGGGACCTGATGATTTCAGCCCTGGGCTTTCTGGTCACCGGCAACGAGGAGCTTGCGGACGCGCTGCGGCGCACACTGGTGGCGCTGGCAACCAATCAGACGCCGCGCGGCCACATCCCATCACTCGCGCACGATCCTGATGACCGTGGCGCCAGCGATACGACGCCGCTATTCCTCTTTGGCCTGGCGCTGTACAGGAAATCGGCCAATCAGCCGGAGTTCCTCAACGAGGCAGCGCAGAAAGCCCTGAAGTGGATGCAGTACCAGAGCCCTGACGACCGGGTGATGGTCTCCCAGTTACCGACCAGCGACTGGCGTGACGAGCAGTGGGTGATGGGTTATGGGCTATATGTGAATGCGCTGGTTTATGCGTACCTTCTGCTTTATGGCGAGCACGAGTCCGCCGCTCAACTGCGCGAGTTGATGAACCGTCTGGAGGTTTGTGGTAAGGAGAAGAACCCCCATGAGCACGAGGGTCTTGTAGTGCCATCCAAGCCCCACTACGCGCTCTACTCCTACAAGGTCCTGAACAGCGACCGTTTCGATCTGCTGGGCAACAGCCTGGCTATTCTGACTGGGATTGCTTCGCCTGACCGGGCACGAGACCTCTTGGCATGGATTGAAGCCGAATGCGAGGCCATGCGGGATCGCGGAGAGCTGGCCGTGGATTTGCCGCCCTGTTTGTTTCCGTATATCCTGCCCCATCATGCCGATTGGCACCCGCGATACGAGCGATATAACCGGCCCGGCGACTATCACAACGGCGGCGTCTGGCCGTTTGTCTGCGGCTTCTATGTGACGGCATGCGTGGCGGCGGGGCGGATGGATCTTGCGGCGAGGAAACTGTTGGCGCTGACCAAACTGGTCAAGCCGTGGCACGAAAACGAGGCGGAGTGGGGTTTCAACGAGTGGATTCACGCGCAGACCGGTCAGCCCAGCGGGCGTGATTGGCAGACCTGGTCGGCCGCTATGTACCTCTACGCTGCTGAATGTGTGCAGCAGCAGGGCACCCCGTTCTTCGGCGAGATGCGCGCAGGCAATCCGAGCGCAGTGGGGTAGCCTTACCCCTGGGGGACGTCTGGACAGGAGGGTTTCCGGAGTCTGCCGCCAAAACCTCGCCTGGAAGCGGGATCAACAGGGTGGCTTTAT
>DATBZX010000122.1:0-2807 GCA_036512955.1 Terriglobales bacterium
CTGCCGGCGCGCCTGCAAGGACTCGAGGCCGAAGCCGACATTGCCGGCAAGTTCGCGGAGCAGTTCGACCTCGGGAGCGTCGAAGGCATCGGTTTCGGCGGCGTAAATGGCGAGCGCCCCAAAGACTTTCCCTTCCACCAGAAGGGGCAGCGCGATGATGGAGGCAAATCCACAGTCGTGACACTCCTCGCACAGGGAGGCAGAGCGAGGGTCGGTGGCGGTGTCACGGCAAACGCCGGGCTGCCCGGTGCGGATCGCGGTGGGCACCAGCAAGGGCGAATTGGCGGAGGCGTTGTAGCGAAGGCAGGGGACTTCCAGATAGTCGCTGGTGGCGCCGCAGCTGGCGAGAGCGCGGGCCCAGTTGTCCGGAGGTCCCGGCGCCGCGGCGACCCAAGCCATGCGGTAGCCTCCATCCTGGACCACGACTTCGCAGATCTCATCGAGCAACTGCTGCTGGTCGCGGGCATGCAGCAATGCCTCGCTGCACTTGCTGAGGGCCTTGAGCGCGCGATTGAGGCGATAAATCTCCTGTTCGGCGGCGCGGCGTTCGCTGATGTCGCGGATCGCTGCCGTCACCAAGATTCCCTCGGCATTCTCTAGCGGGCTCAGCATGATCTCGATGGGAAACTCGCTTCCATCCTGGCGCCGCCCAACGAGTTCAATCCCGGTGCCGATCTGCTGCGCCAGCGCTTCCGCCGCGCTTCGGGTACCGTCGGCGATCAGCCGTTCCGCGAAGCCCTCCGGAATGATGTTCTTCACTTTCTGTCCGACGAGTTCATCGCGGCGGTATCCGAACTGCTTCTCCGCCTGAACATTCAGCAGGACGATCTCCCCGCCCTGGTTGACCACCACCATCGCATCCGGAGCCGCCTCCAGCAGCCCGCGGTACCTGCCCTCCATCTGCACCAGATGTTCTTCTGCTAGCTTGCGCTCGGTGACATCGTGCAAGACGTGCACACAGCCGCGCAGCGCTCCCTCAGGGTCGTTCAGGATAGACGTGCTGGAATGAAAGATCTTGCCGAGACGAGGCTCCTCAACGTCACCCTGGCTGTTCTGCCCCCTGATCAGCAGGCACTGGTGAGAACACGTTGGCAGGGGATCGCTTCTACCATGGATGACTTCGTAACAGTGCCTTCCGACAATCTCATCGAAGGGCAAGCCGAATACTTTCGAGGTCGCGCGGTTGGCCCGCTCTATGCGGCAATCCTCGCCGATGACGAACACCGGATCGGGGACTGAATCGAAAGTCAACTCCCATTCCCGTTTCGCGCGGAGGATCTGCGCTTGCAGTCGCACCGCGTGGCCCCTGCTTGTCTTCTCTCGCAATGCGTGGCCGACGGCGGTGGACAAGTGACCGAGGTGCTCCTTCAGCACATAATCGGCAGCACCACTCTTGATGTACTCGACCGCCGCCTCGTCGCCCAGGCTCCCGGTCACTACGATCAGCGGGATGTCCTTGCCCGAGTGCTGGAGAATTTCCAGGGAATCCTTCCCTGTCCAGTTGATCAGGTTATGGTCAGTCAGGATGACGTCGAAGTCGGCTTCATTGAGGTGCTTTCGGAACAATGCGGGCGAATCGACTACTTTGAAACAAGAAACAATCGTACCGGCATGCTTCAGCGCGGCCAAAATGAGCTCGGCGTCGGCGGGACTGTCTTCAACAATCAGCAGTCGCAGCGGCCGGTTTGAATCCAACGCGCCGGTGCTTGCTCCGATTGTGAGTTCATTGTCCATCTGTTGGCCCGCCATTGAAAGCCGCTGTCGGCGGTGGCTGGTTCACCACCAGCCAGAACAGACCGATCTGTTTTACAGTCTCCCGGAACTGGTCGAAGTCCACCGGTTTCTGAATGTAGCTGTTGGCACCGTTCATATACCCTTGAAGGAGGTCGGTCTCCTCCTTGGAGGCGGTAAGAATGACGACAGGAATTGCCTTCGTCGCCGGATTTCCTTTTAGCTGGCGAAGCACTTCCAGGCCGTCCACCTTGGGTAGTTTGAGGTCTAAAAGGACCAACCTCGGCGGGTTGTCGAGACTGCGAGTAGCGTAGGCTCCGCGACAAAACAGATAGTCCAGCGCTTCTTCACCATCGCGTACGACGCCAATGTGATTGGCGAGCTTTTCGCGTCGTAAGGCGTGCAGAGCAAGCTCCACGTCATTGGGATTATCTTCGACCAGAAGGATCTCAGTTTGTTCCTGCGACACTTGCTACCTCCGCGCTTGGAATATGCTGTCCGTCATTTCCGACGTTTGCGTCTCCCAGGCTGAAATAAAACGTTGCGCCTTTATCGAGTTCCGCCTCCGCCCAGATGCTGCCGCCGTGCTTGTGGATGATGTGCTGCACGGTGGCAAGTCCCACGCCGGTGCCCTCGAAGTCCTCAGGCCGATGGAGGCGTTGAAAAATTCCGAAAAGCTTGTCCGCGTACTTCATGCTGAACCCCACGCCGTTGTCGCGGACGAAGATGACGGGACCCGGTTCGACAAACCCCACCTCAATCACTGCGTGCTGGCGCGGCTGGCTGAACTTCACCGCATTGGAGAGCAGGTTGGAAAGCACCTGCTTGATGAGCCCCGGATCGCACTCCACAAACGGCAGTGGCTGAATTTTCCAGTCGATACTTCGGTTTCCGTTTTCCGCCTTCAGCTCACGGACGACCTCTTGAACCACCGAACCCAGGCCGGTGATCTGCACATTGAGCGCCTGGCGGCCGACGCGGCCCAGGTTTAGCAGGTCGTCCACCAGGCGGCCCATTTGACGGGTACCATCGCACACCAGGTTCAGATATCGTTTGGCTTCGGGAGAGAGCTCGGA
>DATBZX010000123.1:0-3505 GCA_036512955.1 Terriglobales bacterium
CCGCCGGAAAAGCGAAGCCGTCAATCATCATCTCGCATGAACTGCCTCTTGACCAGGCAGCCGCCGCTTACAAGAATTTTGATGACCGCAAGAATGGCTGGACCAAAGTCATTCTTAAACCTGCAGCATAGGACTAGGAGCCCCGCTATGATTCAACTTCCTCCACTGCCATTCGCCAAGGATGCGCTGAGCCCGCACATCTCCGCCGAGACCCTCGACTACCATTACGGCAAGCACCATCAAGCCTACGTGAACAACCTGAACCAGCTCATTCCCGGCACCAAGTATGAGAACCTGCCGCTCGCGGACATCGTGCGCTCCTCCGAGGGCAAGATCTTCAACAACGCCGCCCAAGTCTGGAACCACACCTTCTACTGGAACTGCCTCAGCCCGAATGCGGCGGGAAGACCGGCTGGCGCGCTGCTCCAACGCATCGAGCAATACTTCGGGTCCTTCGAGCAGTTCCAGAAACAATTCACCGAAACCGCAGTCAGCCTCTTCGGCTCCGGCTGGGCCTGGCTCGTCCAGATGCCGAACGGAACTCTCGAACTGCGGGCGACCAGCAACGCCGGCACTCCGCTGACGACCCAGGACAAGCCCCTGCTGACCTGCGATGTCTGGGAGCACGCCTACTACATCGACTGGCGCAACGCGCGGCCCAAGTACGTCGAGGCCTTCTGGAAGCTGGCGAACTGGGACTTCGTCGCCAAGAACATGAAAGATTGAGTAGCCGCAAAACGGCGCAGAGCCAAGACGAAAGCTGGCAATACCATCAGGGACCTGAAGGAGACCAAAACTATGACTGGATATGTTGGGTCGATCGAAAAATAGACCACGGAGAACACGTATTTTCGACTGGTGCTATTCACCGGCCCGCACTCGCAGCTTGTTGTGATGTGCCTGCGGCCGGGCGAAGACATTGGTGACGAGGTGCATCCGCATGTCGACCAGTTCTTCGCGGATTCAATCCTCAAGAACCTATCTCGTTTTCAGCTCTTTCAGCCTTCCCTTAGAATTTTGCGACAGTGTCTTTCGCACGGCCGATCCGCTGCTGAAGCTCGCCCGCCTTCTTTTCGGCTTTCCCCGTGGCTTTCAATTTCCGGTCGTTTGTAACCTTTCCGACTTCCTCCTTGATGGTTCCCTTTGCTTCGTGGAAGCTGCCCTTGAGCTTGTCTTTCATGCTGGGTTTCATACTTCTCCTTGGCCCTTGTAACGCGCGATGTTGCGGCGCTTCTGCTGCCACTTTTGTAATCTCGCGGCTGTTTGAGGTCTGAGCAGAATTGACCATCTCGGGCCTGGGTCCCGGCATCATCCCAAACCGGGACGAGAAACACGCAGAGGTGCCGCCGGCAATTGTCAGATAACCCAGCGATCGAGACTTCAGAGGACGCCGCGCACACATTGAACGTGAGATGTCAGGTCGGGCGGGCTACCCACGCTTGTCTGTATTCCCATCGCAACTCAAGCGAGCAACTCCGGCAGCAACGCTGCCAAAGTGCACAGTGCCCCGCATCATCTTTGTGGCATTTGCGAAAGGGACGTTTCACCAGCTCCGGTGTGGGAGGAGGAAACTGCGCGTGTTCTTTTGTGAACAGACTGCTCAAACCTCTACCTGCGAGACTTTTCTTCAGCGGGGCTGTTGGCGTAAGTTGAAAGACTTTGAATTTGTCGACGTCGCGCCCTGAGGTATTCCCGCAGCCCACTACTTGGGCCGCCAACTCCACCGTCGGGATGTTGATCACACATTCCTTGGTCTGTTTCAAGATGCTGAACGTGTAGCCCCGGTTGCTGATCACGCAGCCCACGATCGGCGGCTCGAATTCCATCATCGTATGCCAGGACATGGTCATGATGTTGGCTCGCCCCTTGTAGGCGGTTGTGACCAGTACGACCGGCCCTGGCTCCAGCAGGCCATAGACCTTCGACAAGGGAAATGTTCTTTTCACCATCCATGTGCTCCATCTTCGTATCGCTGTCGGCACGATTTCTCGGTTCACTTGATTCCTAGTATCCAGCCCTCAACGTGCGCTGCTTCGAGTTCTGCAGGTGCCAGAGCGGGAGCCAAGAAACCCGCGAGCGTACCGTCAAGGTCGGAGCGGCGCATCCATTCCGAAACGGAAAATGCGTCGTGCTGATGATCATTCCGATCCTCCCGCGCGATACCCCGGCTCCAAAGCGAGGGATAGACTTCTGCCACAACCGACCGTCCCGCCGGGACGTTCCAGCCATCGAAAGGCCAAAAGTGCACGCTGGGGACACGTAGGCGGATATACCGTAGCCAAGGCAGGCCGGCATGCGTGGACTTTGCAACCGATCCCTGCGCGTCGAAGTGGAACACAGATTTCGCCCCAGCCCTCTTTTCTGAGACTCGCCTCCAACGGGCGTCGCCGCATCGAGCTGCACAGTTGCCACAAGCGCCATCGCGTACGGATTGGACGTAATTGAAGTCATCATCCGTCGGCCAGTGCCGCTGAAAATCGTCGAGAAATGTAGGCCAGTCGTGCAGCAGGTGGTGCTCGTCGAAATACCGCAGAGGAAACGAAAAGCCGTGGTCAATCCCAACCAAGGTTGGTTGCTTTTCTGAAAGGCGTTCCACCAACCATTCGGCGATTTCCCGCCGTGTCCAGTATTTGCGTGGGCTGGGCGGCGGCGGCACCTCAGTGGGAGGTCCGTTGCGGTCCGCCATGTAAACGCGCAAGCCCTTGAGGCTCGATTTCGGCGTCTCTGCGCCGGAATAGTCGATGCCGATATACCGATCGAAAGCCGGCAGGCCACCCATGGCGGTGCACTCCCATTGACGCTATATCCGGGGAACCAAGCAGTTTACACGCTGCGGAAGATGTGTACCGGCCCTTATTGATCTCTTTTGGTAATCGGAGCCGTGGATAGCCGCAACGAATACCAATGCAAGTCACACAGGAGCATTCCCGTGAAACTCCGTCGGAATGAATACTGCCCAATCCATCGTTCTCTGTTCTGCTGCGGTCGCGAGCAGGCGCGGAAAGAACGCAGATTTCAGCTTGGTGTTCAGCGCATCGAAGATCCACACCATCCCAGGGGATATCGCGAACTTCGGTCGCCAGCAGAGATGCGGAAGCTACTGAGCCGAAAAGTCGTGGAGCAAGACGGGAAGTGCGCGATTTGCCACCAAACCTTCGCACATTACAACGAGATTGCGCCCGACCACATCGAGCCCAAGGGGATGGGAGGTGCTAGGCGAGACGACAGCTCCGAGAACATCCAAGCAGTCCATCGGCGGTGCAATCTCCAAAAGGGGTCGAGGAGATTAATTCCCGGCCAAAGCCTGTGATGGGCACCGGAGTGTGTGCGGAGACCGTTTTCTCGGAAGGCAGCGTGTCAGATGCGGGCAACGTTCACAGCGCCGATGGTTGGGATGAACTTTTACTGCCGGAGATCGAACGGCAACAGAAGTTGGGTAAAGAAGTCTGGTTCCGGGCGGATGCGGCTTTTGCGAAACCGGAGATCTACGAAGCGCTGGAAGAGC
>DATBZX010000124.1:0-10781 GCA_036512955.1 Terriglobales bacterium
AAGGTTGCGGCCGGCAATACCGTGCAGGTCAACACCGTGGTCGGCGTAATCGCTGGAGAAGGCGACGCCGCTGGTGCTCCGGCTCCTGCGAAAACCCAAGCCGCGGTGGCTGCCGCACCGGCTCAGGCCGCTCAGCCGCCATCAGGGGAGGAGCCTGTCGCTAAGCAAGCTCCCGCACCGGCTCCAGTCCCGCAAGCCGACGGCGAGCCCGAGAACGGCGACCAGGGACGTGTCCGCTCCAGCCCACTGGTGCGCAAGATCGCCAAGGAAAACAACGTGGACCTGGCGAAGGTTCCCGGCACCGGACTAGGCGGCCGCATCACCAAGGAAGACATCGAGGCGTTCATCGCCAAACATGCTGGCGGAGCTCCTGCCGCCGCGCCTGCCCCGGCTCCGGTTTCTGCTCCTGCTGAACCAGCCGCTGCGCCCGTTCCCGCTGTGACGGCACCGCTGCAGCCCGTGGGAGGCGTTACGCCCGGCGAAGTCGTGCCCATGACCACCATGCGCAAGAAGATCGCCGAGCGCATGCTGGAGTCGAAGCGCACCAGCGCGCATGTTCACGGTGTCTTCGAAGTGGACGTAACCCGCGTGGTGAAACTGCGCGAGAAGATGAAAGCCAAGTTCGAGGCGGCGACCGGCAACAAGCTCACCTTCACCCCGTTCTTCGCCCGCGCGGTAGTTCATGGATTGCGCAAGTGGCCCATCGTGAATTCCTCGGTGGAAGGCGACAACATCCGCTACCACTCCTCCATCAACCTCGGCATCGCCGTCGCCCTAGACTGGGGACTGATCGTGCCCGTGGTCAAAAACGCCGAGGAGCGCAGCTTTGTCGGACTGCAGCGCGCCATCACCGACCTCGGCGAGCGTGCCCGCAGCAAGAAGCTCAAGCCCGACGAGGTGCAGGGTGGCACATTTACCATCACCAACCCGGGCATCTTCGGCGCTAAGTTTGGCATGCCGATCATCAACCAGCCGCAGGTCGCGATCCTGGGCGTGGGCGGCATCGTCAAGAAGCCGGTCGTACTCACCGACAAGGAAGGCAATGACACCATCGCCATCCGCTCCATGATGCACCTCAGTATCGGCTACGACCATCGCATCATCGATGGCGCCGTGGCCGACCAGTTCATGGTCGAAGTCAAGAAGTTCCTCGAGAACTGGAACGAAGAGTTGCTGTAGTGCGGCGTTGGCACAAAACATCTAGCGGCAGGGCAATGTCCCTGCCGTTCTGGTTTTCGGGCATAGGCCGCCGGATCGCCCAAGCTCTTTCCGGTTTGGAATCGTGGGCCTTTCCGTCTGCGCTTCGTCCCTTTCCGTGGGCGTATTGCGGCGCTGCACCTGTACAATCCGCAGATATGGAATTCTCGGGCCCCGGGAGAAATGCCGGATTCGGTTTCAGGGATGCCGGCCGTTGGTGGACACCTGCGGAAACCAATCCGTCCGTGTCGCAGCCGCGAGCTCTCACCAGTTACTTCGCCGAGGAATCGCCGGATCCTGACGTCATAACTCCACAATCTGGTCCGTTGCTGGTGATGCCGCCGGTGAAGAAGCCCAGACGTCCGGCCTTGTGGCTGCAGCGCTTGTGGCTGGTAGTGTTCGTTCTGTTCTGCCTGGAAGTCGGCATCATCCTGACCGTGCTTCCCTGGACAAAGCTCTGGACCGACAACTCCCTGCTGCTTTCCTACCCCGCCGTTCGGGATTTCCTGATGCTGGGCTTCGTGCGCGGGGTCGTCAGCGGCCTGGGCCTGGTCGATATCTGGATGGGTGTCGCCGAAGCCGTCACCTACCGCGAAAGCCCACGCAACTAATTCCCGTTTTGGCGCTTTGGCGGCCCGGATGGGTACCCCCTCCCCCCTCCCCTCTCTCCCCTAAAATATTGAAAACATAGGGGGCGAAAGGCGAAAGTCCCGGCAAAATATTGAGCCCGTGGGACTTGCGGGTAAAATATTGAGCTGCAAGGAGATATGCGCGGGTCTGCGCATGGTTATGCGACTTCCCATTCTTCTTCTTCCTTTCGCTTATCAAGGTCGATGAGCGGCTCGTCGAGGTTTACGGGCACGTCTGGGTCGCCGTACATGGCGAAGGCGGCCAACCGCTCGTACGTTCTCTTTTGCCATCTCTCGGCATCTTTGCGGGTCAACTCGCGACCATCGCTGGTGTAGGCGCGGAAAGGGGCGTCTGGATCGACGTGCTGCCAGAGTTCCTTCGGCACCGGCAACGGAACGCGCTCGCCACGGCGGCGATGCTTTCTCCGTTTCTTCCTGTCGCTTCTTTGGTCGTTATTCGGAAAACCGGGGGCGGTTTCGACCGGGAGCGCTTCCTGATGTGAACCCGCAATTGCCATAGGCAGGCAATTGTGGGCCACCGTCGTCTCAGGAAGA
The DNA here is from genome assembly GCA_036512955.1 of Terriglobales bacterium. Classification (GTDB taxonomy): domain Bacteria; phylum Acidobacteriota; class Terriglobia; order Terriglobales; family Acidobacteriaceae; genus DASRAA01. The sequence goes on from DATBZX010000124.1 coordinate 2,382, forward strand.
GAGCCAGATTCCTGCAAGGCGACCTCGGGGTTGGCCTCGAGATCGATGCCTTTGGGCAGGCGATACTGCTCCTCGAAATCACGGAATTCTAGAGCGAGCAAAGGCTCATCGGGCTTGACGGCATGGCACATGCCCTGCGATGCGTGCTTGTTGTTTAGATTGATTGACGCCTGCTGCATGGCGTAGAGCATGAGTCCGGCAGCCTTGTGGTCGATGCGTTTGTTGGCGAGGGCATTGACCACCTCGAAGAGCGAGATCTGGACGGCGTGCATGTCCTCGGGGAAAGGCAGGTCGAGAGGCTGGTCGGCGGCCAGGACGCGGGCACGGGCCATGTTGAGGCGGCGTCCGCGAAGCTTGAGGTGGAAGTAACAGTAGTCGCGGCCACGAAGGGCGGGAGATTTGCAGTAGATGCCATCTTCCTTGAGATGGTCACAGGTACGTAGTTCCATAATTCCTCCAAGTACAACAGGCCGACCGCGATGGGCGGGCAGCGAAATCGACCAAGACAACATGGCTAGGGTTGCAGAGGCGGAGTGGGGCGTCAAGTTACGAAAGTACATGGGGGATGTACTTTAGTAACCTGGGCGGGTTTTCACCACAGAGGAACGGAGACCCAGAGGAATCGGAGAATTCACCTAGGAGGGGACGAAGAATAGGCCCCGCCCTAGCCAAAATCGGGCTAGAACGGGGCACCCACGTTGGTTGGTTCGTCGCCCAAGCCACCCGCCTTGTTGTGCCTAAGCGGGCCTCCCGCGACCGGTGTTAAGCATGATGCGTCAACGCGTACCGCCGTTCTCGCTGGAGAAACGCTTTCTCCCCGCCTTCAAGAATGCCGCAAACCTTACTTCTTATGACAGGATTCTCCAGCGACCCAGTCTCGTACGAAAAATTGGGGAACGCCCCGTGCAGTCTGTCAGCCGTTGCTATGATGACCTGCTCAGCGTCCGTGTTGACGACAAGATTCGGGTTGTGCGTGATCACGATTACTTGTCGCCGCCGCTTAGCCGTCCGGAAGTAACGCGAAAGAAGCGAGTATACAGACTCGCTGTCGAGATTTTCCTCTGGTTGGTCGACAATAAGGGGACGACTATCATCGATGTCCATTGCCAAATACAGAATCAAAAGAACAATGCCTTTCGTCCCCGGTGAGAGCTTCTCCAGTTCCGTGCTGTTATAACGAAGCCCATAATTAAGCTGTATCTGAGAATCGTCGAAAACCCATTCAAGCAGCATCGCATGTGAAACGCTCCCTCGCAGACACGACTCAGCATTCTTGTCTTTGATTTCTTGAAGAAAAGCGTCCATGCCGAGTATCACTTTCTCAGGGTCTCCTGAAGTCCAACCGGGGAGAAGAAGCCTCTCCACTGTCTCGCGTAGTTTTAACGGACCACCAAACGGGTGAGCCTTTCGAGCGTCGAACAGTGAGTTTCCCGATCTAGCCACCCGTCTACATCTATGTCCCATTTGATGTAAAAGTCCAGCTTCTGCTCTTCTTTGTCGCCCTGTGAGAGTTTCCCCTGTACCGGCCTATAGAGCTCTGCTAGGATTTCCTGCTCCTTCTGCCACGACTTGAAAAACGCTTCGTAAGCGCCCAGCCGTTCGGCCCTCAAAGCATTCAACCGTAACATCATTGGACCTTGCAGTTGCATGACTTCGGCCTGCAACCGCTGGATCTCTTGCAGTATCGCTGAGATCCGCTTTTGTAGCTGTTGCGTTTGTGTCTTCCTAGCTTGATCAACAGCTACGGCGTCTTCAGTTTTCGCGATCTCATCAGTAACCCCAGCAATAGTTGGTTCCGTAAACCCGGCAACTTTGCCCTCCTTCATCTCGATCAACATCTGGGTTTCAGACTTCTTTTTAGCAATCGCGGATTCGCCTTTGACAGTCAGTTCCACGTCGACAATATCAGCTGGTATTCCCACGCTCTGGACGGAAGTCAAGAATTCGGCGCGAAACTCATTGAAATCAACCCTGAACCTAGCTAGTTTATTTTCTAGTTGCTCAATGCGCAGCAGATTCTGCTTATGCGAACCGACTACAGTCTGCAGCTTCATCAAATGCTGGCGGAGATCAGTAACTTTCACTTGTGCTTGCGCCTCAGATTCGGTTCGCGCCTCCGGCAACTGCTTTTCGAGGCCTTTCTGTTCCTTGTCGAGTTCCTCAATCCGTTTCTTTTTTTCAGGGACTGTCTTTAACGCTTGGCGCAGTTGTTCGTCTTCTGCAATTAAGCTATTTATCTTCGCCGCGATCGAAATACGGACCCGAGATGCATCGCGAGTTCTCAACTCACGAAGCTCCGCGAAACTTGAGGCGTTCAAAGTGTCAGTTGGGTCGAGATGCCCGAAAATGACACCTTCGATTTCTTTAGTTAGATCCGCACCGCGATAATCATCGGAGCAGAGTCTCTCGACGAAACTTTGCGAGAGGTAGCGACATAGTTGTTGGCCCTTTTGGGCTGCCCCTATTTCGGCTCTATCCGACTTGCCGTCCGCCCACGACAATTCGATTTGTAACCCGCTTACATAATCCTTCGCTCTGTGCAAAAAGGTCGTTTTGTCATCGACCGGATAAGCGGCCCCTGCATATGCGATCAAGTCGGCTAGGGCCGATTTTCCAGAGCCTTTTGGCCCAATTACGGCGACCAGCCCCGGATTCAACTCAACCGGCAGGTTTTGAAACGCCGGGAACAAACCGCCGGTGAGCTGAGCCTGTGAGATGACCCGTGAGCTGTCATAGTATTTTGGGCACTGTTGGCCTATGTAGACCCGTTCCTCTGGTTCGTAGAGCGTTTGACGCAAACCCTCAAATGTGGGATCGGCCTTGATCCAACAGTATCTTTGCTCATCTGGTTTGAATAGGCTGGCTAAACTATGCGCATCCGAACCGTGAACGCAGGGTTTTGGCGCGCCGAGCTTTCTCGCCTTTTCTTCCGTGGCTGTGTTTGTTGCCAGCCAGAACTCTCGGTTATTTGGATTACCCGAAAATATGACGTCGGCCCATCTCCACAACTCTTCCCGAACAGCTGCCCACCCGTCGTCTTTCAGCCCTGAAGGCCCGTCGTCGCCTCCAGAAACTGCAATAAGGCAGTTATCGGATAACCATTTCTCGTTGATTTCCAGTCGCGAAACACAGAAAGATCGATCTTGAATTGATTGACGCCCTCCGAATACTTCTGCTTTTCGCTGTCGAGGGAAGAATCGTATCTGGCGCCCAGGTTGCGAAGCTCATTAGGCACACATGAGAAATGTTGACCCTGGTACGTTATCGCGAGCCTAGATAGGGCCGACTTCGTCCGTTCAATATGATCTGATTGCGATGGATCGACAAGCAAATGCAGGTTTATTGCATGACCCTTCTTAGTCGGTGGCGCTATTCGAAATTCAATATTAGGAATCAGGAGTTCGATGGCGCCGAGCCCCTGCGAGTTCTTGATGGCAAGCAGCTTTTCGTAGTTAGTGATCGAAAGATAGTCCGTTACACCGAGCACCACGACCTCTTTCTGGTCGCGCAAAGCCTCTACAAATGAGTCCCAGCCGTCATATTGGTCTTCTCGAGCCGTATCAGGAGTGTGAATGTGCAAGTCCCATCGACGCCAGATCGAACCGGCAGGATGTTGAGAGATTGCTGACTGAGTGGAAGTTGCCATCGGCATTGTTTCGGCCTCAACCGTCTAATATCGAACGTAAGCAAAGGGGCCCCGGCTACCCTCGGCTAACCTTTATAGCTAGATTGCGCCTGCGCGTCCATGACCTGCGTCACACGTCGTTTTTCACCGCAACCATTCGTGGTCGCGATGGCGCTAGCTCCGGCCATATCCCACAAAAGTGGGTAGCAAGTCTGAGCCACACCTAGATATCACGTCCCCCTGTGATGGCGGGCACAAGCAACTAAGCCTCCGAGATGCATACTCCGAGGCGCGCCAACCCTCGAACTATGCGCGCTTGTATTCCCAGGAGGTTACATGAAATCCATTCTGGCCGTAGTTCTTTGTATTCTCATGCCACTGTCCGTCTTCGCTAAGGACGCTAGTTATAAAGTTGTCTACGACGGTGGGTCGTTGCCCGACCTCAAGACCGGTACCGGTATGCACCTATACATCGATCAGGACAAGGTGCGGTTCGTGGAGAAAGACAAGGACATCGTCACAGTACCAGCCACTGCGATCACCGAGATCAGCTATGGGCAAGATGTGCACCGCAGGGTCGGCGCTGCCATCGGCCTCGCGGTCGTCAGCCTCGGTATTGGCGCCCTCATGGCGCTGAGCAAGTCCAAAAAGCACTTCGTGGGCTTGACCTGGGCGGACGGCGACAAAAAGGGCGGACTCGCCATGCAGTGCGACAAGAACGAGTACCGCGGAATTCTTCAAGGGCTGGAAGGCGTCTCCGGCAAGAAAGCCGTCGATTCAGCTGGCATGACGGTGAAGAACTAGCGGTGTGGCGCCCCTGAAGGGGCTCGGGTTTTTATAACCAGCTTACCCAGCGTTTCGCTGCGCTTCACGCTGGGCTATCGTTATGCCGCCCTCGCCACACGTCGCATGGAAAGCGGTCTAACCGACCATGTTTGGAGCCTACGGGAACTGCTAGCGTGAGCATAATTCATGGCGTATACTTCCTGCCGTTGCGAGGATAGCGAAGGCTGGCATTCGGAGGGCTGCATGAAGATGGTGAAGTGCGAAGCATGTGGACATATCCAACTGGCTAAGGACGGGGGGTTCGAGTTGGATTACCTTAACCAGTGCATAAAGTGTGGTTCGCGGAATTTCCGAGATGCCTCACAGGCAGAAATAGCGGAGCAAAAACAAGTCGATTCTCAGCGCATTGTTGTTGATGCGGCCAACCAGATCGCAGTCATTCTTGGCGGCTACTTCCGCGGCGATCACACTGGGACCAATTCGAGTGACGAAGCAAAATTGATCCAAATAGGTAAGTCCTTGTTTGCAGCTGGGGGTTCCGCGGCAATGCGGGCAGCATTTCGAGAAACCCTAGATCTTGCACGCAGAGAGTTTGGATACGAAGGAAGCGCCCGTCGATTGGATATGATTTGGGATGGGATTGGACAGTGGCGCGGATAGAGGCAACGCAACTTTAGGACACTACCCGCTCCTTTCCAATTACCTCTCTGCGCCCTTTATGCGGTAGCTTGTAGGAGTTAATGTCAGATTCACTGACGACTGATTACCTATCCTGATGCCTGATAAAGACAAAACCGATCTGCCACCGCATCCCAATCAGCGGGTGCCGCTGGCTTACGAGAACAAGAAGTTCCTGAACGGCCCCGACGGCCGCATCCTGCGCATCCTGGCCGAATACCAGGAGCCGCTCTCGAAATTCCGCCGCGAGCGCATTCAAGACACCATCGTGTTCTTCGGCTCCGCCCGCTTCCGCAGCCAGGAGAAAGCGCAAGCCGCGCTGCAGGAACTGCAGAAGGCCGGCAATGATACTCCCGCCGCACTGGAGCAGATGGTTCGCGCCGAGTCAGATCTCAAGATGGCGCGCTACTACGAAGACGCGCGCAAGCTCTCGTACATGATCACCAAGTGGACCCAGACCATCAGCCAGCCCCGCCACCGTTTTGTGGTTTGCACTGGAGGCGGCCCGGGGATCATGGAAGCTGCCAACCGCGGCGCCTCTGAAGCCGGAGGCAAGACCATCGGTCTCAACATCAATCTGCCCTTCGAGCAGGTTCCCAATCCCTACATCACGCCTGACCTCAACTTCGAGTTCCACTACTTCTTTATGCGCAAGCTGTGGTTCGCCTACCTGGCTAAGGCGCTGGTGGTGTTTCCGGGAGGCTTTGGTACCTTCGATGAGATGTTCGAACTGCTCACCCTGGCGCAGACCGAGAAGCTCGCCAAGCACATCGGAGTGGTGGTCTATGGCCGCGAGTACTGGGACAAGATCATCAACTTTCAGGCCCTCGTGGACGCAGGAACCATTTCTGCGAAGGACCTGAGTCTGATCCACTGGGCGAATACTCCGGAAGAGGCATTCGAATTTCTCCGCGCCGACCTGGAACAGCACCACATCGAACACTCCAACTCGGCGGAGAAAGAGCCGGAAATCGCCAAGACTCGGCCGTAAGCTCGTCGCTTAACGAAGAATTAAGGTTACCGAAGTAAGTTGCCATGCGGGCCGAAATGGTTGGCACTAGGGCAGATAATTTCGCCGAAATGCTAAAACCACCACTTTGGTTACTCGCGTGAAATCGGAACTCAGTGTAAAGTTATGCCCGCATGCAATTGGGACTCGAGGTGGTGGGGCGAAGCGACGTGGGTAAGGTTCGGCCCTCTAATGAGGACAGTTACGGCTTCGATCTGCGGCACGGCGTTTTTGTGGTTTGCGATGGCATGGGCGGACACGCGGCTGGCGAAGTAGCCAGCAAAATCGCGGTCGATACTGTCCTTTCCTATTTCCGCGACCACGAACCTCTGGCCGCCGACGCCAGCCTCGTGGACGCGCCCCTCGGGGCGCAAATGCTTTCTGACGCCGTCAATAAAGCCAACGAATGCATCCTGGAGTATGCCGACGGCCACTCAGCCGCTTCCGGCATGGGAACCACTTTGGTGGCCGCCCGCTTCCTAGACGGCAAGTTCACCATCGCCCACGTCGGGGATAGCCGCATCTACCTTTTGCGCGAAGGCACCCTGCTGCGACTGACCGAAGACCACTCACTGGTAATGGAACAGGTTCGCCGCGGCGTCCTCACTCTGGAAGAAGCCAAGAAATCAGCCGCCCAACACATCATCACTCGCGCCCTCGGCACCGAAGAAACCATCCCGGCTGACCTCGCCGAGTTTCCCGCCCAGGATGGCGATATCCTGCTACTGACCACGGATGGTGTTCTGCGCCATCTCGAGGACGACCAGATCCATGAGATTCTTGCCGACATCCATCCCCTGCAGGCGGCCTGCGACAAAATGATCGAAGCCGTGCTCGAGGCCGGAGGCGAAGACAACGCTACCTGCATCATGATCCGAGTGCTACCGGAAGACGCGGACCGTCCACTGACCAACAGCAACTAAGTCTCCCCATACCCCTCTGTTACACTCGTCTGTTTTGTTGGTGCGGTCTTGCTGCACCTGGGGCAATCATGGATATCAAAACTGTGGGTGTGATCGGCGCGGGCACCATGGGCAACGGTATTGCCCATGTTTTTGCACGAAGCGGCTACGACGTTGTACTGGTTGATATTGAGCAGCGCTTCCTCGATCGTGGACTTGACACCATTCGCAAGAACCTCGACCGCGAAGTCGCCAAGGAAAAAATCACTGCTGCGGCGCGCGATGCCGCCATCACTCGCATCACCGCCACGGTGGATCGCAAGTCGCTCGCAGCCTGCGACTTCATCATCGAGGCGGCGAGCGAGCGCTCCGAGATCAAGTCGGAACTCTTTCGCGATCTCGACCAACTCTGCCGTCCCGAAGTCATCCTAGCGTCGAATACCTCGTCGATCTCAATCACCAAACTGGCTGCGGTTACCAAACGTCCGGACAAAGTCATCGGCATGCACTTCTTCAACCCGGTTCCAATGATGAAGCTGGTCGAAGTGATCCGCGGCCTCGCCACTTCCGACGAGACCTACGCCACGGTGAAGGCACTGGCCGAGAAACTGGAGAAGACCCCGGTCGAGGTCAACGACGCCCCCGGATTTGTCTCCAATCGCGTGCTGATGCCGTTGCTCAACGAGGCCATGTACACCGTGATGGAAGGTGTGGCCACGCCCGAATCGGTCGATCAGGTGTTCAAACTGGGCATGGCGCATCCCATGGGCCCGCTTACGCTGGCGGACTTCATCGGGCTCGACGTCTGCCTCGACATCATGCGCGTCATGCATAACGGGCTAGGCGATCCCAAGTACCGACCGTGCCCGCTGCTCATTAAGATGGTGGACGCCGGCTGGCTAGGCCGCAAATCCGGCCGCGGGTTCTACCAATACTCATGACCGACCTCGTGGCCCGCACCAATCCGTTGACCTACCTTCTTGCCGCGTTGTGCGGGCTGTTCTCCGGCTGGGTCAACCAGACGGTGGATGACGCGCTGCTCACCGCGCTGTGCATGGTTCTCTTTGCCATGGCTTTCGGTTTCTGGAGGTGGCAACGGCCCTGGCGCTGGGTCCTGCTGGTGTGGGTTGGCGTCCCCATCGTAATGGCCTACTACGCTTTCGTCGTGAAGTGGCCGCACGACCGCGGGCAAGTGTATGGCGCATTCCTGCAACTACTCGCCGCCAGCGCAGGAGGCTTCGGCGGCCACTTCATGCGGCAAATGATCGACAACGTATTTCGCGGGAAGGGCAACTGAACCGCCGTTGGCGCCAATAGCAAAAGGCGCGATCGCTCGCGCCTTTCTTTCCAGGGCTAAAGCCCGTGATTTGGATTGGGACGTATTCACCGGGCTAAAGCCC
>DATBZX010000125.1:0-3615 GCA_036512955.1 Terriglobales bacterium
GTCGGCTTGAGATGACGGCGCAGCCGCTGCTCCAGTTCGGGACCGTAACGTTGAACCCAACGCCAGATCGTCGTGTGATCCACCTCCAGACCGCGTTCGGCGAACAACTCTTCGACATCGCGGAGCGAGAGCGAGTACCGAAGATACCAGCGCACGGCACAAAGAATCAGCTCCGTCTGCCGCCACTTGAAGATTGCCGGTCGGGTTACGTTCTTCACGGTCTTTTCAGACTACCAGCCACCCCCGCCAAAGTTGCAACACATCCGTCGCAACTGCGCTTTGTCGGTACTCGACGAGGGAACGCGCCGCGTATGGGTACCTCTGAGCATCCGCCACGGATTCGACGCTACTCCAAAATAGGTAGACTTGCCCCGCCGTAACCAAACTCTTGAGCGATTTCTGGGGAATCGCGTACCCAATCTGAGAATAATCTATAACCCCTCGGTGAGGGTCACAAACCAACGCTACCAGGATCGGTCGTGAAGAAATGATAATCCCATCTGGCCGCACAGCGTTACAAACCCACGTTGTAGGTACAACACGGATAGCCTCTTCCTCCGCAGCGAACCGTTCTCTGATCGACACGCCGAGCAACAGCGAGAGTATGAGCACTCCTCCTCCGCCAAGTGCGGCGGTGACGGTGCCGAGCCTCGGGAGAAATACGTTCAACAGAAGAGGTTCTATGCCGCCCGCTCCGAGTAGCGCCAACAAGGGTGCAATCTCGGTTGCGTATCGCGCGAAATGAAAAGTCGGGTCCGTCCCGAGTACCGCGAATGAATAACTTTGGGAAAATGTGCATATAACTAGCAGATAGGCCAGTAGTAGACCTGCTTCGATAAGCTCAAGGCTTGCGGCCCTGCGCCACCAAAATACCGCCCCGATTACAGACCACGGCAGAATGAAGTAGAAGTCTGGATTGAACAAATGAACCAGAAAGCGGGGTCCGAGAATAGCAAGATTATGGAGAGAAAACGCCGGTCCATTGCGCCGACGGACTCTACCTCAAATCTGCTGGGCTTTAGGGGGGCAGGCCAACCACGAAGGAGCGCCTCTGGTTTGCGGTTGCTGACGGAATACCTTCGAGCTGAAAGCATCCTTGCCGATATTAGTGGCGGTTTGGTTGAGTTCCGGTAAATTAGTCCGCGTGCCTCGCATTTGATAAAGGACTCGCATGAGTCTGTCGGATCGAATATTCGGCTTCCTCCTCGACTGGAGCATGAGCTCGAAAGTAATCGCCCGCGAGCGGCCACCAGCCCTGAAAGACGCGCACGGCGACGTTCTCGAACTCGGATTCGGCACCGGGCTGAACCTTTCTTATTTTCCGGCTGCAGTGAAGCGGCTCACTGTGGTCGATCCTGAAGACCTCATGTCGAAACGAGTCGCGCAGCGTATCGCCGCCGCCCGCTTTCCGGTCGAACGCGCAAAGCTCAGCGCCGAGCACCTGCCGTTCGAAGACAGCAAGTTCGACTGCGCGGTAAGCACGTTCACCCTGTGCACGATTCCCGATGCGACGGCGGCGCTGCGCGAGGTGCGCCGGGTGCTCAAGTCTGGAGGATCGTTCCTGTTCCTCGAGCATTGCCTCAGCGATGAACCCTCTGTCGCGAAGTGGCAGCGGCGACTGGATCCGATTCAGCGCGTGATCGGCCGCGGATGCCATCTTACCAGGCGCATAGATCAGCTTATCTCCGAGGCCGGACTCGAGATCGCGCGGCTTGACCGCTTTGTGATCGGGGGGATGCCGAAGACCCATTCCACAATGTATCGCGGCACCGCACTGGTCAGGAAATAACCTCCGGCCCCGCAGGCGTTGTTGCGTTCGGCTACACGAGGATCATCGTCGTGTCACGCGGATGAGTCGGGAGTACGCTGAAAATCGTGAGAACGCTGGCCGCATCGCTGTTGGCCGTGGTGGTTATTCTTCAGGGCAGCCTCATCTGCATCGCTGCTCAAATCCGAGGGACACAGTCTGTAGCGTGTTTCGCGCCGACCTGCACCCATAACGGGAACGCCAGTCACCCGGGGTGCTGCAAATCTCTGCCGCATCCGGTGGACCTTCAGGTCAGCCGAAGTCAGCCGAATCACGGCTCCGATTTCTTTTCCATCCCTATGATGCGTTGCCCGGCGAGACTTGGGTTCACGGCCAAGCCCGTCAAGTGCTTGACCGTCACCTCCGGGAGGCCCCCGCCGTTGCTGCCCCTCGACGTTCTCTGCTCGCTTCAGATCTGATCGAGTCTGATTAGGTTGCCCGAGTTGTCGCGCGTCTGCCGCGTGTGCAGGTTTGCGCGCGAGATCGTCAATGCTCCTGGAACTTGGGACTCATGGTGCGACCGAAAAATCCGCCAGGACAAGACGCGACAATTACGAGGATCAACCTCATGAAACTGGAGGAGAAAATGAAGCGAGTAACTATGTTGCTCGCAGCGGGTCTTATACTACTCGCTGCGGCCGCCCTGCCCACGATGCGGGCAGGTTCACAGCAGGCAGTCGTCTCAGACGGCAACTTGGAGGAGATGATAACAAACGCGAAGACGCCTGCAGACCACGAGGCGATCGCCGCGTACTACGAGCAGGAGGCTGCAGAAACGAAGAAAAAAGCTGACCTTCATCGACGGGCGGCAGAGAGTTATCGGAAGATGAACATTGCGAAGCCTGTGGGTATGGCCAACATGTACGACGGGATAGCCGCGATGTGGGACAAAATTGCGGCCGACAACTCAAAGCTTGCGGAGGCGCACCAGGAGATGGCCAAGAAAGCGGGTGCCCAGACCGGACATTAAATGATGTGGACAGAGCTGCGTGCCGCTGGATGACGGTGCCGCCATTGCGAGGCGAGGCAACGGCGAAGAATGGCGCTAAACGAGGCCGGGGAGTAAAACCACATGAATCATGACGGCACCGCCTATGGTATGTGGGGGCTGGTACTCATCGAGTCAGCCTTCTTTATCATCTTTGCTTTCAGCTTCACGCGGCCGAAGACCAGGACGGATTGGCGATCGTTCGGGGCGTTCTCCGCTTTCATCGTCGCGCTGTTCGCCGAGATGTATGGCTTTCCGCTGACGATCTTCCTCCTGTCGGGATGGCTGGCAAGCCATTATCCAGGGGTGGACTTCATGTCACACGAATCCGGGCACATGCTGCACACCCTGCTTGGCCTGAAGGGCAATCCTCACATGGATCCCTTGCATATCGTCAGTGAGGTGTTGATTGTGGCGGGCCTCTTCCTGTTAGCCAGCTCGTGGCGGGTGTTGTACGCGGCGCAGAAGTCACAGACCCTCGCGACAACTGGTCCCTACGCATACATCCGGCATCCACAGTACATAGCATTCATCGCGGTAATGTTTGGCTTTTTGCTGCAGTGGCCTACGATTCCGACCTTGGTGATGTTTCCGGTACTGGTCTGGATGTACGTGCGTTTAGCGAAGGCAGAGGAGAGACAGGTACAAACAGAATTTCGCGAGGCCTACACTAATTATGCGCGCGGGGTCCCGGCATTCATCCCGCATTTGCGATCACGCCAGCTAACCGAGTAGCAAAGGTATGGGAGGAAGCAACGATGGATCGAATAATCTCACTTCTCCTGTTCGCGGCATTCTTCTACTTCATGATGCGGTTTGG
>DATBZX010000126.1:0-8130 GCA_036512955.1 Terriglobales bacterium
GCGCAACCTGCCATTCGGTGCCCTACTATACGGATAACACCATGCACGATTTGCATGCGGAACGTTTCTACAAGCAGCAAATGGTGAATGGCATGATGATGGCTCACGACGGCCCCATCAAGACGTTTCCGTTGCGCGGGATCAAGGACACACCGCCTTATCTGCACGATGGAAGATTGCTGACGCTGGATGACACGGTGGAGTACTTCAACCTAGTGCTGGGCACAAAGCTGACTGATCAGGAGAAGAAGGACCTTGTGGCTTTCTTGCGTGTCCTGTAACTGAGCCGTCACTAGGCACTCTCTGGCCCGCAATGCGGTCTGTTATATGAACAAGATGTTCGCCCGCTGACCGTATTGCGGACGCGACTAGGAAGGGCAGCTAAGCGGAAGCGATTTTCTCCTCCCTCTCCCTCCGTCAAGCGATTCAGGAGTTGTTCGTTCGGGCAAAGTCTCGCGGCGGAGATTAAAGTTGCAAGTATCACTCTCCCATTGGACAATTCAATGCCGCGGTGTCTCACGAACCCTTGATGCCGAGCATCGCTTCCGACGGATATGACGGCGAAACAACATCTGTCTAACCAGAATGTCGAAAAGGCCAAAAGATCCGGGTATCTGAAGAGATCCTTGGCGGTCTTGGGGCCGGGATTAATCGCCGGGGCGGCCGACGATGATCCGTCGGGAATCTCCACCTACTCGGTTGCTGGAGCAGCCTACGGATATTCCACGCTGTGGATCGCGCTGCTCACGTTCCCCCTGATGGCCAGCGGAAACGATCGTCGTGGAAGTAAAGCCAAGCGCCGCCGCAAGTACATCTTCAGCGACCAAATCGACCATCTCATCCGAGAAATCTACCTCAGCCCTCCGAAGGCGAAGACGCGCCCTGGCATCCGGTTGTTGGCAAAGAAAGTCGGCATGCCGCATTGGGCTTTGAAGAAGCGCGCTCGTGAGTTGGGTCTGGCCCGAACGAAAGAGCTGCCTTGGAGCGAGAGGGAACTGGAGATTCTCGCCCGCTACGCATGGATGAGCGATGAACGCATCCGCCTCAAGCTGAAGGCGGCCGGATACGCACGCACGGTAACTGGAATTCACCTCAAGTTGAAACGAATGCGTTTCAAGCACGACGGGAGCTTCTATTCCGCCAGCGGTCTCGCGCAGGCGCTGGGAATTGACTCTCACGCAGTGACGCGGTGGATCAAGAGCGGCCACCTCAAAGCCAAGTTGCGCGGCACCGCGCGAACGGAGCAGCAAAACGGGGATATTTATCTCATCCACGAGAAAGACGTGCGGCGTTTCATCCTCGAACACCCCACCGACATTGATCTGCGGAGAGTAGACCAAATCTGGTTTCTCGATTTGATCACCAATGGCTTAGTGTGCGCAGCTTGAGCGCGAAAGCCATGTAATTGCCCAATTGCACAGACAAAGGCGTCTGAGGATGTTGGGCGCCGGGCCGCCGGAAGCGGCATAACCAACTCGGGAGAGCGCAGACTCAGTCGTCTGCTGGCTCTCCCGATTTTCATTTGGAGGAGATACGATGCAAGAGACAAACCTTATCGAGCAGGAGCAGCCAGTTGGGGTCTTAACAGCCCAAGTACCGGCACCCGCTCCGACGATGACGCTGTGCTCCTACGGAGCAAAGCTAACCCGGGAAGAACTGGCCCGCGTGGCAACGCCCGTGGGAACAGCAACCCACAAACCCATTCCCCATATCGCGGTAGTGGAAAAGCTGATTGAAGCACTCGGCTTCCGCCAGATCGGCATCGTGCAGGAGGAATACGCCGTATCAGCGGACGGGATGCGCATGTTCGGCGCGATGGACCTTAGCTCCGGATTCCAGGGCTGCCGTTTCGCCATCGGCTTGCGGAACAGCCATGACAAAAGCTTTCGGCTCAGCGTGACCATTGGCGTCAGAGTCTTTGTTTGCGAGAACCTCGCGTTTCACGGGGAATACGCGCCTGAGACGATGTTTCCGAATTGACGACGGTGCGCACGACAACACATCCCGTGTAACAAGCAGTTCCTCACCGAGATCGGCAGAAAGCCTAAGCCACTCGGCCTCTCGAAGCCGACTCTCTGCCAACTTTGGGCCAACCACCACGGTCGCTAAGCGTACGAGCGTCCGCACCGCGTAGGAGAAGTGATGGCGTGACGAATGTGATGGTTCGCTGCCTGACCCAGGCCGCAGCTTTGGAGTAGGAGGCACAACCGCTGCGCTTCACAGCAATCCTGCGAGGTGGAATGGTGGGCCCGAAAGCCTGTGCAGAAGCACATTATCTCGGGCGGGCACGATGAGATCGGGGAGGCGAGGTGCGACTGATGCCGACGCGGTCCGTGAAGTCGTACGTGAAGATGAGCAGGAGCGAGTAGATCAATGCGGAGGCGGTGGCTGACGCTGTGTCAGGACGAACCACGGGTCGTAGCGATCAAGACCGAGGACCAACTGGAATGCAGTCGCTCCATGCGGTGTGCCAGGACTAGGTGACTCGGTTACGGCAGCCGTATATCAGGCTTGCCTCAAAACCAGACATTTGGCACTATCACGATGTTCCATGGGGCGCAGTTGTTGCCAAACAGGGAGGTTTCGCAACGGCCGAGCCTGGTGAGAAGAGCAAACGCCGCACAACCGGACGAGGAATTGTCGAAGTAACACGAATATACCAGCAATCATAGATGACCTAGCCGCATGCGGCCGTGTATGGAAACATTCAACCCGCTGACTCCCAAAATCTTGGCGAAGCCCGGGTACACTGGGATCCGAGAAAGAATCTTCGGATGCCAACTCCGTTTTTCACTCTGCCAATGAAAGTCAATACCGGTTGCGACAGAGGCCATTGGGCCGCTGAGGCAGGGAGAAAGAGGATCACAGAATGAGAATGCATGGCGGGCTCAGAATCCTGCTTACGCTAGCGATATTTGCCCTGTGCGCAGCGATGACAGCATCGGCGCAAAGCCAGGAAGGTCCGTCGCCGAAACAACCGGCTCCGACGGCTGGCACGCCGAAAACGGTCGTGGGCTGCCTCACGGGGTACGACGACCACTACACGCTGGGCACGATGAGCGACACCCTTTATCTGCTGGAAGGTGATTCCGCTGTGTTCAAGCGCTATAACGCCAGGATGGTGCAGGCGACGGGAACCGTCTCCGAACCGCCGCCCGGTCCCTCAAGGAACAATGTCTTGTCGCAACAGCCTCCCACACTGACTGTGTCGAAATTGAAAAAAGTGGCTGACGGTTGCAATTAAACAGTCCCTTCGAGAGTCGAGTTCATTCAACTGGAATCGACTGGCGTACGGAGTCGCCTCATCTCCGTGTTCATTCAATGAGGGACTCCACCAGACGCCTTACGCCTTGCAGGCGACCATCATGCCGAGCACGACCGGCAGATATAGGACCGAGGCATGAAGTAAGCGACGGGCGAAGACATTTGACGTGGACTTCATAAGGTTGGTCACGTGATACAGCAGATACAAACCCGCCAGCGACACCGCGAACAGATAAATGGGCCCACCGCGACCCGCCGCCGGTAGCATCGTCGTCAGGACCAGAACGACGGTGAAACCGAGGATCTCCGCGCGGGTGAAGCGGGCATCCAGATCAAAGCGAGGCAACATCCGGTATCCAGCCCGAGCGTAGTCCTCGCGATACATCAGGGCAATCGCGAGGAAATGAGGGAACTGCCAAAGAAAGAGGATGGCAAACAGGAACCAGGCGTTCCGGTTGATGGTAGCGGCGGCACCCGCCCATCCAATCAAAGTGGGCATGGCGCCCGGGACGGCGCCTAACATCGTACAGAGCGGGGTCTTCCTTTTCAACGGTGTATAGACCAAGAGATACGACGACAAAGTCGCCATGGCGAGAAGGGCAGACAATCGGTTCACGGCAACAGCGAGATACAGGCCACCGGCGAGGCTAAGCAGCACTCCGAACCAAAACCCCTCGCGGGCAGTCATTCTCCCCGACGGGAGCGGCCGAGATGCGGTGCGCCGCATCTGTCCATCCCACACCCGTTCCATCCACTGATTCAGAGTCGCGGTTCCGCTGGCAACCAGTAAGGTGCCGACCAGCGTATTGAGGAGTCCGCCGATTCGCAGGGGACCGCGAGACGCTAAATAATAGCCCGCTGACGTTGTCATCAGGATCAGCAGGTTAACCTCAGGTTTGGTCAGGATGAGATAGTCGTGTAGCTTTGACTTCAACGTCTGTAGGGAATTCGGATTCGCCATTACCTGTGAGGTCGCCATTTCACCCGTCTTGGTCTGATTCGATTACAGTACCAACATTGCCTATTGCCGGGTCCGCATCATACCCTGCGTGGAAATTGTTCCGGCGGCTGTACGTCATCCACGTGATCCCCACCGACATAACGAATGGGGGAAGCATCAGGATCAGAATTCCGCTGCGCAATGCCTGGATGAAGCGTTGCGTCGACGCAGCGGCCTGGGTGTAGCACAGCGAACAGCTCTGGCCGAAGAGCGCCGAAGGAAGCGCCATCAGCATTAGCCCCATCGCAAGGATGACGAACAGCCGTTCGGCCTTCATTGTGGAGCTCCCGCTGCGCTAGGCGGTGGCGCAAGTCTCTCCATGCGGTTGCTGTCGGTCCAGCCATATTGCATAGCGGCAAAAACAAAGAGGGTGATAAGCGCCACCCAGATGACGAACGTCCGGTTCTCTCCGCCCAAATGCATGAAGAACACCACCGCCAGCACAGCTTCAAGGATTGCCAGCAGAAGCATGCGGAAGAGCATCGCCGACATATCAATGTGCTGATAAGCAACCACGAATTGCAAGCCGGCAATGATGAGTATGACGAGGTAAACGACCAGATACTTTCCCAGCTTATCGGCGTGCGATGGATCTGCAGTAGCGTGCTGACTCGTGGGGTTCATAGTATTCCGCTCCTCACCATACGGCTATTTTGAAACGTTCAACAGATAGACCAGCGGCACAACGAACATCCAAACCAGGTCGACGAAGTGCCAGTACAGGCCGGTGATGTCAAGATCGTCCGCATTGAAGCGGCCCGCCCGATATCGCATACCGACGACCAACAGGGCAACGATGCCGCAAGTCACGTGCAGCAGGTGCAGTCCCGTGATGCTGAAGAAGGCTGCGCCAAACAGATTGTTGCCCCACGGGTTCTTGTAAAGGCGGACCCCTTCGTCGATTAATGCCATCCATTCGCGGAGGTGCAAGAGGGCGAATATCGCACCACCCAGGGTGGTGAGAAGTACCCAGCGGAAAGCCGCGGACCGGTTGCCCGTTTTGGCCGCCCTGACGCCAAGAAACATGGTCAGGCTGCTGGTCACCAGGATAAACGTCATGACGATGGCGTTGACGACGGTGGGATAGAAATGGAAAGGTGTCGGCCAGTTTTGCGAGCCGTTGCGCAGGAACCCGTAAGCGACTAAACAGCCGCCGAAAGTGGCCGCGTCGGCCACGATGAATATCCACATCGCCAGTTTCTTGGCGGGAAACAGAAATGGCACCGACCGATCCATCTCCGCATGATGCATGACCGCGGCATCGCTCACGGTGCCTCCTTGTCGTCTTGCAGTTTCACGCGTTCACAGCCTCATCCAAAGAAGCAGCAGCAGATAAACCCACAACACGTCCATGAAATGCCAGTAGTAGGAAACGGTGTCCAGGGTGCTAAGGCGCAACGTGGGCACGCGCTTGCTGAACCGCCAAATGACCAGTGCCAGTCCTGCTAGTCCGCCCAGCACGTGCAGCGCATGGGCCGCCGTAAACAAGTAGAAGAACGAGCTGCTGGGATTGGTGGCCAGGTACAGACCTTCTGCTTTCAGTTGCTGCCAGGCGACGTATTGTCCTGCGATGAACAGCAGGCCCAGTGCCAAAGTGCCGTACAACCACGTGAGTGGGAGCGAGCGCTTCGCGCCCTGCCCGCCCGCGAAGGCGGCCATCCGGCGGCGCGCGAATTCCAGAGTGACACTGCTGGCAAACAGCAGCGCGGTATTGAAGTAAAGGATGGGGGGCAGCGCGAAGTGACGCCAGTGCCGCTTGCGCGCCAGATGCTGCAGCACTTCGGTTACTCGCACCGGATGTACCCGAAGATATCGCCGACGTCCAGCAGTGGCTTTTTCTCGATACGGAGACAACGGGACTCGCCGGCGGGACAGGGACGTATCCATTTCTGGTCGGTCTTGCATGGTGGGAAGGCGGTGGTCTTGAGGTTGAGCAGCTGTTCGTGCGCGAGTACAGTGAAGAACGTTCGGTGCTCGCGGCGCTTGCGGAGCGCATGTCAGAACGTCCGGTGTTGGTCACGTTCAACGGTAAGTCCTTCGACTGGCCATTGCTCGAAACCCGCTATCGGATGGCGCGGACCATTCCGCCGCCGGCACCGCGAGCCCACCTTGACTTCCTTCACCCTGCACGGAATCTATGGCGCCTCCGGCTGGGTTCCGTCCGACTGTCGCAACTCGAACGCCATGTGCTGGGATGGGACCGGGGCGCAGATATCGCGTCAGAGCTGATTCCACGAATCTATGTCGACTTCGTGCGCGGGGGACGCGCAGAGCCGTTGGTCCCTGTCTTCCTGCACAACCAGATGGATCTTCGGGGACTCGCTGGACTCTCTGGTCGCATCCTTCACTCCTCGGCGACGGGGAGGGAACCAGTCAGGATGGCTTGGAACTGTTCGGCGTCTCCCGCATTTGCGAACGACGTGGCGAGGCAAAGCGTGCGCGGAAACTGTACGAACAGTCGATCGCCTCCGTCCTGCCGGAGGGAACCAATCGTACTGCCCGCGCCGCACTGGCACGTCTCGCCAAGCGTGACGGAGACCTCGCACGCGCGCACGAACTCTGGGAAAGTGCATTGGGCAACTCTCGCGAGGGCTACGAAGCCTACGAACAGCTGGCAATTCACTATGAACACGAAGCTCGCGAACCAGAACGTGCGCTGGCGCTCGCCCAGCTCCGTGGTGCGAACCAGGCAGGGACGATCGCGGCGGCCGAATATCGCCGGCTCAAGGCACGGTTCGAGCACCGGATGTTGCGTCTCGAACGCAGAGCAAGCAGGACGCTGCTCGACGCGTGTGACGCATAGCCACACGTCGGTCGCTTCGCGGTTAGTTTCGGCCGAGGTATATCGCTGTAGGTTGCTCTTGAGCACGCTTTTGTCTTATCGGAGCGGATTCTGCAACCTTGCGAGCGGGCAGCTTGTGCCGCTGCCGATTCGCGCAGTCACGGCCCAGCCTTCACCTAAGCGCATCGGGTAACCCGTGCCAAACACTCACCAAGTGGCCGCTCCGATAGGGGCCTTACTGGTGTTAGACTGCACGCATTTGTGGAGATTCCCATTGACAATGATCACGATCTCTAAAGAAGACTACCTCAAGGCCATCGCGGAAGCGGAAGCAGAGGGGCAGACCGTTATCCCCGCTACCCTCGCTCATTGGCTTTCCGTCACGAGGCCAGCGGTAACGTTCGCTCTGAAGCGCCTAACCAAGGATGGCCTTGTGTCTGTCAAAAATGACGGCCATATTCGGCTTACTTCGCAGGGGAGGCAAATCGCCGAGCGCACGATCGTTCGTCATCACTTGATCGAACGAATGTTGTCGGAGATTTTCGGAATGCCCTGGTATGAGGTCCACGACGAGGCCGAACGGCTGGAACATGCGGTCTCTCCCGCGTTTGAGAAGAAGCTGGTTGAAAAGCTCGGGCACAAGGACACTTGTCCTCACGGAAACGAGCTGGTTCTCCGCAGCCCTGCGGAACGCCGCAAACGAGGATTGCGTCTACTCAGCGAGTCAGAACCGGGCTCAAGATATTTGGTTGCAAGTGTTTACGAACGTGACCGGCAACTCCTTGAGTTCTTCGAGAGTGAGGGAATTCGTCCGGGCGTTCGGATTGCAGTAGAAGCCCGAAACTACGACGGCACGGTATCCCTGTCGATCGACAAACACCAGATTCGTCTCGGCACATCCGCCGCCGAACGGGTCTGGGTGGCAAAAGCATAATATTCGCACGCTTGTTTATCATAGTTAACATCTCATCGTGTATCCTGTTGTCAGGTACGGCGCGGGGCTTTAGTTCGACAGCCCTGAAATCCTGGAGGGACACGCACTGTGAGATGGAGTTCCAAGCGGCGTCTGCGCTTCGCGCTCCCT
>DATBZX010000127.1:0-12394 GCA_036512955.1 Terriglobales bacterium
GATGGTTGAGAGGTCGGAGATCGTGTAGAGCTCCGTATCGGAACTTACCGAGGTCTGGGGAAACGCCTTGCGATCGGTTACAAAGCCTGTGGTCGGCGAGTAGAACGTCAGGTTTTTCGTGACCTCACCGGTTTCATCGAGATTCTTGATTTGTTCGTCGGTAATGTCCCAAAATTTCAGGCGGTCACGCGAGGCCCGCAAGAGTGAATTTGAGCCATCGGACACTTCCTGAAAGGGTGAGCTTCCCAACGATGCCTGCCCCCGTTTCGCGATCAAATATTCGTCCTGAGTTGCCACCAGGTCAGGGCTGTAGAGGGTGAACAGCGGTTGCCCCTTTTTCACCAACTGGCCGACATAATCCACATAGACCTTGTCGATCCAACCGCTCACCTTGACGTGGATGTGCGCGATCTTCGTTTCATCTGCGGTGAGCTGCGCGGTGGTGTGAATGGTGCGCTCCAACGATCGCCGTTCCACTTTGCCCGTGCGGACACCGATCAGTTGCTGCTTGTCGGCAGAGATCGTGACCGTACCCACGGGCATCTTCGCCAGGCTGGCCTGCTCGTCGGCATACTTCGGCACAAGTGTCATGCCGCAATCGGGAGCGATACCCGGCTTATCGGCCTTGTAGGCCGGGTGCATAGGGTCGTACCAGAAAAGCACCTTGCGCTCGCCGGCCGAGGCCGATTGTGTGCTGGACTGCCCGGTGCTATTGCTCGTCGAGTTGTCGTCCGCGTATTGCGACACCAGATCCATTCCATCGGGCGCCTTCCCGGGTTTCGTGTAGTGGTGCTGCGGGTTCATGGCGTCATAGTAATAGAGGACCTTCCGCTGTCCCGATGAGGTCTGAGCCGCCCCATGAGCGGCATGAGGATCCTGCCAGGCCAGTACACGCCGACCATAAACGGCACCTAGCGCAACCACTGCGGCGATAACCAGAGCGGCGATTCGTAATGATCTGTTATTCATGATTCCTTGCTCCTTCACTTCGCGGAGTTCGCCATCAGACGACAACTATCGTGCCGAAGTCAGTTCCATTCCGGCCAAGCTCTCCATGCGGGCGAGCGCAGCCTGGTAATTGGCAAGTTCGCGGTAATAGTCCACTTCGTAATTAAGGATCGTGCTGAAGTTCGACAGAACCGTGAGGAAATCGACGTTCCCGACCTCGTACGCTGACATCGCCGACTCCAGCGCCAACGACGATTGCGGTACAACCGCTTTCGAGTAGAGATCGAGCAGTTGTTTCGACGCTTGGGCTGCGAGGTAATTCTGTTTAAGCTCGAACTGGAGTTCGTTTTTGCGATTGTCCCGGCTGCGCTCGGCGCTGATTGTTTCTTCCGTCGCCTGCCTAACTTCTTCACGCTGCTTGGTTTTGTAAAAGACCGGCACATTCACCGTGAACGTCATGCCGTTCATGTCAGGCAATGCGGGCCGCTGCTGGTACATGTAGGCCACGCCGAAATCAGGCAGGTAGTCCTTATGCGCCAGTTGCGTTGCAAGTTGGTTCTTCTCGACCATCTGCTGCTCCCGCTGCAACGACGTGTCGTTCTTCGCCGCTAATGCGTAGAGCGCATCAAGCTTTTCATTCAATGCGGCAGGTTCGACGCTGGCTGCAGGCGGCAGTGGCGATCCGGGATCACGGGCCATAAACGTGTTCAGTCTGGCCTGCGCCGTCGCCCGCTGTTGCTCCAGCACAGTCACCCTCTGCAACAGCATCGTTATCTCCACCTGCGATCTCAGCACGTCCTGCTGCATGCCTTTGCCAACGCGATAGCGGGCCTCCGAAATGCTCGATAACTTCTGCAGCAGAGCTTTATCTCTGCGCGTTATCTGCAGCGCCTTGTCGTAGAAGAAGTAGTCGTAATAAGCCGTTTTCACATCGGCCACAATGCGACGGCGGACTGCTTCGTAGTCCCACTGTGCAGCGTCCACGTCCTTGGCAGCAATTTGGCCCCGCAGCTTCAATTTGCCTGGATACGGTAGCTGCTGGCTGACCGCAATGCCGCGATAACTGGAGGGATCGCCTTCCTGCACGCTGAACGGCGCGAGGTTCCCATTCCACCCGACAGACACCATCGGATCGGCAAGGCTCTTTGCCTGTGGGATTTTGTGTTGCTGAGCGTAGACGGTATGCAACGCACTCTGCGCGCCAGGGTTCTTCGCCAGCGCCTCACTAATTACCTCGTCAAGCGTAAGGACTGGCGACGTTGGCGATTGGTCAACCGTCGCAGTTGGACCGGCCTGCGGGGCGAACTCTTGGGTCTTCGGGAATTCCTGTGCGGGCGCGGGCAATGCCAGCAGACTCGCAAGGAGAATGAATCCTAATCTGCTCATGGATCAATCTCGTCAAATCGAAAGAGGGATGTATCTCAGGCGCAGAACGCCCGAACGACAGAGACACTTCGAGCAGGAGCTAAATAAGGAAGGTACAGAGAGAGGACAGTGCGGGAGGAAGAAGAACCGAGCGGATTTTCTCCGTGCTATCTCCCGATTGCACCGGGCGAGTCACCAGCGATGCTGCCGTTACGATCGGCCGGTACGCACGAGAAGTGGGTGTTTGGATCTGCGACTCTGTCGCAGGCGCCGCCCGGCCAGATGAAAACTGGCAACACGGAGCGGATGATTCCGCGCCGTTCATTGCCATCGACATTTGCGCGGTCAATTTGGAGTGACAGCAAGGGTGAGAATTCGGCATCTCGGCGCAGGTGCCTGCAAGCGCGAGCGTTGGCAATACTCCCAGCGTCAACAGCAGGATCAATCCCACGAGTTTGAGAACATAGCGCATTACGACAATCTCAGTGTAGGCGTTCGATAACCAACACGGATGTGACCAATATCACTTTCAATCGCTATTTTCTAGGTCAGCTTCGTCCTCAAGCATCACTTGTCTGGACGTTTGCTCCACATGCATCGCAGTGCTTGTGTGGGATGTGTCGCAAGACTGCAAGGAGAATGAAAGTCTTCTTCTGGGAAATCTGCCGCTGACAATTCACTGAGACGACACGCGCTTGCTTGCCAAAAATCTGAATTGGAGTGGCCCGGGTTCTGGGAGATCTACGGCTGAAAATCAAAATGCCCGAAGATACTGAAATTCAGGAACCACCTGGAATGGAGTTGCCGTCGGAGTCAGAATTTCACCTGCTTGGTCAATCAGTCCCTGTGAAGCGTTGCCAAGGAATCTCGAGCCCTCCCGAATATGCACGACTCGATCGGGTTCGAATCCCATTAACCGTGCGCAAGATGCATCGGCAGCCACCGGGTCATCTGCGAGCACAATCTTTCCCAGCGGTCGAGCGGTACCGTTGAGTGGACCGTTTCCTTCCATGGCCACGATTCCATCCGCGATCACGAAGTGGATCGGAACGGTGGCGCACAAATCGAGGATGCTCTCCTGAATGCCCTTCCAGTGCAGGATATTCTTCGGCCAACCGTATCTCGAGCCCGGTATAACGCCGAACATGTTCTTCATGCTGAGAGTGACGCCAGACCAGTGATGGGTCTTTATTTTAGGCATCGACACAATAAAATCTGCTTCCAGCACAGTCCGGGGGAGCCAGAGATACTTCATTCCTGTATAGCCCGCGCGTAATTGAGTGCGAATTAGTTCGTCGCGATTCAGATCTATGAATCGAATCTTTTCGTCTCGAAGACACTGCTCATACCCACTTTGTGAAAGAACGAGTCTTGTATCGCGCTGATGCCCAGGACCCTCGGCAACTACGACAGACTTAGCGCCCATGTGTCGAAATGATTCTGCTGCGGCAAGAACCAGCACTGGATGGGTATTGATTGCGTTGCCAGGAATGTAATCGACCAAGTTGGGCTTGAGGACCACGGTCTTGCCGCGGACGTCGATAGGGAAGAGGCGAAGCCCTGCGGCGAGGGTCTGGTCAAGTTGTTGGGAGTATTGCTGTGAATCCAGGACCGCAACTCGAGATCGCTTCCGTCGTTGATCTGAATGATATTTGGGCAATAGAAAAGGAGCTGTGACCGTTGCGCCAGCAGCGAGAGCCGCGCTCCCAGCAAGAAAATCTCGGCGAGTAAGGCTCACAGCGCCACCCCAAATGCCTCTAACGCACGCTGCTGATCAAGTGCGAGGCAGACCAGTGCAAGCGTGCTGGTGTCCTCGGTGCCTGAGAGATCAGGAAAGGCGGCAAGCGAGTTGGAAAGCGGCGCAATTGGCCGACCGTGTGCGGCGAGAGCAAGAATCGCCCAGGCGAGACTCGAAGGCCCCGACAAGGTTGGAGCAACTCGTTCCAGATATTGAACCCCGCTTTGTACAACCGGGTGCTGCACTCGATCATTCAAGGCGAGGAGTGCAATTGCCGTGTCGTCAGCGTGCGGTGCGAGGGCAGTTCCATAGACGACTCCGTTCCCGGCATTCCATCCGCCACCGGGGCAGGCCCGATCGAAAAGCATCTGGATGCCGCAATCAACGCGGGAAGCGACGTGTTCTAAACCATCGCAATTGCACGGTATCTGGTCTAGGGCAAGGATCGAGAATGCAGTGGGAACAACCCAGCTAACCGTGTCCGGAAACCATGGCCAGCCATACTTGTCGGGGTCGAAACGAACGTGCCGATCAGCGGTGCGAAACTTCCATTTCCAAAACCAATTTGATTCCCGGCCGGCGAAGTTCAGCAGCCAATGGATGCCCTGAATTCTCGCGGGTATCGCACACGCCAGATCACGAAGAGCCATTACAGCCAGCGAGGTGACCCAGCCACCCTCCTGATCGTCTCCGGGAAAGACTGGCCAACTGCCATTAGGGTTTTGGGTCCGGAGCAGAAAGTCCTGAGCACGTTCGATGTCCCCCACCGGCGCCGAGCCGAGGACGAGCGAGGAGTAGCACGTCGGCTCAATGGCTGGCTGCGAAGATGAAGCAAGAGCGGCCCATCCTCCACACGGGAGCTGCCGCAGGGCAAGTTCGGCCAACAGGTCGCTGAGCACAATAGGATCGGTCGTCACAGTGGGCACTTTGTAATGCGGAATCCCTTTGCTGTCAAAACGCAGCGTTACGACGGAGATTTGCTAGCTACAAGTCCAACGATTGTGCCGTTCGGGAGGGGGAGAATTGGTTGTCCAGTCAAAGTGTAATCGGTGAAATAAAGTTGGCTAGCGCCTCGCGAAGGCTTCACCAATAGGACGCCACGCCCCCATTCGCAGTTCTGACTCTCGGAGGCGAAAGCGTCCGGTTGTCCAGCCAAAGTGTAATCGGTGAAATAAAGTTGACTAGCGCCTCGCGAAGACTTTACCAAGAGCTCGCCCGAGGCCCTCAATCGCAGCTCTGACTCTTGGGAGGGGAAAGCATCCGGTTGTCCAGCCAAAGTGTAATCGGTGAAATAAATTTCTGACTTCTGAGTTCCACGGTCTGATTGGAGCCGCAGCTCTGCCGGCATGAAGCGGCGAGTGAACAGAATCAGCGCCTTAGACCCATGGAAACGCATTCGTCGCTTCGCACCCTCGCTCCCGACGTGAGAGGGAACCCACCTACAAGGTTGCCGAATAACCGCAAAGTCCGCGCACCAACAAATGCAAAATTAGCGCTTCCAATGTAATTTTCACGACGAAAGGAAGCCGACGTGTTCTCGTCTGCAAGCGAACTCGCCACCAAGCTGCGTGCGGCACGATACATCATCGATCCAGTCACCCTGGAAGTGGTGTATCTGGCGGCCCGTATGCGTAAGCCCCTGCTGGTGGAGGGTCCGCCAGGATGTGGCAAGACAGAGCTCGCCTATGCGGTAGCTGCGGCGGCCAGTACGGTAGTGGAGCGCCTGCAGTGCTACGTGGGAATTACCGAAGAGAAGGTCATCGGGAAATTCGATGAGGCGCTGCAGAAACTCTTTCTGGACACTCAAGCCGCCAACCTCGGCCAGGATTGGGACCAGATCCGGAACCGGTTGCATTCGCTGGACTTTTTTGCGGAAGGGCCACTGTTGCGCGCTCTGCGCTACGAAGTGCAGCCGTGCGTGCTTCTGATCGACGAACTCGACAAGGTCGACCACAACATCGAAGCCCTGTTGCTGGAGATTCTGAGCGCCTGGCAGATCACGGTGCCCAAGCTGGGAACGATTGGTGCATCGACCATTCCCTTTGTCGTCCTGAGTTCGAACGAAGAGCGCCGCCTGGGTGATCCTCTGCGGCGACGGTGTTTCTATCTGCGCTTTGAGTACCCATCGGTTGAGCGTGAGAGAGAAATTCTAGCGATCCGAAGCAGCAGCGAAAGCCTGCAACTGCGCGGGCAACTAGCCGGGCTCGCGCACGCACTGCGCGGCTGGAACATGGAGAAGCCGCCCTCGATCGCCGAAATGATCGATCTCGCGCAGGCGCTGGAAATCCTGGGGGTCGAGGAGATCTCGCACGAGCAACGAGACTTGCTGTTGCCACTCTTGGCCAAAACCGAGGCCGATCGTAAGCGCTTGCTATTGCGCGCCGGGTTTGAAGGCTTGGTCGCCGATTCAAAACGCTATCGCGACGAGTTGATGGCGGTAGTGGAAGAGGGTTCGCCGGTGGAGGCTGCGGCATGAAGTGGGCCAGGGCGTGTTTCCTCGCGTTGCTGGTGGAAACCGCAAGCGCGCAGGTGCCTGACGCACGCGCACCGCGAGACGTGTCAGCAAGGTGGGCTGAGTATTACGCCGCTGTCTATCAAGTCCCGGTAGAACTGGTGGCTGCGATTATCGACGAAGAATCGGGATGGAACCCGTATGCGGTATCAAACAAGGGCGCGGCTGGGATCATGCAGTTGATGCCGGCAACAGCGGTGAGGTTCGGCGTGCGCAACCGGTTTGTGGTGCAGGAGAGCATTCGCGGTGGAGTCGCATATCTTGCCTGGCTGACTCAGAAGTTCAACGGCGACCTTCGGTTGATCACCGCAGCCTACTACGTCGGCGAGTACGCAATCTCTTCGCGGGGACTGGAGTATTCCTCCCCCGATGTTCAGGGGTACGTCAAACGGGTCGCGCAACGGTATCGCGTGCGACGAGTGGTTAGGGCACGGAGTCAATTAATGCGGCAGAGGGAAAAGTTGAGGTGACAGATGAGAAAAGCTTTAGTTTTCAGCTGGCTCTCGCTGGCGGTACTAATCGCGACGGCTGGAGCACAACAAACGACCATCGTGCCGCAGGTTCGTACCAAACCGACGGCGGACAGCAAGATTACTGCGATCGAACTTGCGGCACACTTTGTGACCGCGATCCGGGTGCCGGAGCCCGTGAATTCAGTCGTAGTGGGAGACCCGGCGCTATTCCAGGTGGAGCATTCCGAGCATGAGCCCGAGCTCGTTTTCGTCAAGGCTCTTACCAACGAACATGCCGAAAGTAACTTGCTGATCTCCACCGCGAGAGGCCGCCAGATCAGCTTTCTCCTGGTTAGCGGTGGCGAAGGCCAGAAGTCGACAAACGTCGATTTCCTGCTGCGATACCAGCCTTCCGGTGGCTTTCTGGTCGAGCCCGACACCGTACCTTTCGCCCTCGTTGCACAGACTGCCAGCGTATCGAAGGCGCAGGCGGCAGTGACATCGTCAGTTGCGGGTCCCTCGGGAACTGGTGCTGCGTTGTTACCCGCCTCGCTTACGACGGCCAGTTCTCCGGTAGAAAAAGTGCCGACCCAACCAAAACCGGACTCTCTCGACAGCCTGCTGGAGCGCCAGAGACAGGCTCCCATGCCTGTGCTGTACGGCGAACGCCCTGAAAGCGATGAGGTGAAGGGCGACCGCCTACGCGCGGGAATCAGCGAAGTCCTCGATGGCGGCCAACAAGTGATCGTTCTGTTCTCGGTCGTGAACACCAGCAAGCACGCCATCATGTTGATGCCGCCGCAGATCCAGCTGGGCGGCCAGGACAAGTCGGGAAAGCTGATCAAGCACGAGCACTGGTCCACGGCGGAGCAGTTGGCGCTGATTGATTTCCGACTGAGCCGGCGGCGGATCGGACCCGGAGAACGCGCCGACGGCGTGGTGCTTTTCGAGCGTCCTCCGTACAAGCGGTCGATGGAAACATTGTTCCTGCAAATGGCGGAGTCCGGCGCGGTCGACAAACCGGCCTTAGCGCCCATCGGTTTTGGAGTCAGCACACTGCGGGAGGCAGCCAACCATGCTCACTGAGGAAACGAACAAGGAACTGAAAACAGCTCCAGCGAATCCTGAGGCGGAAATAGCCAACGAGGAGTCCGCACCGGAGGAGACTGGCAAAGGAAACTGGCGCGAGGCATTCCTTTCGGCTTTCCAGACAGCGCGACGGCAGCAGAAACCGGCAGAGAGCCGGCAGGAACTCGGGCGCGACAAAAGCAAGTCGCTGTTCCTGCTCGTAGGAGTTTGCGTAGCGCTGTTGCTGCTGTTCTTAGGCATCTTCTCGCGTCCGAAGCAAAAGATTTCACTCCCTGGAGAAAACCCACGCGGCGAAGCCAGTCTGGGACGCAAGGTTACACCGGGACAGGAGAACAACGACCCCACCAAATCGGCTACTCCGATGCTGAGTGCAGATGTGCGCTCCGCAGATCCAGCGCTGGCTGGCCAATTAACGCCGGAAGATATCGGGCGGACCTCGCGAACCGGAATGGTGCCCAGACCAACTGCAGCGACGGCGGCCGCGACCAAGCCCGCACAGGATTACGCGCTGAGCAAGGTCGATTTCTCTGACCCTTCCGTGGGACAGGGCACAACCACCCCCAATCCGCCGTCAGCGTCCCCTTCGCAGTCGCCATCGGACTCACGCTCCGATCTGAAAAAGCCCTCTCTGGTGTTCGTGCGTTCGACGGAAATCAAACCGACGCTCAGGCCAAACTCGCCCGAGGACACGGAGGAAACCCTGGCGCTTGCGGCCGGCACCCGTCTGGTGGCGCGACTGCAAACGCCGGTGAGTTCGGCAGTCGCCGCCCCAGTCGTGGCGGTCGTTGAATACAACTACGAGCGCAACGGACAGATCGTGCTGGCGGCAGGGTCGAAGGTTTTTGGCCGGCTGACGCAGGTGAATCCGTCGGGCTATGTGGGCATTCAATTCAGCCGGGTGGAGATGCCCGACGGGGCGGTCGAGAAGGTCGATGCCTCGGCCATGAGCCTCAACTTCGGGCCACTCAAGGGCGATGTCTCAGGCAAGAAGACAGGCACGAAGTTTCTGGTGCGTTCCTTGACGGGGATGGGGACAATCGCGTCGTATCTGGTCGGTCCACAGGGTTCGACTTACAACGGCATGATTTCCCCGAACACCCTGATGCGCGAGCGTCTGGCCGACAACGTAGCGACCGCAGGACAGGAAGAGCTAAACGGCCTGGCATTCAATCAGAACCTCGTGGTGACGCTGCCCGGCAACACGCGCTTTTACATCGTCGTCCAGAAACCATCTTCGGACCATGGGGGCGCGACATCCGGGACGCGAAGCACCGGTACCAATACCGCCAGCTTCAGCAGCGGGGTGCCGAATCTCGAAGAACTGCGCCAATTAATGCAGTTAAGAAGCGAAATCAACGAGCTCTATACCCAAGCCAACAGCCAAGCGGCGAGCCAAGCGCAGCCGCAGCAATAAAGAGAAAGGAGGTGTGTCTTTGGAGACTGGGGTGTCGAACTACGGCAAGACGGAGGCTTGCCCAGCCAGGCTGGCATCCAGCCTGGCCACCCCAGAGGAGAAGTCAGGCATCTCACCGAATAAGCCGCTCACCGATGCGCTCACGTTTCGCAAATCTGCACCACGCTACCCCTTCCAGCATCGACCCAAATATGCAGCAACCAAGGCTTGAGATGGGCTAAATTAGAGCTCTGTCAGGACGGGCAGAGACGCAATTCCGCGTGGTGCTGGTCGTCCTGGCGATTGGTGGTGAATTGGCGCACTCACATCAAGAATGGTTTCTCAACACGCCGGTGCTTTGGCTGGGAGCACTCGTGTTGATTGTCCTTGTGCGGGGGCCACTGCGAAATGCGCCAGAACTTTTGAAAAAGCCTTTGAGGTTCGCAGCTGCTAGCTGCATTGCACTCGGCGCGGTGATCTTGCTCATGTGGGATCCGGTGCTTCAAACAGCCAAGCAGAATAAGCCGCTTGGCCCACTTTGGATTCTGCTCTTGGGAGTCACCTCACTAGGTTGGATCGTTTCGTTCTTCTGGATTTTCCTTGCGCGACCAAGACGAAGGAGTGGAGCAGCCCCCGTCGCTATTGGCGGGCCAGCTCAGCGAGCAGCACCAAAACCTGTCGAAGTCGTTCGCAATGTACCGGCGGAACGGTTCGGCGATCTCGGCGGCATGGAAGAGGCGAAGGAACAAATTCGCCAGGTGGTACAGGGACATCTGCATCCAGAAAAATACGAACGCTACGGGCTGGTGAGAAATGGAATCCTTCTGTACGGTCCACGCGGAACTGGGAAAACCTTCCTGGCGAGAGCGACCGCAGGCGAGTTCGGGCTGCACTTCGAATACGTATCCGCTCCTAAGCTGCTGACCCGCTGGATTGGCGCGACTGGAGAGAATATCCAGGGAGTGTTCGCGCAGGCCGCAGGCCGCAAGCCCGTCCTCTTCTTCATCGACGAGATCGACTCGCTAGGAGGTGGCCGGCAGGACGCCATCAGCGATCCCGGCGGGGCGGGACGTGAGTTCAATAACATCACCATGGCCCTGATGAGCGCGATCGACCAATACCGTGGAATCAGCGGATTCGTGCTGATGGCCGCGACCAACCGCCTGGATGGGCTGGATGACGCGTTAATTCGGGAAGGGAGATTTGACATAAAAGTACGTGTCGATCTTCCAGACGAAGCCACGCGAGTGAAAATTCTGGAAGCGCAGCTCAGCAGGAAACCATGGAAACGCTTCGACTTACAGGAATTCGCGCGCCGGACGCCGGGAGCCAGCGCTGCCAAGCTGCACGCCTTGGTGGACCAGGCAGCAACTTACGCGCTAACGGACAACAGAAAGATCGAAGCAAAGGATTTGCAGCGTGCGTTGGACGGAAACGGCGGTAGGGACCGGCCACAACTGGAGCGCGTGGAATGGAACGATGTCGTCATCGGGGAGTCCGTCGAGCAGGACCTGAAGTCCATCATTCGCCTGCTCGAAGACCCAACGCGAACGCATTCTTTGGGGTTGCAGGTTCCAACGGGTTTGCTGTTGATCGGTCCGCCAGGAACAGGAAAGACGTTGATCGCGGGCTTGATCGCAAGTCAAACGAAACGCAGTTTCTATCCTCTCACCGCTGCCAGCGTTCTGGGCGGTGGTGTTGGAGATTCGGTCAAGCGTGTAGCCGCTGTTTTCGCACGAGCCAAGGAGCCACAGTCCCGCAATCGTCTTCCTCGATGAAATGGATGGGCTGTTGCCCGCGAACAACCGCTACCTGGCTCAGCACGATGTTCAGGTCGTCGAACAATTCCTTACGGAAATCAGCGGCTTGCAGCCGGAAAACAACGTGTTTCTGGTCGGCACGACCAATCATCCGGAAAACATCGATTCAAGGGTGCTTCGAGGCGGCCGGTTCTCCGAGAAGCTTCTGATCCCGCCTCCTGAAACTGCACAGAGAGTGCTACTGCTCGGGCTCTATCTCAAGGGCGCTCGCCTGGAACCTGGGTTAGCGGTTGAAGATATTGCCAAACGTCTCAGCGGGCTGGCGCCTGCAGATCTCCAGGCAATTTGCACGACCGCAAAGCGCATGGCTTTCAATCGAATGGCCAATAGCGACCAACTGCCACCCCTGAACTGGTCTGATTTCGAAAGGGCCACCGAGCGGGTTCGCGGGGACATGGCCCAATTGGACAATACCGGGTTGCAGTAGCCACGCACTCGGCCCCCTTTCCAGGCATTACTCCTCTCCCAATTCTTCGTTTCTCTGATCCCTCGGTCTCTTATCCCCGCTAAATTCGCGCCCGTTTGACAGCTTTTTGGTTCCGGGCTACTTTCCGTCGCACATCGATCACTTTTCCGCCGCCAATTTCGGCGATCGGGAAGGCAATCGACGAGTTTGGGAAAGGAGAAATCTTCGGTGAGGAAATTTCAGGCAGATCTCGGATGGAAGAAACCTCTGGTTGTGGCGGCGATCCTGCTGCTGGCCATTGTGCAGTTTGTGGCCGCACAGAACCTTGGCGCCGCGCCGCAGTTTAACGTGGCGGTTCAAGGGCAGACCGGCGCACAACCGGAAGGCAGCTTCCTGAACTTCATTAACTGGGTCGGCAACGTGATCGCACCGGTCGGCGCCGGCGGGGCGGTGCTTGGCGCCGTCGTGTCGTGGCTGACGGGCCGAGGCTTTGGACGGTGGCTTTTCGCGGCTGCCGCACTGCTGGCTATCTCAGGCGTCACGCGACTGATCGAGTTCTGGATCACGAACGGAACCAGCGGAATAACTTAGCCGTGCGTTCACGAGTAAAGGACGGCAAAACAACCAGGCAGCCCGCAACGGCTGAAAAGCGATGCGGGCTGCCTATAACC
>DATBZX010000128.1:0-28479 GCA_036512955.1 Terriglobales bacterium
CGCTTTGCCGAGATTCAACCCGATTGGATTTACGTCGGCACGCTGTTCCACATGTCGGCGCAAGCCATGGCCTCGACCAAGAAGCTGTTGCGGGCCGTTCCCCAAGCCAAAGTCTTTTACGACGTGAACCTAAGGCCGGGCCATTGGAGTCTGGCGACCATCGAGCAGCTATCGTCGATGGCGGTGGTCACCAAGCTCAGCGATTCCGAGGCTGAGTCCCTCGATGCCTCCGTCGATGCGTCGGAGGGCCCGGGCCATTCGATCGAGACGTTCTGCCGCCGCTGGGCGGACCGCTTCGGCTGCGAGACCATGTGCGTGACCTTTGGCGAGCGTGGCTGTGCCATCCTCAAGGACGGCAAGTTCAGCCAGGCCCCCGGATATCACGTAATGGTCGCTGACACCGTGGGCGCGGGTGATGCTTTCTCGGCTGCCTTTGTCCACGGCCTTAGCCAGGGATGGGAGTCCGATCGCATCGCCCATTGCGCTAACGCCGTAGGAGCGCTGGTGGCCAGCCGCTCCGGCGCGATTCCGGAATGGAGCATCGCCGAAGCCCACGCCATGATGAAGGCGCAGTCCCGCTAGGGTCGGGCTAACTCCTTGGAGTCCGGTCGGCTTGCCGTTCTTGGCAAATCTGCCGCAGTCCTCTTTTTTACGACTCCTGTGTTTTCATTGTGTTAGCCGAGAACTGTTCTTATCTCCTGCTGTTAATGCAGCTATAACTGTATATTTGGAACAATTACTACAGTTATAGCTGATTATTGTGCTAGAATTAGTGAAGTAAAGCTGACCAATTCGAAGAAAGGAAACAGTACGCTATGCGTTCTGAATTCAAAAGCGTACGGCTAAAACAGCTTGATCTTGCACTCAAGCCGTTCGTCGCAGCGAAGGGCTCTCCACGTCCCTCCAGAGGTTGGATTCGCGCAATTCGCCAAGCAACCGGCATCACAGCACGGGACTTGGCTGAGCGGCTTAAGAAAGTCCCGACCCTGGTCAGCCACCTTGAGAAATCTGAAGCTGAGTATCGGATTACTTTGGGGAGTCTGCGTGCAGCTGCCGATGCACTCGGCTGCCAGCTCATCTATGCCCTCGTCCCGAAAGGCGGGAGCATTCAGGAACTGGCCGAGCAGCAGGCCAGATCCAAAGTGGCAGAAAACGTTCGCGCGGTGGAGCACACGATGGCGCTTGAGGACCAAGCTATAGGAGGGGTAGACGAGAAGATAGAAGAACAGACGAAGCGAGTCTTAAAAAGAAGGTAAGAGAAGGCAGTACAAATCATGCCAATTCTGACGGCCAGTGACGGCAATACTCCACTCTCTCCCGAAGAGCTTGCAGACTTGATTCCCAGCTTGGCGACAAATGAAGAATTGAACGAATGGGAGAGAGAGAACATCTTGCTGGCGAGAGAATGGGCTTTGAGAAGCCGCATGAGCGCAAGCGGCATTGTCTCAGATGACTACGTTCGAAGACTGCATCGAAGGATGTTTGACCAGACGTGGAAGTGGGCAGGCCGCTACCGTACTACCGAAAAGAACCTGGGCGTATGCTTCCACGAGATTCGCGAAAGGCTGGGAATTCTGTTTGGCGACGCGCGTTACTGGATGGAGAACGCCACATTTTCGGCAGATCAGATTGCGATCCGGTTTCACCACGGCCTCGTATGTATTCATCCGTTCCCGAATGGCAATGGCAGACATGCTCGCCTCATGGCGGATGTACTCGTAATGAAGCTCGGCCATCCCGCATTCTCATGGGGCTCAACGGATCTCATCACACCCGGCGAAGCACGAAACAAGTATCTGGAGGTCTTGAGGGCGGCTGACAACAGCGACATTCAGCCGTTGCTCGAATTCGCACGATCATGATGAAAAAGCACTTCGTCGATTCGTGCAGTTGCGCCGCAACAACAACTACTACATCGTCATCATCATCGTGATCTTCTCTTCTTCACGCCGCGTTGTCAGCGATCCGGGTGAATCGGCAAATTCTCTCGCCGGGTTATTGAACGCTACCCACAGATGAAGGTGAGGGATATACTCTGCCGTCCGCCACAGCGGACTGGCGCAAAGATGGGACGAAGTGTCTCCTACTTCTCGACCACTGTGATCTCCGCTGACGCGGACTTGCTGGGATCGGCCGTGCTGGTCGCCACCAGGTGATAGGTCCCCGGAGCCTTGGGCGCGGTGTACGTCGCGTAGAGAGATATAGCTCCTTCCTTCGCGTAAGCACCACGTGTCCGGATTTCTCCCGCACTCGCGCCTTCTTCGACCTTCCACGTCACTTCGCTGGAGGGAGCGCCGGTTACGGTAGCGGCAAAGTCTGCTCCCTTGCCCGCCACGACCTTTGCCGTCATCGGAAACATCGTGATCTCCACGTTGCCGGGCTTGGAACTCGTCGACACCGACGAACGCAGCATCCATACAATGCCGCCCACCGCTAACAACGCAACGATCACCGCCCCAATCAACACTGGGGAAATCTTGCTGCGCCTGGGACTGGCGTCCGCCGAACCTGGCGGCGCCGCAAACGGCACCGATGCATACGAGGCAGAGGGTCGGGCTTCGGCAGTTCTCGCCGGCGTTTCTTCGCGTGCTGAACGCGGCTGGGTAAACCTGATCAACTCTGGTTCTCTGACTGCCGGAGGCTCAGGAGCAGAAAGTTGAGGCGGGTTTGCGCTCTCTTCTGCCGGCCACGGAACGACCGCATAACCTGCCGCCTCTTCTTCAGTCCCCGCCGGGACCGCATCCGGCGGCGGGGGGGCCGGTCGAGTCACACGAATCGGCATGATCTCCGTGGTCGAGCGAATGGGACGGACGGGCATGGCCGGAGTCACACTGGGGGGCTGCTCTGTCCGAGCGGGCGAGGTAGGCACGCTGGCGACGGCATCCGTGGGAATCACGGCCCGCCGGGTTCCGCACTGGGAGCAAAACCTCTCTTCGTCACTCATCTGCCGTCCGCACGCGATACAGAACATCCATTCCTCCTAGGTCACTCAAAAATGTTGGGGCGGCTCCAGTTCGTATTACCCACCGCGCCGAGTCCCCTTCTCGAAACCCTCTATTGTGCCGCTTGTTGCTGCTTGATCAATACCACGTCGGAATTCGACTTTCCCCGCGTAATCGCCAGCTTCTTGTTCGGCCAATCATAAGCGTAACCGCGGATGTCCAAATCCTTGAAGTCCGTCACCTGTGTCGCAGGGCTGCCGTCGAGCAGCTGCTTGACCATGTTCGATACGCCTTTCTCCCGGATCGGATAGTAGATGGACTTTCCGTCCCCGGAGTACTGCATGAAGCCGGAGATAAGCGGGTGCGCATCGAACGTCTTGAACGGAGCCCCTCCATTCGCAGGGATGAGCTTGATTACGAGCTGGGTCTGAACCCCGGTACCTTTAAGACTGAGGATGGCAACTTGCTGTCCATCCGGTGAAATCGCAGCGAACTCGACGAAGTCGTCCGACAATTGCTTGGACTGGCCGCCTTCCGCAGCCATCCGCATAACGAACTGCTTGCCATTCACGATCGTGGTGTACACGAAGTACTGGCTATCGGGCGAGCACACCGGGCTCTGGTCGAATTTGCCGCTGGTCAGCGCCTTGGTTCTTCCTCCGCTAACATCCAGCCGATAGATGTTGATCGCCTTGGTCTGTTTCGTGGGCATTACAAACAGCGCGTGCTCGCCGTCCGGACATACTGTCATTCCCAGGATCGGCAGGTCAGTCTGAAAGATGACGTTCCGGTCGCTGCCATCCGCGTTCATCGTGGAAATGTGGCCGTCAAAATCCAATACCAGCAGGCGTCCTCCCTTGAGCCAGCCGACGCCCACGTCTCCATGGGTGTCAATCGCCTGCGGGCTGGCGGCGCTATTAGGCTCACTCGACATTACGTATAACCCGGTTTCCGGTATCGTCTGGATGGTCACCAACTGCTTCCCGTCCCGGGTCACGGCCAGTGACTGACCGCTATAGGCGTTCAAGTCGTTGGTGATGCGTCGGAACCTGCCGCTGCGAACGTCGATCTCTCCAATCTGGCCATCCCACTTGGTCGTGCTGTCGCGAAAAACCATGAAGATGACGCTGCCATCCGGGGCCCATACTGGTTTCTGCAACTGTGCGTTCGCGGCGTAGAGCGTCTTTTCCTTGCCTTCGTTCACGTCGAGATTCACGATTCGTCCCAGGCTTTTGCCTCCCGGATCGGTCACGGCAGCGGCAATTGACCTTCCATCCGGAGACCACGCCGGATCGTAGTAGCCGGGAATCGGCAACGTTGCCAACACCCGCTCGTTCGAGCCGTCGGCATGCGCGATGATGAGTTTTGAGTTAGCTTCGGCTGAACTGTTGCGCACAAATGCCAACTGCTGGCCGTCGGGCGAGAAGGTCACCGGAGTGTCCACGTCCTCAACCAGTTGCTGCGGCTCACCGCCCAGCACCGGGACCTTGTAGAGAATGCCGATACTGGGACGCTGTGGTTCAATACGCACAAAGTACAGGTAGCTGCCGTCAGGAGTGAACGTAATACCGATGTACTTCGCGCCGGTACCCGAGATGATCTCCTTGTTGCTGCCGGTCGCGATGTGGCGCATCCATAGACTCTCGCGTCCGGCCCCGTCATCGTGAACATTGAACACGTATTGGCCGTCCGCTGAGACCGTGGCCAGCTTCACTTTGCCTGTTGACGTCAACTTCTCCATGCCCATGTTCTGGAATGGCATGGTCCCCGAATTGCGATGGCTCCACAGCGAGTACACCCCGAAGCCTGCCGCCGCCAGAATGGCAACCACCACTACGGTGATCAGCCCCGCGCGCGTTTTGTGCTGCCTGGCGTTCTCTACCAGCACGCGGCCACTTGAAACGTGTGGGGGGGTGGCCGTGCTCGCCCGCACAGAAGCCGGTGACGATGGCGCGGCCGACGCCGTGGTGGCGCTTGGCGCATGCGTTCCCGAACTTCGGCTGGCATCGCTATCGCGCTTCAGGCGTTTCAGGTCGGCGCGCATCTCCGCCGCCGACTGGTAACGCAGATCGGCGTCTTTCTCCAGCGCCTTGTCGATGACCTCTGTGAGCTTGGGCGGAATCGCAGCATTGATTTGGGTCGCGGGAACGGGGTTGCCCGCCAGTATCGCCTGGAAAATGACGGCGGAGGTCTTGCCCTCGAAAGGCATTCTTCCCGTCGCCATCTCGTAGATCAC
This sequence comes from Terriglobales bacterium, assembly GCA_036512955.1. Taxonomy (GTDB): domain Bacteria; phylum Acidobacteriota; class Terriglobia; order Terriglobales; family Acidobacteriaceae; genus DASRAA01. The sequence goes on from DATBZX010000128.1 coordinate 5,179, forward strand.
CGAGCCCAGCGAAAACAGGTCGCTACGGCCGTCCAGTTCGTCGCCCCGAGCCTGCTCCGGCGACATGTATGCCACCGTCCCTACGGCCGAGCCGGGCGAGGTCAGTTGCGGACGCGCCATAGTGGGAGCATCGCCTCCCACCGTCTCCAGCGCTGCGTGGCGGTCACGGGCGAGCTTGGCCAGCCCGAAGTCCAGAATCTTGGCCTGCCCTCGGGTGGTCACGAAGATGTTCCCCGGCTTGATGTCGCGGTGGACAATCCCCCGGCTGTGGGCCACGTCCAACCCATCGCTGACCTGGATACCGATCTCGAGGATCTTTTCCAGCGGCAGGGGAATGCCCTGGATCTTCTCGTTCAGGCTCTCGCCTTCCAGCAATTCCATGGCGATGAACGAGCGCCCATCGCACTCCTCGATGGCATAAATGGTGCAGATGTTGGGATGGTTCAGGGCCGAGGCGGCGCGCGCCTCTTGTTTAAAACGCTCCAGCGCCGACGCGTCTTGTTCCGCATCCGGGGACAGAAACTTCAGCGCGACGTGGCGCCCCAGCTTGGTATCTTCCGCTTCATACACCACGCCCATGCCGCCGGCGCCGAGCGACCGCAAAACCGTGTAATGCAGGATGTTCTGCCCAACCGCGATGTCCAAGGATCAGCTCTCCGGGGATAAGGCAACTCTATTGTGCCCCAAGAACCCCGTCAAGAAGCCTAGGCTTCACTGTGACGGCGAAAGCCCTGAAACAGTAGGCAAATACAGCTAACCGCCTCTGCTTCTACGGATTTGGGACTTGAACCATCCCCGCTGCGCGGCTGCGGATCGTGTCCAATAATCTGGTTGCGGACTCTCCCGGATCCTGTGCGGCAAAGTTTGCATCGAGCACGATCAGCGACACCGCTGGGTCGATCTGCTCCATCGCCGTTTTCGCGGATTCGCCTTGCGCCGACTGCATGTTTGCGCCCAGGACCACCAGCTTCGCTTTGGTGGCCTTCAACAGGATCTTGGCATCATGCATGTTGCCGGTGGTGACGGCCTTATGGCCGGCGCGGTTCAACACCTCCCGCAACAGTGTGCGTATATCGACCGAATCATAAATTAAGACAATGCGGAGTTGCTTATCACCGGGTACGTCCTTGGCATAACGCGAGCCCAGATACGCCGCCACGATCGCGTCGGCTTCGGTGTCGAAGACCTCGAACAAGGAAATCAGGTTCGTCATCTCCAGAATTCTTCGCACCGGTGGCTGCAAGGCACACAGTTTCAGGTCACCGCCGTTCGTGCGCGCAGTCGTGAGCAACCGCACCAACGCTCCCAGCCCGCTGCTGTCGATGTAGCCAACGCGCTCCAACTGCAGGACGATGTCGTGATGTTGGGGCAAAAGCCGTAGCAGGTGTGACTGCAGCGAGTTCGACTCCGCGCCAACCACGATGCGCCCGTCACATTGCACTACGATCACGTCGCCCACCGGGCGGCTGTCCAGACGAAGCGGCATTTCTCCTCCTTCGATCTGCCTCTGTTTCACTTCTCTTTCCGGTGGCCGATCGCTTGGCGTTCACAGACTATAACGAAGTTACACAGGATTATTTACTTCACAAAAGTACGGCAGGGGTGTTGAATGACTAAGACACTCTTAATGCCGTGGCCGTGGAGTGAAATTCCTGAACCGCGACCGGCAGATTGGGGATTTGGAATGACCGTTTGCATTGCTTGCCACTGTCAGCAGGAAAATTCCATCGTCGTTGCCGCCGATTCCATGTTGTCCACCGGAGATATGTCGGCGGAATTAGGCATAAAGATGTATGGGATTGGGCAAAAATGGATAACTCTATATGCGGGTAATGACGTATCCGTTGTCGACCCCATATTGAGGGAGGTTAGGCGACAACTGAGCAAGGGGGGAAAAGAAAGAACCGAAGACGTAGCAAACTCGTTTATAACCGCCATACAGGCGCAGCTCATCATGCGGGCCGAAAACGAAGTATTGCTCCCGTTGGGCTATACCATGCAAGAGTTCAAATCGTCGGGGCTTACACAGCTAGGCACGGAGAATTTCACTCGCCTGCTTTTTCAGGTTGAGCAGCAGCGCCTAGATGTCCAATTCTTAGTGGCGGGTTTTGACCAGAAAGCTGCCGAAATTTTCACAGTTTCCCCTCCTGGTAGGGTGGCCGACTTTACTAACGTCGGATTTTGGGCGATTGGAAGCGGTCAGACTAATGCGCTGGGGTCTCTATTTAACCTAGAAGACCCAGCTAAATACGCCACCCTTCCGCGGTGTGTCTACAGAGTCTTCGAGGCAAAATTCAATGCTGAAACCGCCGTTGGAGTGGGCAAGGGAACTCATGTGGCAATACTAAGAGCGGACGGGACTAGGTTTACCGTTCTCGCGAAAGGCCATGACAAGGTTCGGAGTGCATGGAATAAAACGAGGGCGCGGATTCCTCCCCCTGAAGGAACTGATGCAATTAAAGAAGAAATTGATAAACAGATTGGGGAACTGACGGCGGCTATGCCGCCGTCGCCGTCAGCTTCCCAAACGTCAACGGAGGGCGCATGAGGTGCGATCATTGCCCCGGTAAAACTCCATTTAGTCCAGACCCAGAAACCGTGCAGGGTGCGCGGCAGTGCCATTTCGAGCCACCATTGGACGATGGCATTCGAGACATTGTTCTCGCGCTTGTTAAGGCTGGCGTGGAAACATTCGAGTCGTGCGAGGGCGGTTGTGGCCATAGCTTTCCTGAGCCAACGGTTCGCTTTGACGGGGCGGCATCAGAGGGGATGAGGGCAGTATCCGTGGCGCTAGAAGGTGGTCTACCGATTAAGAGGCTCCGCTTGACTTGGGGCTTCGAAAACAACATGATTCACGGCCCCTGGTGGGAGATGACGTTCAGACCTCCAGTGGATTCCCCTCAGTGGGCAGATCGAGATACTAGCGCCAGGTTAGATGTTGCTGCGCCACAAGCGGCGCAAGCTAACAAGTGAGGCTATTTGTCGCAGTCATTACAGTGTTTATATCCTCCCCGCCCAGGGCGTTTGTCACCTGGTCGAATGTCTCGGCCAGCCCTACATTGGTCGTTGTCGTGATAGACGCGCTTGTCGGCTGGTTTAAGTACCTCTTGGGCGGAATAGTAATCGGCTACTTTGGCCATGGAAATTCCTTTCCGAATAGACGTTGCGGATGTAGCAAGCAGACTATATCACGATACGATATGCGACCATCCACAAATTAAGCAGCGATCAACGTCTCGAAAGTTAGCGGGTCAGCAGTAACCATATGACGCAAGGTATCGAGGAACAAATCGGAGCGGTTACGGCGGTCAAACCGGAATGTCATTTCGTCCAGATAGGCTTGCAGATGCTTGGGGCTAATCCGATGCCACGTTCCGATGATGCCGCGTTTCAGCAGAGAGAAGGCGGATTCGACGGTGTTCGTGTGAATATCCGTCCCGAACCGGACGTACTCTTTGGCCGCGTGATTGACCGTCTCATGCCGAGCGTTTCCTACCGCCTTGCGGTAAGGGCGGTATTCGTCAGTCACGATAACGTCAACGTCCTGCGAAATGTTCTCTTGGATGTACCGTGCCAGCGTTCCGGTCTTGGCATCTTCCGCGTGAAAGAAGCGAACATCCCCGCCACGTTGACGGATGCCGATGACCACCTGCTTGTTGCTGTTTCCGAAACCTGCCTTGCGGGTGCTTTTCTGCCTCCCGCCGATGTAGGTTTCGTCCATTTCAACAGTGCCGTCCAGGAGGGGGCGGTCAACGAAGGCCATAGCGCGACGGATGCGGTGACAGAGATACCACGCGGTCTTGTAGCTGATTCCAAGCATCCGTTTGACCTGATTAGCAGACATTCCCTTGCGGGACTCGCAAATCAGGTGCGTGGCGACAAACCACTTGAGCAGAGGCAAGTGGGAGTCATGGAAGATCGTTCCAGCGGTAACGGAGAACTGGTAGTCACATTCCTTGCAGTACAGGAGCTTTGCAGTCAAGCGGGCCAGATCGCGGGTGTAGCAACGTGGGCACTCGGGGCCAAGAGGCCAGCGCAGCCGTTCCAGTAGTTCGCGGCAGCGGTCGTCTGAATCAAATGCAGCAGTAATGTCTAGGAGAGTCACAGTGAATACCCCCGATGAGAAGTCGAAGAAAGAACAACTAAGGCGGGTTCCGACCCGCAAGCTACTTGCTTCAATAAAGCAGGATATTCGGCGGTCTGTACGTGCCGCTTCGTCTACCAAACCAAAGAAAAGCAAGTAGTTAACATCATCATGAGAGTATTCTTGCATGGACGTTAACTTTTGTCAAGTAAATAATCGTGAAGTTACAGCGTAAGGAACAGCACCGATCGCAGTGGAGCTTCTACGTGATTCTCAACGGACACCAGTGCCGCGAGCTGGGAAATGGCAAAAGCCGCCCGGTCGGACGGCTTTCACCTACTTCGTAACCACGGCAGATTTGACTTAGACAGACGACGTCCGGTCGCTGATCAGAATGCCATTGCGTGCATAGCCGTGCCGGGGAACTTCGATGATCGCGATGGTCATTTTCTCCGGGTTCACGTTGAGTTCCTCTTTCATGACCTCGGTGATGCGCTTCACCGCCCGTCGTTTCTGCTCGATGGTGCGGCCTTCCAGCATGGTGATCTGTACGTGCGCCATTGACCCTCCCCCGGCTCAGCCGGGCTTATGGAGCCAGTTTACTTCGCGATTTCAAATCCGGCGAAGAAATAACTCAGCTCGAAGCGCGCCGTGTCTTCCGCGTCCGATCCATGCACCGCGTTCTTCTCGATGCTCGACGCCCACTTCTTGCGGATGGTGCCGTCCTCGGCCTTCGCGGGATCGGTGGCGCCCATCAGCGCGCGGTAATCGGCGATGGCGTTTTCCTTCTCCAGCGCCATCACCACGATCGGTCCGCTCGACATGAAGTTGGTCAGCGACTCGAAGAAGGGACGGTGCACGTGGACCGCGTAAAAGCCCTCCGCCTGCGCCTTGTTGATGTGCAGCATCTTCATTCCGACAATGCGGAATCCATTCTGCAGCAGCGTGTTGACGATGTCGCCCGTGCCGCCTTTTTCGACGGCGTCCGGCTTAACGATGGAAAGAGTGCGTTGCAATGTCTTCATTCTTTAAAGAGTCCTTTTGATTCGTGAATTGATCTTGTCGTCCTGAGTTTGATGCATCCGGAATCGATGTTGTCATCCTGAGCGAGGACGCGCCGACAGGCGCGCCTCCGAGTCGAAGGATCTGCGTTTTCGTCGCTCCCAGAATTCTTCTCTGTGTCTCCGTGCCTCTGTGGTGAATTACCCCTTCGCCAACTTCGGCGCGGCCTCCACCAGCGTCGAACCAATCTCCGCCGGCGTGCTCGCCACGTGAATGCCCGCAGCCTGCATGGCCTTGATCTTCTCCGCCGCAGTTCCCTTCCCGCCGGAAATGATCGCGCCCGCGTGTCCCATGCGGCGTCCTGGAGGAGCGGTCTGTCCCGCGATGAAGCCCACCACGGGCTTCTTCACGTTCGCCTTGATGTATTCCGCCGCCACTTCTTCCGCTGTGCCCCCGATCTCGCCGATCATGATGATCGCTTCCGTCTCGGGGTCCGCGTTGAACAGCGTGATAGCGTCGATGAAGTTGGTGCCGATAATCGGGTCGCCACCGATACCGATGGCCGTCGACTGCCCGATGCCGCGCGTAGTGAGCTGATACACCGCTTCGTAAGTGAGCGTACCCGAGCGCGACACGATGCCGACGTTGCCTTCCTTATGAATGCTGGCGGGCATGATGCCAATCTTGCAGCGGCCCGGCGAAATGATGCCCGGACAGTTCGGCCCAATCAGGCGCGAGTTCTTCGTCTTCAGGTATTCCCACGCCTTCACCATATCCAGCGCGGGAATGCCTTCCGTAATGCAGACGATCAGCGGAATGCCCGCATCGGCGGCTTCCATGATGGCGTCAGCCGCGCCCGGAGGCGGCACGAAAATCACCGTCGCATTGGCGCCGGTCTTGGTCACCGCTTCGCCCACCGTGTTAAAGATGGGCCAGCCTTCGTGCGTGGTGCCGCCCTTGCCCGGAGTCACGCCGCCCACCACCTGCGTACCGTAAGCCTGCGAAGCCTTAGCGTGAAACGTTCCTTCACGGCCCGTCAGTCCCTGCACAACCAGTCGCGTCGATTTATCAACCAGGATGCTCACTTGCCCCCCTTTGCCGCCGCGACAACTTTCTCGGCTGCGTCCTTCATGGTCTCTGCCACGATGAAATTCAGCCCGCTCGCTTTCAGGATCTCGCGGCCTTGTTCGACATTGGTGCCTTCCAGCCGCAACACGATCGGTAACTGGATGTTGGTCTTCCTGGCCGCGCTCACCACTCCGTTGGCCAAGGTATCGACGCGCAGGATGCCCCCGAAAATATTGATCAACACCGCTTTCACATTTTTGTCGGCCAGCAGGATTTCGAACGCGTGCGTCACCTGCTCCTCGTTGGCACCGCCGCCGACGTCGAGGAAGTTGGCGGGCATACCACCCGCATACTGGATGATGTCCATCGTGGCCATCGCCAGGCCTGCACCGTTGACCATGCAGCCCACGCTTCCGTCGAGCTTGATGTAGTTCAGCTGATACTTGCTGGCCTCAACTTCGAGCGGGTCTTCTTCGGTGATATCGCGCAGCTCTTTGATGTCGGGATGCCTGTACAATGCGTTGTCGTCGAAGTTCATCTTGGCATCGAGCGCGAACAGCCGCCCATCGGTGGTGGTGATGAAGGGATTGATCTCGACCAGCGTGGCGTCCGTGTCTTCCGCCGCGCGCGTCAACGCCATCATGAACTTCACCGCGCCGCCAATGTACTTGGCATCGAGTCCCAGCTTGAACGCGATCTTGCGCGCCTGGTAGGCCTGCAGACCGAAGCCGGGAACGATGTGTTCCTTGATGATGGCATCGGGATCTTTGGCAGCGACTTCTTCGATCTCCATGCCACCCGCCGCCGACGCCATAAACACGTTGCGTCCATTGGAGCGGTCGAGCACGATGCCGAGATACAACTCGCGCGCGATGGGCAGCGTCTCTTCGATCAGCAACCGCTGAACCTTCTTGCCCTCGGGACCGGTCTGGTGCGTGATCAACGTCATACCCAGCATCTTTTTGGCCAGTTCGACGGCCTCTTCGGGCGACTTGGCGATCTTGACGCCTCCGCCTTTTCCGCGCCCGCCGGCGTGGATCTGCGCCTTCACCACCACTCCGGTTGCGCCCTCGTGAAAGAGCGCGCGGGCCGCTGTATCGGCTTCCTCGGCGCTCTCGACCATGTGTCCGCGAGGCACAGCCACTCCGTACTTCGACAGGATGGACTTGCCCTGGTACTCGTGAATTTTCATGTTTGTATGACGGACGCGGGCGATGTGCCCGCTACTCTGGCCGCTGGGGCCGGATTGTCTGCTCCTTATGAGAATGGCTGTACAACAGGAAACTGATTAGTCTAATTGAGCGGCGAAGGATGAAGCAATCAGCGGTCGTTTATTTGAAGTCGGCGGTGGGTGGCGAAAGACCAGCAATTTCCTAGTTGCCGCAACATTACACAGTGGTAACATCGACCCCTGATGAACAATCCACAGTTTAACATCGAAGTCGTTCAGGGTGACGTCCTGAAATTCCCCGCCGACGTCCTTGTTCTGAAGTACGCCCAATCCTTCTACGGTGTAGATGGAACAGTTTCTTCGCTGCTGGCAGAGCGAGGTGCAGTCACACAGAACAAACTGGAGCCCGCGCCCGGATCGCACGTCTGGGTTGATACCAAAGGTTTGTTATCGAGTCAGAGTGTCCTGTTCGTCGGAGTAACGTCGCTGGGTGATTTTGGTTATGCGGAAATCGAAGAATTCGCGCGGCGAGCGCTATCGATTACAGGACGAGACCATCCTGAGACGGAACGCATTGCGATCACGCTCCATGGCGCTGGATACGGACTGGACGAAATAGAGGCTCTTCATTCCGAATGCAGAGGCATCCTGGGTTCGCTCGAGGGGGGGGAAGCACCTGAGAGGTTGAGCCGTGTATTCATCGTCGAGCGCGACGCCAAGAGGGTTAAGCGGCTTCGTGCGGCGCTCGGTCAATTGGCCCTCAAGCCAAGAGAATCGACGAGTCCCCGGTCACCCAAGCCACAGAAGCGCTTGCCGCGGGTCCCCGGGGAACAAGCGCTAACCCTGAACGCAAAGCCGAAGCCCCGCACATCACCAAGAACCCCAGCCTCGAAGCTCGAGTCTACTGGACAGGTTGACAACAAACCGAGAGTTTTCGTTGCCATGCCGTTTGCGCCCGAAATGGAAGACGTTTTCTATTACGGCATTCAAACTCCGGTTCGCCAGCTTGGGTACATCTGTGAACGAGTCGACCAGGAAGCGTTTATCGGAGACATTCTCGACCAGGTCAAGTCTCGTATAGAAAACGCGGAGGTAGTTATCGCCGACCTGACCGGCGCAAATCCGAACGTCTACCTCGAAATTGGTTATGCCTGGGGCAAAGCCCGCCCCACCGTACTGGTCATCAAGAAGTCGGACGAACTGCGCTTCGATGTACAGGGCCAACGCTGCCTGCAATACCAGAGCATCAAGGACCTTGAGACGCGGCTCACTAACGAGTTGAAGAATCTGCCTCCAAGCAAAAAGCCTTGATCCGCCCGAATGCTACCCTAGTTGCTAATTGCTAGTTGCTTCTTCATGATCCTCGACGCCCTGCACAAGATCGCCAACCACGGCTCCTCGCTCACCCGCGACGAGGCCCGCGACGTCATGGCCGAAGTCCTGCACGGCGAAGCCACCGACGCGCAAATCGCGGCGCTGCTGGTCGCACTGCACATGAAGGGCGAGACGGTCGAAGAGATCGTCGGATTCGCCCAGGCCATCCGCGCTGCCGCCACGCCGCTCGTTACCGAAGAGGGCGACGCCGTCGACGTCAGCGGTACCGGCCGCGATGCGCTTGTCGACACCTGCGGCACTGGCGGAGACACTTCCGGCACCTTCAACATCTCAACCGCGACTGCCTTCGTTACTGCAGGAGCAGGCGTTCGTGTGGCCAAGCACGGCAATCGCAGCGTTACGTCGAAATGTGGTTCAGCCGACGTGATGGAAGCCTTGGGCGTGAACATCAACCTGCCGCCCACGCGACTGGCCGCCTGTCTGCGCGAGACGGGCATCGCGTTTCTGTTCGCGCCGGCCATGCATTCGGCGATGAAGTACGTGCAGCCCGCCCGCCGTGAACTCCGTCTGCGTACCGTCTTCAACCTGCTTGGCCCACTCACCAATCCTGCGCATGCCTCAGCGCAGGTGGTCGGCGTCTATTCCGCGGACCTGGTGGAGAAATTGGCAGAAGCCCTGAGCGAACTGGGATTGCGGCGCGCGCTGGTAGTCCACGGCCGCGATGGTCTCGACGAGATCACCATCTCCGGCCCAACGAAAATCGCCGAGGTTCGCGACGGCCGCGTTCGCAGCTACGAGATCGCGCCGGAGGACTTCAGCCTGCAACGCGCTTCCCTGACCGAGATCGCCGGAGGCGACGCGCAGCAGAATGCCGCCATCATTCGCGCGGTGCTCGAAGGAGAGCGTTCCCCGCGCCGTGATGTAGTTGTCTTGAACGCCGCCGCCGCGCTGGTCGCCGCCGGACACGCCGATCGCATCGGCGAGGCCGTGCCCCTCGCCGCCTATGCCATCGATTGCGGCCACGCCCGCCAGCGCCTGCAGCTGCTGATAGAATTCACCAACCGAAATTCCTAAGCGTCAATCTGCCAAGTCTGGAAGGAGTGATTCCATGAAGCTCGCGCGGCTGTTCATCTTGTTGGGAAGTATCGTGATGTTCGTGGGAGCCCTGCTCCACATACTGGGCGGATCATTGGGTGTCTTTCCAGTACTCGTGAAAGCCGGAGTGGATCCGCGGGTCGCCGGCGCAGTCAAATGCGTCTGGCTGGTTGTCTCCGCGCACGGGGTTCTTCTATCGCCGGCTCTTGTGTGGATCAGCCGCCGTCAGGGGACGCGTTCCCTGCTTCTCTACCTGGCACTAATTCCCGTAGTCGATGCCGTGCTGATGTTTCATTTCGTGGGTCGCTTCGTCGGTTCCTACATGGTGTCGTGTTCTGCGCTGCTGCTGCTAGCCGGGGCATGGCTCATGCCGAAGAACGATAGCTAACCCGGCAAACATAAAAAACAGCGCACCTTGCGATGCGCTGCCAGTACAACCAACTTGCCGCCGAGCTTACTTGCTGGTGTCCACCACGGGAATGTTCGCGGCCAACTGCAGGTTGATCAGCAGGTCGAGCCGCCGGTCGATCTGGTACCACAAGGCAGTCTTCTTCGCCGAGATTACTTTCTCGAAAATCGGCACGTACTTCGAGCGCGTAGCCGTGAACTGCTGGTCGATGGCCGCCGACTTCTTCATGAACTCGGTTGCCTGGGCGTCGGTCATGGCGTCGTAACTCGCGGCATACTCTTTGATCAGCGCTACGCGGGCATCGCCGACCTTTGCAACTTCCGCCGCATACTGGTCATAAATCGGCCAGAATTTGGTGGCTTCCGCGTCCGTAAGGTTTACGTTCGCCGCGACGACCTGCTTCTTCGCCGATTGGACGTCCTGCCGCAACATCTGGATGTCATGGTCGAGGCTGGCCTTGGGGGTGCCGGCGGTGCCACCCGGAACGGTCTGCGCGGGCTTCGCCGCAGCCTGGGCAAACATCGATACGCTGGACAGCAGCAATGCGCTGGCCACAATGAATACGGTTATGATACTTTTCTTCTGCATTTTCTCTCCTTAGGAACTGATTGGTCGCACCTATCCGTGCGCTGGCTTGACTGCTGAATCCTGCTTCGGGATGGGCCACCCGCCGCTATCTGAACCGCTAGCCGGTCGTCTGCGCATTCCTCGCTCGCGCCGGTCTGGGCACTTGGCTCACACGGCGCCGCGAGTCAAAACTCGAAACGAAGGATTTTGGATTGCCCTGTCATTATAGCGAAACACAGGCTCTTTCCGTTTCGGCGGCCATATCGCGGCGCGATTACCAGCAGCCGAGCACTGAAAATTGCCGACACTTTACTGCTGCGACTGGTTTTGGTCGGGCGGGAACTGGGTGCCCGGTGGGGTGGTCTGATTTTGCACGGGATTTTGTGGTCCGAAGCCGCCGGGTTGCTGGGTAGTCCCTCCAGGTTGCAGACCCGGCCCACCCTGATTTCCTGGATTGCCCTGGTTCAATTGGCCCGCGGGAGTTCCCACTTGCGTTCCAGTGAAGGACTGTCCATTGTAGGGTCCGCGCAACAGAACATTGGCGAGATCCATGGTCGGGTTGTAGATGAACATCCACTCATCGTAAGTCTTCTTCTTGTTGAAGATGCGGATGGTCGTTTCTTTGTCCTTACTCGCGACGCCAACAACGGCTCCGCCACCAAAGGTCTGCCCGCCCACTCCAGTGTTTCCGAAGATGGTGTTATTGCTGCCGGTCTGGCCCGCCACACCGGGGTTCTGCCCTCCGCCCAAGTTGCCACTCTGGCCTACACCCGGCCCCAGGCTGAAACCGGGCTGCCCCTGCCCCGCACTACCTTGTTGTGGCATGACAAACGGAGACGCACCCGCGCCCGTTTGTCCGGCCCCCGGAGACTGATTGCCAAAGCCCGCACCCGGTTGTTGCGGCGATAACTGCACCCCCGCTGGAGCGGTGCCCGCACCCTGGTCGCTGGCTGCCAATGCCGAAGACAGCGTCAGGGATGAACCCTGCCCCTGCAACCCGGACTGCGTGCCCGGTTGCATGCCTTGCGCCCCCATCATGGCTCCGCCAGTAAGCACTTGAATGTCGGTGTAGTGCAGCAGCTTCCACTGGCCGTCCTTGCTCAGCGGGTCCTTATAACGCTTGCGCAAAAAGCGAATCTGGTTGGTGTTTTCGAGTTGCTCGAGGTTGGCCGGATAGCGGCCGAACTTCTTGTAGTACTTCTTGATGGCGCGGGCATACTCGGTGCCGCGATGGATCATCTCTTCTTCGCGGTCCCGCTTCATTTGCTGCACGAAGCTGGGAGCCATTGCCATGGCAACAATCACCATTATCGCCATCATGAACAATACTGCCAGCAGCATGGCGCCGCGGTCGCGCTGTCGGCTGGTAGTGCTGGCCTTTAGGCCAGCGTTCACGCCGCTCTCATCAAGAATCTCCGTGCGGACTTTAGTCCGCACGGAATCCCTACTCTTGATGTTCTCAGGTGTGAGAGTCTCGCCCGTGTGAATGGATTCTGCCTGTTGCATACTCCGTGTCCGCGACGCTTACCCCGCCGTCAGCGGAAGCGTCTGGCGATTGCTGTTCAGCACATCCTCGACTTCCACCGAATTGGGGCCAATTTTGAGGATCTTGTAGCGCCGGTCGATGATCTGGCCTTCCTTCACAACGAAGATGTCCTCGCCCTTGGAGAGGAATGCCTGCTTGGGGCCGCTCTTGTTGCCGCTGAAGCCATAAAACTTCAGTGGGATCGGCGGAGGTGGCGGAGGCGGCGGAGGCCCGGTCGCAATCACCGGCTTGACTTCCTTGGGAATGGCCACGGGCTCAGGTTGCGACTGGAAGATATCCCGGCCCGAGCCCTTGTACTCGATTTCTTCACTCGATTTCAGCACATCGAGACGAAGCGTAGGATCGAGCGACTGGGCCAACCCTGCATTTCCACCTTTGCGCGCTCCGGGTTTTCCGGGCTTTTGCGCCGTCGCCATCGCCGTAGTAGTGGCCGCGGCGGTAGCCGTTTCTGTGTCCTGACTGGTGAACACCCAGTTGTACAGGGCAAACGCCGCCACGATCACCAAACCACCGGCAATTGCGGTCTTCGTCTTGTTTTCGGTGCCGAGTTTCACGAGGTCGCCGCCCCGCTGCGCAAATAGGTTTCCATTTTAAGTTGCAGCCGGACATTGCCCTGCTGCTCGCCCAGTGCCACTCCATCCACCACAAAAAAGAGTTTGTCGCGCTCCACGGCGTTGATGAACTTCGCTTCCTGCAGGTAGCTTCCCGAAAGCGCAACCTCGATATTCAGTTTGCGCAGTCCTTCCACCGGAGCGTCTTTGTCGTCATACTTCACGGCAGCAATGCGCACTCCGCTTTGCCCGGCCAGCTTACCCAGTTCTTCGGAGACGGTTGAGTACTGTGCGGGAAAGCGGTCCTTATCGAACGTCGCGATGTCAATAGAAGCCTGCTTCAGCTTGCCGTCCATGCCACGCGTCGGAAACACTTCCAGGCGCTTGGCAGCCAGTTGCGCCTGCAAAGCGTCGAGGTCGCGCTGGCGCGCCTCGCGCGAGCGTCCCGCCGGAGACAGCAGGTATCCGACACACGCCAGGTCGAGCACCACCAGCCCGATCAAGATGGGCAGCAACGTCTTACGCGCTTCGCGAATGCTGGCCATTAGCGGGCACCTCCCGCTGCAGCGGCGGGCTGTTTTACTGACTTAGACTTACTCGGAGCACGTGACTTCGCGCCAGGCTTCGCCGGAGTTTTCTTCTTGCCCGGCTGATCGTCGCTCGTTCCCGTTTCGGCGTCCTCGACGAACGGAACGTACACCGCCGCGATCTCAAACTGGATGTTGCCGCCGGGAGCGCCTGCATTGCCCTCGTTACCGGTAGTGTTTTCGGCTTCCACCTGCGGGGAACGGAAGTGCGGCGACTTCTCCATCTGCTTCACTAGTTCAACGGCCTTTTCGCGCGCGGGAGTGGCCACCACGACGTGCAGCACGAGCTGATTTTCGCGGTTGAACTCCGGCTTCATAGAGACCACGTGGATGTTGGCCGGCATTAGCTTTTCCATCTCGGTGAACACCCGCGTCCAAGACAGCGCCTTGCGCGTAAACAGGCTGTTCAGGAATTGCGATTGGTCGGCGACATCTCGGTTCTGCGGCTGGTTCAGAATGGCCTGGGCCTGCGCCTTCTCGGCGTCAAGGTTCGCGATCTCCTGCTTGGCTGCCGCGATCTTCTGGTCGATGTCGCGGGTGTGCGACCACTGATACAGGATGTATCCCATCAATCCCAACGTCAGCACCGCCACCACCCCCACCAGCAGGCCCAGCCGGCGGGTGTATTCCCGGGCAGCTTCGTAGGGGTTGGACGCGAGATTGATGTTGATCCGCATCAGGGCACCAGTGCCCCCGCCACGCCCGCCAACGCCGCACGCGCCACATTACCCGCGCCAGCGCCTGCCATGCTGCTGGAGATCAGCTCCTCCAGCCGAATGTTGCTGCTGGCGGTGAACGCCGCCTGCAGTGCTTGCGCCGATTGCACTCCCGTCACCAGCACGCGGTCCACCGAAATACCGTGGCGATCTTCGAAGTACACCAGCGAAGTGTTGACGTCGTCCACCAGCGACTCGCCAGTCACCGCCGTCCCACCGTTTTCCAGCGCGCGATAGAGCAGTAACTGGTTCTGGTCCACGATTGCGAAGGTGGTTGTTCCGGGCTCAACCTTAATCACCATGGTAGGACGCGAAGCGTCCACCACACCCAGCGCAGCGATCATCGACGGCAGCACCGCGCCGGGATTGTAGCCCGCGTCGCGCACCACCGATTCGTATTCTTCCAGCACGTTTTTGGGCGTCACCGCCGCCACTACGCGTATGCCTTCGTCTGCAGCCCGGCGGTCGAACGACACGGATGACGCGTCCACATCGAACGGCAGCGACTTCTTGAGGCGGAAACGTACCACCGCGTCGGCGTCTTCGGACTTCTCCGGCAGGGTATCGAAATCCAGCAGCAGGATACGGGTACTGGCGTCAGGGATGACCAGTGTTATGTCTCGCGATCGTCCCGCGACCGGCGCCAGCGATTCGCGCAGCGCTGACACCAACGCCTCACGGGAAGCAACGTTGGCATGCTGCAGGCCCGGCGTAACCGTACCTGCGGGCAGTTCCTTCGACTGCACCGCTTCCAGCGTCTGCGCTTGCTCGGAGGCCCGGGCCACCACCACGCGCTCGGCTGAAACCTCGCACGCTACCCGCGGCCGCGAACTGTGGTTACTCGCCATCGATTGCTCTCGGTGTACTAAAACAGTGTTTCGCGTCTCGCTGGTAATTGGTGATTAGTAATTGGCCACTCACGTCCGTCGTGCGCCCGCCAGTACGACAAGCCGCGACGCTCCGATTGCCGATTACCAATTACGAATTACCAATTACTAATTACCAGGGACCAAAGCTAGTCGCTAATTGCTAGTTGCTAGCCGCTCGCGGCCCTATCGTGTCGTCTCGATAAACGTGACCTTGTTAATCTCTTTCAGCGTCGTCAGGCCACGCTTCACTCTATCAATTGCCGACTCGCGAAGGAAATGCATTCCTTCTTCGCGCGCGGCCCGCCGGATCTCGCTGCTCGGCCGCTTGGCCAGAATCATCTCCCGCACGGCGTCGGTTAACTCCAGTAACTCGTGAATGGCGGTGCGTCCGCGGAAGCCGGTGCCTGAGCACTCGATGCAGCCCTCGCCCTCGTAGAACGGCACGTCGCGCCATTCCGCGGGATCCAGTCCGCTCGCCTCCAGCATTTCGTCGGAATAGTGCACTTCCTTCTTGCAGAATTCGCAGATCAGGCGCACCAGTCGCTGCGCCAGGATGCAGTTCAGCGCCGACACGAAGTTATAAGCCTCGACGCCCATGTTGAGGAATCGTCCCAGCACGTCGACGACGTTGTTAGCGTGGACCGTAGTGAATACCAGGTGTCCTGTCAGCGCCGAGTTGATGGCGATCTGTGCCGTCTCGGTGTCGCGAATTTCGCCCACCATGATCTTGTCCGGATCGTGGCGCAAAATCGAGCGCAGCCCGCGCGCAAATGTCAGGCCCTTCTTCTCGTTCACTGGAATTTGGGTGATGCCCACGATCTGGTATTCGACCGGGTCCTCGATGGTGATCAGCTTGTCTTCATCGCTCTTGATTTCGTTGAGCGCGGCGTACAGCGTGGTGGTCTTGCCCGAACCCGTCGGCCCAGTCACCAGCACCATGCCGTACGGCTCCTTGATGTAGCGCCGGAACTTCTGCAGGTCCTCCTCGTTGAAGCCCACCACGTCGAGCGTCAGCTTGTGGAACTTCTCGCTCATCGATTCCTTGTCGAGTACGCGAAGCACGGCGTCTTCACCGTGGATCGACGGCATAATCGACACGCGAAAATCGATCGAACGTCCGTTGTAGCGCACTCGGAAACGGCCATCCTGCGGCACGCGCCGTTCGGAAATGTCGAGTTCGCTCATCACCTTGATGCGCGAAATGATGGTCGAGTGATGTTCCTTCGCGATCGGAGGCATTGCCTGCTGCAGCACGCCGTCGATGCGGTACTTGATGACCACCGAGTCGTCGCGCGTCTCGATGTGAATGTCACTCGCCCGGCGCTGCAGGGCGGTAAAGATCATCGTATCGACCAGCTTGATGATCGGACTGATGTCGCTTTCCGCCGTCAGCTTCTCAATCGAAATGGTCTCATCCGCGTTCTCATCTTCGCGGATCACATCGAGCGCAAAGTCCTCGCCCGCTTCCTCCAATACGCGCTGCGACTGCTCGGTCTTTTTCAGCACGTCGCTGATCTGCGTCAGGGTCGCGACCTTGGTGACGATGCGCCTCCCCAGATTGAGGCTGATCTCGTCGATCATCATCAACTGGCTGGGATCGGCAATTGCGATCACCAACCGGCCGTCCTGCGTCTCCTGCAGTGGGACGAAGTTGTAGCGGAACATCAGGTCCACTTTGATCTTGCGGAACAACTCGTGCTGGATGTGGAAGTTCTTCAGGTCCACGAACTCGCAGCGATAGCGGCGCGCCAGGTCCTGCGCATGCGCCAGCTCATCCGCAATGGACATGCTGTTGCCGTTCCCGCCATTTACGAATATCGACTTCTTATCGGCCATTCTCACCTTCGGTAGTTGTCAGTGCCCAGTTGTCAGTTGTCAGAAACGCGTCGCCGTCTTCGCTGACAACTGACAACCGGCAACCGACAACTTTCTTCAATGTATTCCCCCTGCCCCCAAACTAAAGATCGGCAGGTAGAGCGAAATCAGCACAAACGCCACCACCACGCCCATCACGATCAGGATCAGAGGTTCGATCAGCGCCATTGCGGTCGCCAGTGCGTTGGTCACATCTTCCTCGTAAAACTCAGCCACCGAATTCAGCATCGCCGGCAAGGCCCCGGTGGATTCGCCCACCTCGATCATTTCCACTGACATTTCCGGAAATACGCTGGCCGACTCAAGACTCTTCGCCAGAGGCTGGCCTTCACGCACCAGTCGCGTCGCACCCGAGATGCCGTGCGCCATCAGGTGGCTCTGCATCGACTCGCCAGCCGTTTCCAACGCCGGAACCAGTGGCAACCCACCTGACAACAGGGTCGAAAGCATGCGCGAAAACACTGCCACCTGGTATTTCAACCAGATGCTGCCCAGCAACGGAATCTTCAGCCGGATCCGGTCCAACTGTGTAGCACCGGCATCGCTCTTCATCCAGCGCCACATCAGGAATCCCCCTATCAGCAATACTGCCAGAACATACGGAGCAAAGTGCTGCGCATTCATCCCGATGGCCAGCATGACCTGAGTCAGCGGCGGCAACTCGACGCCCAACTGGTTGTACAAATTGGCAAATTGCGGCACCACGAAGGTGATGAGAAACGTCAGCATCACCACCAGCATCGCCACCAGCAGCACGGGATACACCAGCGATGACACCAGCTTCTTGCGGAAGCTCACCGCCAGCCGCTGAAACGCGATATAGCGCCCCAGCACCTCTTCCAAATTGCCCGACTTCTCGCCCGCCAGCAGCGTGGTGGTGTACACCTTGGGAAAAACCTTTTGTTCCGCGAACGCTTCAGAAAGCAGTTCCCCGCCCCGCACCCGGTCACGCACGTTGTGCAGCACGGTGCGGAAGAACGGATTGCGCTGCCGCTTCATCAGCAGCTCCAACGACTGGATGATCGGCAACCCCGCGTGGATAAGGGTCACAAACTGCTGGTTGAAGATGACAAACTGGTCCTGCTTGATTTTGCGGCGGCGGGGCAGCCGCGCTTCGGCCGAGAACATGCCCTTGGGCTTGACCGAGTAAATCAGGAACCCTTGCTGCGTGAAGCGCTCGCGCACCTCACCTTCCGAGTTCGCTACCTCAACTTGTTCCAGAACATGGCCGCGCTCGTCGGCCATCCGGATCATGTACTCGGCCATGAAGTTACGGTTCCCTTGGGTGTTAGGCCCTAGTTTAACACTGCAAAACAGTGCCGTTTGCGGTAGCGCAAGTTGGGCGAATCCAGTTACCAGTTACCCGACTACTCGACTTGCCTCTGCTCACCAATGACCACTGGCTACTGTCAACTTCTTCCCTAACCACTATCCACTAACCACTGACCACTAGTTCGTCAGTTCCGTCCCCTGCACCACCTCCACGCCCGGCGGCGGCGTGAACCGAAAATGCTGGTCTGCCAGTTGGACGTTCTCCCGCTGCTGAAGAAAGCGGAATTCTGTCACCGAGCCGTCCAACTCTTCCACCACAATGCGCATGATCAGTCCGTCGGCCGTGACTTCGAGCAGCGTCTGCGCCACCCGGTCCTGCATCCCCTTTGGGACTCCGCGCAACACGATGTCTCCGGGGTTCGCTGGCTTGGCATCAGAGGCGATCGACAAGCTCACGAATTCCTTTTCCAGCTTGGTCTTTCCCAGCAGATAGCGCAGCGGTGATCGCAGATCGTCAAGCTGTTTTACCGGTGCGCGCCGCACCTGCCGCTCGCCCGGAACATAAAACCACGCCGTCGTGCCATCGGTAAGAAACATTTTGGGACGCGGCTGGTCATAGTCCCAGCGCATGCGGCCGGGCTTCTTCAGCGTCAGGGTGCCGCTCTCCTTGCGCGTCATCCCCGCTCCAGAGTACGTTTCCGAGAACTGCGCCTCGAGCGTCTGCAGGTGGTTATAGCGCTGATCGACCTTGTCGGCGATGGCGTGCACGTCCCCCTGCGCCGAAAGCAGCCCAGGAAAAAACAACAATATGATGACGGACAAACTCCAACAACAAGTGCTATCGGCTCTCATTACTATCGATTGTAGTGGACTACGCTCAAGCCGAGTATCCTTCCTACATGATGGTTCGCTTACTTGTCCTAGTCATAACTTTATCGGCAACTGGGATCGGCTCCGACAAAGGTCTTTGTCCGCCCGCACCTCCGAAACCCTCAGCATCGAGTATCGGGGCCCAAAATCCAAAAGCGCCTCCGGCTCCAGGCACCGAGTCCGCAGGCACTGTGTCCCTCATGGTGGTTGTCAGCGACAAGGGTTTCGCCTGCAGTGTTCAGTTGCTTCGAGGCATTGACAAGGAAACCGATGCCGACGCGCTGGCAGCGGCCAAGAATTGGACGTTCAAGCCCGCAACAAAAGACGGCCGTCCGGTGCCTGTCGTCGTGACCGTCGAGGTGAACTACGTGATGAAGGACGGAAAGCTGGTACGTGCCCCGTATCACGCACCCAGCGCGCAACAATGACACGATCACACTGCGACGATTTAGAAGGTTGGGTTCAGCAAGATATTCTTTAAGCCCCGCAGGGCGCCATTATGTTTTAGCCATGGGCGCAAGCCGCGGTCAGCCCGCCCTCTGGGCGCTCCACCCGCCAAATTGTTAATGAAACATCGTTGCAAACGTGTAAAATCGCCACTTAGATTCTCGTCAATCTTGAAAGTCAGCACCAAGGAAGAACACCATGCCCACAGTCAAACCGGCTCCGCCAAGCGCATCCAAAGTTAGCCTGCCCCCTCCACCAAAGAAGACTCGCGAAGCCGTGACCGCCAGTTGGGTGGGCCGCGTTCCCCAGCTCAAGCCGGGACAATATACCGACGGCATGCCCATCCATGTACCCGAGTACGTCTGCTGCAAACTTATCCTGCGGCCCAACAAGTTCCATTCGCGCGAGAGCTTCTTCGATTTCGGCAAGGTCTTTCGTGAGCCCGCCAAAGAGCACGGCGTGAAGTACACCACGGAAGGCTTCATCCAGCAGCCGGTCAAGATCCGTGAAGTGTTGTTTGTTGATACGGATGACTTCCGCCTCTACAACAACGCCTTCATTCTGCGCCGCCGCATCCCCTACAAGGACGGCTTCCCCATTGGCGAGCCCGAGATCGTATTCAAGTTTCGCCACCCTGACTTGCAGATGTGCGCCGAGACCGACGTCCGGCCGAACATCCTCGGCGATCACCGCGTCAAGTTCAAGGTGCAGGCCCTGCCCTTGAAGGAAAAGCTGGGCGGCATCCGTCTGCTCTACTCCCACAACGTCCAGTTCTACCGCGGCGCCATCGGCATGGGCCGGGAGAACATCAGCGATATGGACGCTCTGATCGACGTACTCCCTGTTCTTTCGAGAATCAGAAAGACCCCGAAAGAACAGATTCACCTGGTAAGCAACACCATCGTCGAGGAAGTCCTGCAAGACATCGGCCTGCTCGATTTCGGTGATGGCCTGACCTGCAAGGCCAACGTCGCCATCTGGCGTACCCGCGGCGAGCACCGTCCGCTTATCGGCGAGTTCGCTTACCAGTTCCGTTTCAAGGACCGTGCCCAGCTCAGCCCGGATGCCCTTCGCCGTACCGAAGCATTCTTTATCGGACTTCAGTACTCCGCCGAGGACTACATCAACCTCGGTGCCACCAAGACGGCGACGGTGTACCGTCTGTTGGGCAATCCTCCCAAGTCGCACGAATAATCGCACCGCCACGATCGGTGGCACGAGATACCCGGTTAGAGGGTGCCCCACACAATCCTGATTTTGGATTGTGTGGGGATTTTTGTTGCGCTGCCATGTGCCCCATCCTCTCGGCTCTTTTGGGAAAGGGTGGCAACCGCGATCCCACACTCGAAACTTGAAACTTGTAACTCGAAACTCTTCCGCTTCGTCATCCCGACCGGAGCCGCCGTCTCGGCGGCGGAGTGGAGGGATCTGCTTTTACTTGAAACTCGAAACTTCCCTCAAGCACCAGCCGCGTAGCGGCCCAGTCTTAATGCCCCCGCCCTTCCTTCACTTTCAACCGCGTCTTCCACTCCGCAATCGTCGGATCGAGCACCCTCCGCGCCACCACCGTTGACAACACAATCGACGTCGTCGTCATGCCAAACGGCGTTAGCTTATTAATCAACTGTTCCAGGTGCTCTACCGACGCCACGCACACTTTCATGATGAACGAGTCCGATCCGGTTCCCCGGTAGCACTCCACCACCTCCGGCAATGACTGCAGCAGGATTGCCAGCCGTGGCAGAATGTCTCCCACCACACTCATGCGAATCACTGCCGTGACCGGCAGGCCGACAGCAGACGGGTCCACCAGCGCGTGAAATCCCCGTACGATCCCGTGGTCCCGCAGTTTCTGGATACGCTCGGCCACCGCCGGCGCTGATAACGATCTCTTTCTCGCCAATTCCGCCGTCGAAACCCGCGCGTCAGACTGCAACGCCGTCAGAATCTTCCAGTCAATCTTGTCTAGCGTCTTGCTCTTCTTTACCATAAAACCTTCGAATCACAAGTATTTGTGTCTTGCAACCATTTATTCTAATCTAATAGGTCATAAATCTATTGCTTTATAAATGGCTTCACGTAGGCCACCCCAATATTCTTAGGACATCCTTTCATACTCACTAGGAGCGATCGTAATGTCCCGTCAAACAAAGAAGTTGGGCCGAGCCCTTCAAGATCAAGATGGTCGAAGCCGTAAAAATCACCACCCGCGAAGAGCGCGAGCGCGCCCTCGAAGACGCCGGTTACAACACCTTCCTGCTCAGGTCCGATGACGTATTTATCGATCTCCTCACCGACTCCGGCACCTCCGCCATGAGCGACCGCCAGTGGGCCGCCATGATGATCGGCGACGAAGCCTACGCCGGCAGCCGCAGCTTCTACCGCATGGAGAGCGTCGTCCAGCGCTACTACGGTTACAAGTACGTCGTCCCCACCCACCAGGGCCGGGGCGCGGAAAATCTCATCTCCAAGGTGCTCATCAAGCCCGGTGACGTGGTGCCCGGCAACATGTACTTCACTACCACCCGCTTGCATCAGGAACTGGCGGACGGCAAGTTCATTGACATCATCATCGACGAGGCGCACGACTCCAACAGCCTGCATCCCTTCAAGGGCGACGTCGATCTGCAGAAGCTCGCCGGCGTGATCCAGAAGTACGGCGCCGAAAAGATTCCCTACGTCAGTGTCGCCGCCACCGTCAACATGGCCGGCGGACAACCCATTTCTCTCGGTAATCTGAAACTGGTCCGCGCCCTCTGCTCTCAGCACGGAATTCGCGTCATCCTCGACGCCGCCCGCGCCGTCGAGAACGCCTACTTCATTCAGCAGCGCGAGCCCGGCTACCGCGACCGCTCCGTCGCCTCCATCCTTCGCGAGATGTGCGACCAGACCGACGGCTGCACCATGAGCGCCAAGAAAGACCCACTCGTCAACATCGGCGGCTTCCTCGCCGTCAACGATCAACATGTATACGACGATGCCAGCAACCTGGCGGTTGTCTATGAAGGTCTGCACACCTACGGCGGCATGGCCGGACGCGACATGGAAGCCCTCGCCACCGGCATCGAAGAAGCGGTGCAGGACGACCACATCCGCGCCCGCATCGGCCAGATCTTATATCTCGGCAAGAAGCTGATGGACGCCGGCGTGCCCATCGTTCAGCCCATAGGTGGCCACGGCATCTTCCTCGATGCCAAGGCGTTCCTCCCCCACATCCCGCAGACCTCGTATCCCGCGCAGGCCCTGGCCGCCGCCATTTATCTGGATTCCGGCGTGCGTACCATGGAGCGCGGCATTGTCTCGGCGGGCAGAAATCGCGAAACCGGCAAGGACAACATGCCCCGACTGGAGTTGGTGCGCCTCACCATTCCCCGCCGCGTGTACACCCAGGCCCACATGGACGTCGTCGCCGAATCCGTAGCCGAGGTTTATGCGGAGCGCGAGAACGTGAAAGGCCTGCGCATGGTGTACGAACCCAAGTACCTGCGCTTCTTCCAGGCCCGCTTCGAGCCCGTCGCAGTCTCGTTGCAGTCTGAGGAAGAGCAACTCTGCGAAGTCGGCGCCGGTGTGTCTCGTTAGGTGTCTGAGAACTCGACCACGAAGTCTTGGGCGGGAGTATGATCCGCAACCTGCTGCAAACCAGCCGCGTAGCGGCGGCTATGATTTAAGCCCGGGGCGCAAGCCCCGGGTCAAGCACGTAAATTGACCGAAGCCGCGTAGCGGCGACACAGACGCCCTATTTCTTACGATTCAACCGTTCGGCGGCTAACCACCGCTCTATGCTGCTTCCACCGCTTCCTTCCGCCCGCGCTGCATCATCCGCGGCAGCAAAATCAG
>DATBZX010000129.1:0-38362 GCA_036512955.1 Terriglobales bacterium
CGTCTGGATGAAGAAGAAGCGCAGCGCGGCCAGCCGTTGCGTGACGGTATGTGCGGCGAGTTTCCGCTCGCGGAACAGATACGCCTGGTACTCACGGATGTGCTCCGGACCGAGCTGGTCGGGAGGGCGCTTGAAGTAACGTGCGAAATCTTCGACGGTCTGGAGGTAGACGCTGGTTGTAGTCTGGGCGTAATTACGACGATCGAGTTCCTCGACCATCATTTGCGAAGGTGGGTCATAGGTCATCTCCTTATGCCCCAACCCTATCTCTTCATCTGGTTCACAGCACTGCTGCTGACACCCCACACGCGTAAGCGTCCGCCGCAAAGCGGCTCCGTTCAAACCGCTGTATCGAACGCGCTCCCACCGCAGAGCTCGCCTGCGCACTTCTACTATGGAGCGCATCCGATACAGCACTAAGGTTTCGAGCCAACGTAAGCAGGCAAGTCTAGGGCTCAGCCCTTCGCTTTCGGCTTTTCGAGACGGACGGACGCAGGATGTCCATTAGAATCGCCAGCGACAAGAATTGCGGCGCGAACCTGGAACATCCCACTGGACGTCACTCCATGAAATCAGCTCAACTCAGCACAAATGCCGGCCCCTCGCGTCCTACCACGGAGCAGGGCCGGGCAATGGGATAACAGCGGATGGCCTCCTGCAATTTGTCGACATCCAAGAGCAGCTGTTCGTTTGAGCGAGAGCGTTCGGCGCGAAGGTTACTGTGATGCTCGCGCGAAAAAGTGTTGCGTCCGTGGTAGCGGTACAGGTAGAGATGGCCGACTCCCCTGAGTGACGCGACCGGGATGCATCCATAGACGGATTCCATGAAGACCCAATCTTCGCCCCGCCGCGCATCGGGACCGCTTTCAGGATAGCGAAAGCGGGCGTCGCGATGCATCATCAAAGTGCCGGGAGCAAGCTGCAAGAGACCTTCATGCTGGCCGTCGATGCTCCAGTCAATCCACGACAGCAACCCCTCCGGCTCGATGTATTGCAGGTGATCGGTGAAGAAGGATGCACCGGCTGCCTGGGCGAGCATTTGGCGGGCTTGGACGGCCAGCCGCTCGGGATGGCTGTAGTCGTCATCGTCCCACTGGCAGATGATTTCGCCCTGCGCAGCTTCCATAGAAATATTGCGCAGCATGCCCAGCGTAAATCCGCCCGAGCCGGGATAAATCACGCGCACGCCAGCGATGCCCAACTCCTCTACGTAGCGTGTCAGAGCGGACCGGTAGCTTTCTTTGCCATCGCTCACGATCACCAGCTCGCGCTTCGGATAACGCTGTTCCGCGTATGATCGGATCGCGAGCTTGGCCAATGCCAGCCGGTCCAAGGTCACCATCAGACAACTGATCATGGCAGCGGCCTCTTTCCCGGCTGCCGTCTGCACGCTGTGTGCTGCGATAGCGGACGCTCCAGTCAGGTGCGAATGTTGCCACAGGATAGCGCACTCGTGACGGCACCGGCAATCGGAATGGTGTTGCAGCCGCGAGGCATTCTCCACCAGCATCTGAAGGTTGGGCTAGCTTCTTGCGCCCGTCACCACACTTCAGACTCCGCTCTGGCACCGAGAACTCGGTGCGTCCCCGTCTTCCAAGGCGCTCCCTGAACATGCAGCTTGTATCCCCGAAAGCGTATATAGTGTCAGGCTGTTCAGAAGCGAAAGCCGCCGACATCGGCACGAAACCCGTACTGCTGAAGCCTTGGGTGCTGTACTCCTTCCGACACACGTTTCTCACGCGCCTGGGGGAGTCAGGATGCGATGCGTGGACGTTAGCGAGAATCGCCGGGCACGGCTCGATTGCAATTTACAGTCGCTACGTTCATCCCTCAGAAGATGCGGTCCAAAATACCATTTCGCGCACGGGTGGGCACAAAATTGGGCACAGTCAGAAATCGGCAGAAATTACAATGGAAGCGAAACAGCTACAAACTGTTGAGCGGGATCAAGAAGTCTGGCGCGCCCGGAGAGATTCGAACTCCCGGCCTATTGCTCCGGAGGCAATCGCTCTATCCAGCTGAGCTACGGGCGCGCTTGCGAAAATTATACACGCGGCGGACGGTCTGCCTATACATGGGACTCATCCTGGATTAGGGCAGCTACTGCATCGTGAATGAGTTGCTTTAATTCGTCCCGGCCATGCCCAGTTTTAAGGTATCGTTCCCGCTGCATTGGCGCTTCCGCTACAATGTAAGGCGTTTCACTGGATGAGTTTGCAAATGGCTTGAGGTGAAGCATGCAGAACTGGAAGAAGGCAGTGGTGTTCGGATCGATCGGAGCGGGAGCCATGCTGATCCTGAGCGGGCGGCGCTCCGTGGGAATGGCCGTGGCGGCCGGCGGGCTGGCCGTGCTGGCGACCGAGTATCCCGAGAAGTTTGAAGGTCTTTGGGAGAATGCGCCCGACTATCTGAACAAGGGCATGGAGATTTTTGCGACATTGCAAAAGGTGGGCGCGGACTTCGCCGAAGACGCTGAGCGACGCGGTGTGAACGCTTGGCGCGATATGCAGGCGCAAATGGGCGATTGAAAAGCGCCTTAGTACGTAACGATGAGGGACCGAGACGCGGTCCCGTTTTTTGTGGTTGGTTCTTGTCGATCGCGGAGAAGACTAAAGCAACCACGGATTTCCACGGATAACACGGATCGGACTGAGGACCGAAGACCGACAACTGCCGCGGATTTCAAAGAAGACGCGCCGCATCTGCCTATTCGATGCCCAACTGTTTGCGGGCTTCGGCGCTAAGGCGCTCGGGGGTCCACTGCGGAAACCAGACGATTTCTACATTGGCGTTGGTGACGCCGGGGACGCGAAGCAGGCGTCGTTTGACGTCTTCGGTAATCTGACCCGACGATGGGCAACCCTGGGCGGTGAGCGTCATTTCGACTTCCACATCCTCGCCTGTGGTATTGGCAACTTCGGTAGGCTTCACGCGAACTTCATAGATCAAGCCGAGATCGACAATGTTGACCGGGATCTCCGGGTCGTAACATTCCTTGAGTGCTGCAAAAACTTCTTCCTGGGTCACTGGCATGGCATCCTCTTTAGTTAAGATTGTAGCGGTTCGAGCCGCTGATCGTCTGCAACGTCGGCGGAAGTTCTTGCCGGAGGCGCATGTCTAAGAACGTAAAGCTCATCCAGGCCATACTACTCGTCGCGCTGGTGCTGGCCGGCATTCGATTCTTGCTCACCTTGCGCGAGCGAAAATTGAGCTTTGTGGCGCCGACAAAGACGGAGACGGCCCTCGACCCCGACTACTACGTCACGCCGAAGAAACTGCGTCCCCAAGACCTGAAAGACGCCAAGGAACTGACTCAGCAGCCAGTGTGGGTGCGCGAGGGTTATCGCCAGGTTTTCTATTCGTACGGGCCGCCGGTCGACTTCAAGCATGAGGCAGGAAAGCTGGGCCCGATTGAGAAGCTCGAGATCAAGGACGTTGTTTTGCAGCATTCACCAGACTCCGCTGGAAACCAGGTCATGGCAGTGTTTGAAAGAGATGGCAAGCGCTATGCGTTCTCCATCGGCGTGGAAGACAAAGACACGTATCAGATTTATTCCGACGACATTCTCTTCATTCAGGACCCGCACGAGTTGTACAAACACTGGCCTTCGGATCTCTGGCAGGCCGTGGACAACCACCAGGTCAAGCGGGGCATGAATGAGTTGCAGGCGTCGTTCGCCATCGGGGTTGGGATTCCGCAAGGCACGGGAGCGAGCAATCCCAAGGTGGTGAACTACCCGGGAAATGGACATCCGGTAACGGTCACCTTCGAAAATGGCAAGGCGACTGACGTGAAACAAGGCAACTAGCTCATCCGTTCAGGATGGGGAGTTTACGGATGCGTTTCTTAGTCGCGGCGTAAATGGCGTTGCACAGAGCGGGTGCCAGCGGGGGAACGGGCGGTTCGCCGATTCCCGTCGGCGCTTCATGGCTGTCCACAAAATGAGTCTCAATCGCAGGAACTTCATTCATCCGGAGGATGGGATAGGTATCGAAGTTGGCCTCCTGGATCTGGCCGTGCTCGACGGTGATCTGGCCGCGCAGCGCGGCCGAGAGTCCGAATATGACCGCACTGTGGAGTTGCTGCTCGAGGATGTTGGGGTTGATGACCTGTCCGCAATCGACGGCGACGACGACGCGCTCAACGTGAGGGTCGCCATCCTGCATCGTGATTTCGACAACCTCCGCAGCATAGGTCCCGAAGCATCCGAAAGCGGCGATGCCGCGATGGCGGCCGGCGGCCGGCGCACTTCCCCACCCCGATTTGTCGGCGACGAGTTGCAGGACTCCGCGCAGTCGATCGGTACGCCACTTGGTGTCGAAGTAGGTGATCTCCCTGTCCTCGGCCAGCAGGTGCAAACGGTACTGCAAGGGATCTTTGCCGGCGGCGACAGCTAGCTCGTCGAGGAAGCTTTCATTGGCAAACGCCATCTGGGCGGCATATACCGACCGCAACCATCCCAAAGGCACGGCACACGGCGGCGCAACGTACTCGACGCTGAGACTGGGAACGAGATAAAGGAACGCAGCCTCGTCCTTCAAGTCGGGATCGATGCCGCCGTCACCCGGCTGTCCCTTCTGTCCGGAGATGGTAGGCGAGATGAGGCGATGCGAGTACGCCACCGGCGAGCCTTGCGCGTCGAGCACCGCACTCAGGTGATGGACGCTGGGCGGACGGTAGGTGGAGAAGCGCATGTCGTCTTCGCGCGTCCACATGACCTTCACCGGAGCGTTAATGGCTTTCGAAACTAATGCGGCTTCGACCGCGTAGTCGTGCTCCAGGCGACGGCCGAAGCCTCCGCCAAGCAAGGTCACGTTGACGTGGACATTCTCCGGCTTCAACCCGACAGCGGTGGCAACGAAGTCGCGGACGTCCTGCGGAACCTGGGTAGGCGCCCAGACTTCGCAGGAAGTTCCGAGGTAATGAGCGAAACAGTTTCCCGGCTCCATAGGAGCGTGCGCCAGCATGGGCGTCTCGTACGCAGCCTCGACACGGCGGCCTTTCGCGCTACTGACATCACCGGCGCTTTGTAGCGGCACGCCTTTGTCATTGGCCGCCTTGCGAAGAACGTCAAAGATGGCGGCGGTGTTCAGATCCTTGTTGGCGCCGTCGTCCCACGTAACTTTCAGCACCTTACGGCCTTGCAATGCAGCAAACACGCTATCGGCGGCAACCGCTACGGCGGAGTCTCCCACTTTCGCAACATGGGTTACGCCGGGAACTCTGCGTGCTTCGGCGTCGTCGAAGCTGGCGACTTTGCCTCCGATGACCGGACAGCGCGCAAGAAATGCGTATTTCATGCCTGGCATGCGGAAATCGATGCCAAACTCAGCGCTGCCATTCGTTTTGGAAGGGGTATCGATTCGCGGCGTGCTCTTGCCGACGAGCGTGTAGGCGGACGCTGCTTTGAGCTTGGGCTCCTTGGGAACAGGCAGGTTGGCAGCACGCTCCACCAAGTCGCCATAGCTGGATCGGCGGTTTGACGCCGCGTGAACAACAAAACCTTTTGCCGTAGTGCATTCGGCGGCGGACACATTCCACTGTTGGGCGGCGGCGGCTACCAGCATCTCACGGGCAGCGGCGCCAGCCTGACGCATTGGGTCCCAAGTGGTGCGGACACTGGCGCTGCCTCCTGTAGTCTGATCGCCGAAAAGGGTGCTCGCGCCAGCCTGCTGAATCGCAATCTGCGACCAGTCGGCGTCGAGTTCCTCAGCGAGGATCATGGGCAACGAAGTACGCACGCCCTGCCCCATCTCGGATCGTGCCACGACGATTGTGACTTTTCCATCGGGTGCAATATGCAAATAGGCGTTGGGCGCGAACACCTGCTCGCCCACGGGATGCAGGCCATGGTGAGGAACGTAGAACGCGAGGACGAGACCAGTCCCGGCAACGGCTCCGGCCACAAGGAAATCGCGACGCGAGATCGGGCTCATTGGCCACCCCCACCAGATGCCGCACGTTGGATGGCCCGCCGGATGCGGTGATAGGTTCCACAGCGGCAGAGGTTGCCTGTCATCGCGTCGATGACTTCCTGCTCGGAAGGGTGTGGGGTCTTCGACAACAACGCCGCGGCCTGCATAATCTGGCCTGACTGGCAGTAGCCGCACTGGGGAACGTCTTCGGCGATCCACGCCTGCTGCAGGGGATGAGAGCCGGCAACAGACAGACCCTCGATGGTAGTGATCGCCTTGCCTGTAGCCGCCGAGACCGGGGTCATGCAGGAGCGCACCGCTTCGCCATCGAGGTGGACGGTACATGCGCCGCAGAGTCCGGCGCCACATCCGAACTTGGTGCCTGTGAGTTCCAGCGTATCGCGCAACACCCAGAGCAGCGGCGTGTCGGCGGGTACGTCAATCTTGCGTTGACTTCCGTTGACTTGCAGAGTGATCTCTGACATCGTTTTCCCGTGAGTTGCCAGTATGGCATTCGATGTTAATAGAAATAGCCAGAAAGGCAAGCGTAGGAAAGCGGGCATTGAACTCGAACAGGGCCGCCAAACTGTATAAAGATGGCCGGGCTAGAAACTTGAACAGCGAAAGGATCTGAGATATGTCGAACGAAGTGCAGACATTCCTGAACACCTGGGACGAGGAAGCGAAGAAGACGGTAGCGATGCTGCGGGCACTGCCGGCGGGGCAGTACGATTTCCGGCCTGATCCGGGCGGGCGGTCGCTGGGCGAGTTGGCCTGGCACCTGGCGGAGATTGACGGCTATTCAGGCTTTGGTATCGAGCGGGGCGCTTTTGAAATGGGAGTTAGGCCGCCGGGCATCGAGCGGCCGAAGACGATTGAAGAGCTGGCGCCGGGTTACGAACGGGTGCATGCCGAGGCCCGGCAAAATGTCGCGAAGCTGACGCCGGCAGACCTGGACCGCGAGTTGATATTTTTCACCGGCCAGCCGATGACGATCCGCAATATTCTGTGGGCGGCGTTGCTGCATCACGAGATTCACCATCGCGGACAGCTCTCGGTGCTGTGCCGGCTGGCGGGTGGAGCGGCTCCCGGGGCATACGGGCCGAACCGCGAGGAAATGGCGAAGTTTCGCGAGAAGGCTTGACGTAACTGGCTACGTCAGGCGGACATCAAATAGCGCCAGCCAATACTGAACGGATTGCAAAGCAAAGCCGCAAAGGATGAGTCCGATCCCGAAGGCACCTAACCGACGCTCGGGAAGGTTGTCGGCGAAGTATTCGATGTGAGGAATGACCGCGGTTCCGACTCCGGTGACTATGCCAGTTACGAAGCCGACCCGAATGGCAAATAACCAGGCGTGGTCCACGTGATGGACGAACGTGCTGCAGATCAGCGCAGTGGCAATGTACCCGACGGTGCGCTCGATCGTTCCCCAAAACTGGCGACGGGTAAGTCGTGCCCGGCGAGATGCTTCGTAATCGACGGTGGGACGCATGCCGCGAGAATAGGCAACTATTTGGCCGAGGGTAATAAGGACGGCAAAGGCGATTGCGAACCTGAGGCCCAGACTTCGGTAGAGCCCGGCTCCAAAACCAAGTGCCCGAATGGCCGCGAACAGCGATTCCCAAGGCAACGAATAGTGATCGAGGCCGCGGGCAATACGGTTGAGTTCGAGCGCAATGGTAATCCCTGTCGTAGTACCGGCGACTAGACCAAAGAAGACACCCAAAACAAATCCCGTAACCGATGCCGAAGACGACAGAGTATGTTACTGCTCGGGTGAGCAGCCGCAACGGACCGTGTTGTCCACCCAGCAGGTCATAGGCAAGATACAGGGTCCCCAGCACGTCAAGACTGGTGCCAACAATGCTGACCGCCGCGAGAGTGTGGTGGTCCATTCGGAGATTGTAACGGTAACGTTCTGATGCTTGTGTCCGGAGCAACCAAGGCTGAGAAATTAGAATCTCCGAGGTGGCTCCGCCTTTCAATCCCACTCGCGACACGGAGGCCACTGGACGTATCCCGATGTGTAGATTGAAAATGATACGGTTTTAGTTTAGGAGGCAATCATGAAGGCAATTCGCGTGCATGAGTTTGGTGGACCGGAAGTGATGAAACTCGAAGAGGCGGCTGATCTCGTCCCGGGGCCAGGGCAGGTAGTGGTACAGGTACGCGCGGTGAGCGTGAATCCGGTGGAGGCGTATGTACGGACAGGCACCTACGCAATGAAGCCCGCGCTCCCCTATACCCCGGGGGCCGATGCCGCAGGCGTGGTGGCGTCGGTCGGAGCGGGCGTAACCAGCGTCAAGGTCGGCGACCGGGTGTACACGTCCGGATCACTGAGCGGAACTTACGCCGAACAGACGCTATGTGATGAGAACCAGGTGCATCCGCTGCCGGAGAAGGTGAGCTTCGAGCAGGGAGCGGCGATGGGCGTGGCGTATGGCACGGCCTATCGCGGATTGTTCCAACGCGGTGGCGCCAAGCGAGGCGAGACGTTGCTGGTTCACGGCGCGAGCGGCGGCGTGGGCACGGCGGCTGTGCAATTGGCCCACGCGGCGGGACTGCTTGTGATTGGCACCGCCGGCACCGACGCCGGACTGAAGCTTGTGAGAGAACAAGGAGCCCAGCATGAGGTGAATCACGCGGCGGCGGGCTATCTCGAGGAGTTGATGCAGTTGACGGGCGGGCGAGGGTTCGACTTGATCCTGGAGATGCTGGCAAACAAGAACCTGAGCAACGACCTTGGCCTGCTGGCGAAGAAGGGACGCGTGGTGGTGATCGGAAGCCGAGGGACAATCGAGATCAATCCGCGCGATCTGATGGCTCGCGAGACTGACGTACGCGGCATGACACTCATGTCCGCCACGGAGGCGGAGTTACAGGAGATGCACGCCACCCTCGTTGCAGGATTGGAGAATGGGACGCTTCGACCTGTGATCGGGCAACAAATTCCCCTGGCCGAGGCCGCGCGGGCACACGTCGAAGTGATGAAGCCGTCCGGCGCGCTGGGGAAGATCGTGCTGGTGACGGGGTAGAAGAAAGCTCATAAAGCACCCACGGATTTTCACGGATTGCTTGGATCGAACCGGGCACGCACCTCGGCAATCACGGGCTACGTGGAGGGCGCCGACAGGGCAGCTTCGCTTGTTTCTCCATCGGGCAATGGGTTCTAAACATACAATCGAAGCATGAGGATCGGGGCACCGTGGCGAGCATGGGCGGCGAGCTCCGCTTTATGCCTGGCGGCGTGTCTCACATTGTGGGACACAGCGCGGGCGCAGAGTGGCGCAAACGCGGCAGGCAATTCGCCTATGCAGCTGGCAGTCACCCACGCCATGGCGGGACGGAGTGGCACAGCGGTCGTGGTCGATGTGCGCTCGGGGAAGGTTCTCGGCGCGTATCGCCTCGACGTAGCCGCGCGGCGATTGGCACATCCGGGATCGAGCCTCAAGCCGTTCACGCTGCTGGCTCTGCTGGAATCGGACAAGGTCAACGGTCAAACTACGCTGTTGTGCCAGCGCAAGCTCTCTCTGGGTGGACACAATCTTGACTGTGCGCATCCTGTAACCACTCAGCCACTCGATCCCACGACCGCGCTGGCATATTCCTGCAATTCGTATTTCACCAGCGTGGCGACACGGCTGACGCCCGGGCAGTTGCGCGACACGCTGGTGCGCGATGGATTCAGCAGTCCATCGGGACTGGCAACGGACGAAGTTGCGGGGACTGTGGCGGTGGCGCACTCGTCTCAGCAATTACAGCTCGAGGCCATCGGCGAATGGGGCATCGAGATCACGCCGCTGGAATTGCTGCGCGGTTATCGTGACCTGGCGCAATTGTCGCAATCTGAAAGCCATGGGAGGCTGGCACCTCTCTTCGACGGGCTTGCAGACTCGACGGACTACGGTTGGGGGTGCCTGGCGCAGCCTCCCTCGGCGATGAAAGTCGCGGGGAAGACCGGCACCGCCAGCACCAGCGAAGGCCGCTGGACCAACGCATGGTTCGCGGGATACGCGCCCGCGGCGAACCCGGAGATTGTGCTGGTCGTCTTCCTGGAGCGGGGCCACGGCGGCAGCGATGCGGCAAGAGTGGCGGGCGAAATTTTCGCTGCCTATGCGACGTCGCGCAACACGAACGTGAGCGCTGCGCAATGAGGAAATTGTGTCTGGCGCTGAGCGCACTTCTGCTGCTCTGGATCGCCGGGGATGCGCAGTCAAATGCACCGCCGCAGAGCAAGGCGAAAGCGGCGAGCAACAGCGTCAAAGGCTTTCCCCAGACGGTGCGGGTCCGGCTGTTGTACCTGCGACCGCCCCGCGAATTGAAGGTACAAGCGGAATCCGGGCAGGCACACTTTCGCAAGTGTGCAACCTGCGCCGATAATGCGCTTTCGACGCTGGTTATCAAGGCCATCGCAGCTAAGATCCAAATCAGCGGCGACAAGGCCGATGCTTCGGAGCTACTCGTAAGTGGGGCGTTCCAGATCAGTGCCGCCGATTTGCCGCTGCTACGGGCCGACTTCCCGATTGAGTTACGAGCCATCGAGGAACACCTCCTGGTCACGGCGTCGATGCCGATGGATGAGTACCTTGCGGGCGTGCTGGCGGGCGAGACGGGAAACTTCAAGTCCGACGAAGCGCTGAAGGCCATGGCAGTGGCCGCCCGCACCTATGCCCTGCACTTCGGCCGTCGGCATGCGCTGGACGGTTTCGACTTCTGCGACTCGACGCATTGCCAGAACCTGGGCCTCGCGAACGTTGACGCACGGTTGCAGCGAATCGTTGAATCCACTTCCGGTGAAGTGCTGTGGTACGACGGCGAGCCGGCCGCGGCGTATTATCACGCGAATTGCGGAGGGACCACCGAGGACGGCCACTATATTCTGGGCAACGACGAGCAGCGCGCGCCTTACTTGAAACAGCACGCTGACACTTATTGCGTGCGCAGCGGCGCGAACCAGTGGCACAGCGAGGTCAGCAAGCGCGATTTGCAACGTGCGCTGGCCGCGGAGGGCCTGGCCATTCCGGGACAGTTGCGTTCAGTGGCCGTGCTGCATCGCACACCCAGTGGACGAGTCGAGTTTCTGACTGTCACGGGAAGCCGAAGCGTCACGGTGCCGGCACTGACATTTCGTTTTGCCATCGGGCGCAACCTCGGATGGGACCGACTGAAGAGCAACTGGTACGAGGTTCGGGTGGAAGGTGATAGCGTCGCGTTTCACGGACGCGGCTCGGGACACGGCGTGGGCCTGTGCCAGGTGGGCGCGGAAGTGATGGGGGAAGAAGGCCGGTCGTATCGCGAGATTTTGAGCTTCTATTATCCCGGCACGAAACTGGGAGCGGGAGCGCAAGGCACGCAGTGGCAACAACTGGGAAGCGAAGATGTTGAGTTGTTCACCACGCGTCCGGACCGCGACCGCGCGCTGTTGCCGCTGGCGACACGGTTGATGCATGAAGCCGAGGAGAGCACCGGGTTGGTGTACACGAGTGCAACGAGACTGAAGGTGTATCCCACAGCGGCGGCGTTCCGCGACGCCACTGGAGAGCCGGGATGGGTGGCGGCGTCAACCCGTGGACGGACCGTCCGCCTGGAACCGACAGACGTCTTGCGCGATGCGGGCGCGATGGAGAGCACGCTGCGCCATGAGTTGTTGCACATTCTGGTGGAGTCGCATGCGAAACCGGGGACTCCTCTGTGGTATCGCGAGGGGTTGGTGCTCTATCTGGCGCAGCCGAATGGTGTAATACGTAGCGATACCACATTCGGCAGCGCGGCGGCGCTGGAGAAGGCGTTGCGCGCTCCGGCGAACGAGCAGGAACTGCGGCAAGCGTACGCAGACGCGCAGGCGCGAGTGGCGAAGTTGGCGCTGGAACATGGGAAAGAGACACTGGTGAATTGGTTGAAGGATGGGATACCGACACAATGAAGGAGTTGGCCGCTACGCAGCTTGAAAGATCGTTTCTCGCGTGTAGCCGGGGCTTGCGCCCGGGCTGCAAAAACACCGCCGCCGCTAGAGTGGGTCTTCGCGGTTGGTGCGTGAGGCCGTCACCCACACCACGGCAAGGAACGCGGTAACCCCAATTAGGTAAGCAATCAGTAAACGAGCCGCCATGCTCCACGCCTGCTGGCGGATGGTTTGCAGATCGGGAATCCACCAGACCAGTTTATAAGGAACATAAACGCCGAGCCCGAGCAGCGGACCGAAGCACAACCAGTAGATAGGCCGCTTCCATACCCGACGCGAGCGCACGATGTTCTCGGGCCTGTATCCCACGGCCGAGACGGTGGTGGCGATGGGGAGCCAGAGGCCTGGCATCACGAATCCGACCAGCAGAAGCAACAGCCAGTTCAGGTCGGCCATGATGTTGCGGGGAGGCGGACCGCCGCCGAGTTTCTGACGGAACCACACCGCGAACTGCGGCACGTAGGGACGCAGGCTGAGCAACAACCACGCGAACGCCAGGAATACCACTACCCAAAGAGCAAGTGCGGGGACACGGCGCAGGGCGTCACGATAAGCGCGCCAGACAGCTCCTTGATTGCGAAACTCGGCAACACGAAAATACGCCAGCGTGCCGGCGCGCAGCCAGAGCACAAGAAAGATGACCAGCACGGCGAGCACGGCCGATCCGCCGAGTTGCCAGCCGCGCGCGTCGGGAATCAGCAGCCAGAAGTAGGCGGAGGCCATCAGCACGGCGTTGGCCACGAAGTTCAGCAGCCAGAGCTTCACGATACCGGCGCGGTTTGTAGTTGATTCCGTCATGGTCATTTCACCGTCACCGTAGCCGCATCGCTGGTGGAAAGGTATTGCGGCTGATACATGGGCTCGACCCGCGTTGGGCTGACGCGGAAGACGCCGGGATTCACCACCTTCAGCAGGTAGGTGTATTCGGACTGTCCCCTCTGGAAGTAGTAGTTGAAGAATGTGGTGCGATCGTCGCGCAATTCGCGATAGCTCCTCCAGCGATTCGTCCACCAGGGCGGTTGTTCGTCGAGTTGATAGAGATCGTCGCGCGCGATGGACTCGGTGCCCGAAGGAATCGGATCTTCGATCATCAGGTACCGCCAGTCGCTGCCGCCGACGGTAATGCGGACGGCAAGCGTGTCGCCCACCTGCACCGGGCCGGAGACTTTATCGAGATGGTAGGTCAGCTTGTCGCCGGTCTGTTGGGGCGTCAGCTTGTAGTACTCGCGTACGGTACTAAGTTGCAAGCTGCCAGTGTTCACCACGTTGGGCTGGCTGGAGTAATACTCGCCGCGAACTGACCAATATAGGCGTCCCACGCCGGATTTCACCAGCCGAACTTGATTCGTCCCCTGCGCGAGTTGCCCTTCGGCGAGCGTTACCGTGGTCGCGGGAGCGGTGACGTCAGCGGCCGTGAACTTCTTTGTCGCAACGGTCTTGCCGTTCACTTGAACGTCAACGCTGAAGTTGGGCTTGAGTTCCTGCGTGCGCTGCAGGTAGTCGGTGAGACCGTAAATCACCATGGCGGTCTGCTGCGTGGATTCCCAGTAATAGCCTTCGCTGCGGTGATTGACCAGGAAGAGCACGGCCTTGGGCAAGAGCGGGTTTTGGGGATCGACTCGATCCAGCAGCTTCAAGGCAAAAGCCGTGGCCTGCGGCGTGGTGTCGCCGTAGTAGTCCATGAGGTAGTTGGTGTCGGTGGGCCACCATGCCTGCGCATCATCTTGCTTGGCGTCGGAGATCAACTGCTTCGCCAGATCGTTGGCACGCGAGTCGTTGATCTGCGCCATGGCGAGTCCGAGCAACGCCTTGCCGTAGGACGTAAGCGTCGAGCGTTGGTTCCATACAGACTCGACAATCGTGGCGTTGGAGTCGGTACCACTGAGCACCAGGGCATACGCCATGTAAGCGCGCAAATCGGTCTTCACCGCCGCCGAGCGGGTAAACTCCGGCAGCAGCCACTTGCGAGCGCGATCGATGCGGGCCTGCTCGACATCGTAGCCGGCGGACTTGGCCTGCGTGAGCCCGGCGAGCACATAGGCGGTCATGAAGGGTGCGCTATCGTCGCTCTGCCACCATCCCCAGCCGCCATCGGGATGCTGGAATTGGTAGAGACGATCGAGTCCGGCCTGTACCTGCTTGTTGAGCGTCTGGGGATCGATGTTCGTTCCCACACCCAGCTTCTTCATGGCGTCTGCCACCAGCACGTCGGGCAGGAAGCTCGACATGGTCTGCTCGGTGCATCCGTAGGGATACGAAGTGAGAAAGTCGAGCGCGGCGAAGACCGTGCCTGCGACCGATGGCGTCAGCTCGACCGTAAGTTTTCGGGTGGCAGTTTCGACGCCGTTGGGGAAGGTGATCTGTTGCGTGACATCGCTGTTCCCTGCCCCGGCGACAGATCCGGATTTTGCGATGGCAAGTTTCACGCCAAACGGAATTACGGGTAGCGTGAGTTCCATGGCATCGCTTTCGACATCGGTGAGGGCCTTACCCAGCACCTTGGCGGAATCGACGTCGAGCACGCGCACGCGATAGTCAAATTTGACAATGCCGTGACTGGGTACCGGAACATCGCGGATCGCGCCATCGAGCACCTGCAGGCCGGTGAAATCCATCGAGACGCGCGCGGTCTTCTCCGACGGCAGGTAATTCTGCACGATGGTTGAGAGCGTGATCTGGTCACCCCGACGGAAGAACCGCGGTACGACGAGGCGCACCATCAGGTTCTTGCGCACGATGGTGTTCTCGACGGCGCTGCCCACCCTGGTATCTTGCGTTACGCCGCGCGTGGTGGCACGCCACGAAGTAATGGCGTCGGGATAGTCGAACTTGATGTTTGCCTGTCCGCTGCTGTCAGTGCGAACGTCGGCCACCCAGTATGCGGTGTCGGGGAAGGCCTTGCGAATTTTGGGCTGCACCAAGCGTTCGGGCTTAAGTTGAGCGAGAGCAGACGACGTGCGAGACGCGCTGCCCGGCGCGCTCGCCAGTTGCATGGCGCGCTTGCCGGCCTGTCCGCTGAAATAGTAAGTCAGTGAACTGTCGGTGCTGACCTTGGAGTACACCGTCCCATAGAAAGCTGACACGATGCTGCCGACCGACTCGGGCTCGATGGCGTAGATGGCTTCGTCAACGACTCCGAGGCTGAACTCGGCGGAGGCGGGCCTGCCGCTGGAGTCGGTGGCCTTGATGGTGTATGCGCCGGGTTGTCCGGGCTGATACTGCGGCTTCGAAGGCTGCAGATCAACCTTGAGTTCGTGCTGCGTAGGCGGCACTGAGAGGCTCTTGTTGCCCTGGTAAAGCTTGTTGCCGCGAATGAAGTTCGCCGACACATAGAAGTTCGGCGCGAACTCAGGCTGGATCGGAACATCGACGGTGATGCTGCCACCGCTACTCTTGATCACTTGCGCGGAATAAAGTCCATTGCCTTCAGTGGTGACCAGCACCGACGCCGGTTCCTTGCCGGTGACGATCAGCACGTGCGCGGTGTCTCCCGGCATGTAGGACCTCTTGTCGGGAACGATCTGAATACGCTCTTGCGTGGTACCGCTCCACCACGGGCTTACGCCCGGAGCCCACAAATACGCCGTGTCTTCGACTTCGCGCTTCTCGGGAGTGACGGCGGTGACGCGCACGCGGAATTCGCCTGCGTCAGGTATGACGAATTGCACCTGCCCTTTGCCACTGGTGTCAGCCTGGCCCTGCGAACTTGAGACGGGTTCCGCAGCGCGCTTCTGAGGATTCCAGCGGCTGAACTCGGCACGGAAGGCCGTGGCGATGGGCTTCTTGTCGTAGTCCTGCGCGGAGACGTTGATGATGGCAGTGTTGCCCTTGGAGTACACGTAGGAATTGGGTTGGGCAGTCAGGAAGAAGCTGCCGTAGGTCGCGAGCGCGAATCCGTGGCCCGAGATTTCGCGATTACCCTCATCGGTTACCCGCGCCTCGATGCGATAAGTCAGGTCCTGCTTCGTCTTGTTGTCAACGCGCGTCGGAATGGTGATCTGCAGCTTGCCATCGGCATCGAGCGTGCCGCTCTTCTCGGTCTCCTGATCACCTCCATACGTGTCAGCTTCGCCTGCGCCTTCGTCGCCTCCCTGATAGCCTTCGTCTTCGTATTCGGAGGCGGATTCGTAGCGTCCCACGGGCCAGTAGGTCGAGGTGTGCACCACCCACTTGACCTTGGCATTGGCAACCGGTTCTCCAAAGTAATAACGCGCATCGATGGTCGCCTTGATCGGCTGCCCCTGCAGCACACGCGGAGTCTGCGCGATGATTTTCACCGCATACTCGGGCTTCTTGTAGTCCTGCACAGAGAACCGGGTGCCTTCGACATAGCGCTCGCCAGATTGCATAGACAGAAAGTAGAAGCCGAGATTGGCGTCGGCTGGGATGACGTAGTCCCAGTGCGCGGTGCCCATGTCGGAGAGTTTCACGGTCTGCTGCCAGATCGGCTGATAGGTGCGCGGATCGCGCAATTCGAGACGAAGATCGCCCTCTTGAGGAAGCGTGTAGCCGCTCGGGTTCTCGGAACGCACGATGGTCTTGAAGTGCACAGTGTCGCCAGGACGATAAACCGGGCGGTCGGTGTAGGTGTACCCGCGCAGATTGCGGTCGGATGCGGACCCGAGGTTCCAGGCGCCTGGCGTGTTGACCGCGAACTGGTCGTTAAAGGTCGTAAGGACAGCGACATTTTCCGGCTTGTCCTGCGTCACTGTCGTGTCCATCAATCCCTGCTGGTCGGTCGGCTTCGAGGCAATTTCTTTCTGGTCGATCCAGAGCCGGGTCATAGCTCCGGCGATCGGGTCGCCAGTATGGCGATCGACGACGAAACTCAGCAGGCGTCCGGGGGCAGCCTTGGTGATCACGGCGATTTCCGTGACCACGACAATGGTGTAGGCGCGCAGCGTGCCCTCGGTGGCTTCAACCAGATAAACGCCCTTCTCGCCAACCGGCACGGTAACTTTCTGGCTCTCCCAGCGCTCGCCGGGCGGGACCGTCCACTTCCACGTCGAAACTAGCTGCTGCTGGTTGAGCACGGGAACTTGCGCGTACTCGTCGACCTGTGGACCTTTCTTCTGCGGCGCGGTTTCTTCCATCCGCCATAAGCGAATCTGGTGGCGCGCGTCCGGGGAGAACTGCGCGCGGATGAAATCACGGAACCGGGCCCAGATGCGATGCTTCCAGGCGTGAAAACGTTCGAGCCAGGTGTGCGCCTGTTTGGGCATGCGTGGAGCCTGCCCTCCGAAACTGTGCATCTCCTGTAGTTGGCTGAAGAACTTGATGGGATCGTTCACCCGGTAAACACGAAACTGCAGCGCGCTGACGTTGTGCGAATAAACCGCTATCTCGACTTTTTCCCCAGGCAGATACGTGCGATCGCTGGTGAGTGAGAAGTAGGGCTGATCGTTCGACTCCTGGGCGAAGAGGGGCCACGAGACTGCATGAATTAGAAAGATGGCTACGATGACGCGTTGCATCCGCATCAGTCTGCTCCTCGCAGGATGTTCCACCTATAGACACCGAGGAACCCCGGATTGGACGGAACCGGTCGCCAGCGGGGGTCGGGCAAGTCCAACAGTTGCGCGAGCGTTGGACGACGAATTTCGCCGGCAGACTTTCCGATCGGCCCGGTGTGATACACGACAAGCGGTTCGCGGACGGACCCGATCTGGCTGCTGCCGAGAAAGATCATGGCGTGAAACGGCAGGTTCTGCCCGGACTGGCGGAAGAAGAGCAGGTCGCCGGGACGGGCGCGGCGGATGTCACGTCCTACAAAGTAGGAGTTGCGCCGCCACAGGGTCTTGGCGTCGGCGAACTGGGCGAAAGCGCCATCGTTTAGGTCATCGGGCACAAGGCTTCCGTCGTGAATGCGAAATAGTCCAGCGCCGAGCGGCGTGTAAGGATATTGATACTGGCGAACGTCTTCTGCTGATGGCGCGTTTGGCAGCGCCACGGACTTCGCCCACGTGGAATCGTGTTGGCGCAACGCCTCGCGATAGGCGTAGCGCAGCAGCGCTGCGCAGTCGTCGATTTCGGCAGGCGAATTGCGACCGCGGTAATACTGGGCTTCCGCCAGCAGAGTGAACCAGCGTCGAAACGCAGCGCGGTCGGCGGGATCATGCAGACGGAGGAAGTCGGGTATGCCGTCTCCCACAGAGTCAGACACGTCGAGAGTGGTGCGCAAGGCGATTTGTTGCGGCGCGAAGCCTGAAGCGGTGAGCCGGATTTTAGTTTCGCCCGGAAGCACGCCAGCGCGAAGTGATACGACGGCGGTGCCGTGGTCAACCGTGACGGAGTCTACGGCGGCGCGATGCGGGTCTTCGATTTCAACGCGCAGTCCGCGAAGATCACGGCCGCTACTGGAGCGCAGCTTGAGTTCCGTCGAAGCGAAGCCATCAGCGGGAAGTGCGGCCGGGAATGTCTCGACGAGGAATGCGGCGGGCGCGAAGGCACGATGCAGCGTGAAGGCGCACACCAAAATGACGATCGCGACTACCGCCAGCACTGCCACCCAGCGAGGCAAGCCGCGCATGAATCGTCACCCTCCGCGGAACGAGCGGATTATAACGCAGGCGAACTGCTTTCACCACCGAGGCACAGAGACACACCGGTGAACAAATTCAAGACATTCAGCCACGGATTTTCACAGATCTTCACGGATCAGAAAAGTCCGTCAGGATCTCTTGAAAAATCCGGGTGAATCCGCGGCTAATTCTTCTTCGTCTTTTCTCCCAGTGCGCGCAGCTCAGCCAGCAGTCGCTCGACTTCTTCCGCCGTGTTGTAGTGCGCGAGACCGATACGCAGCATGCCTCCGCTTTGCTGCACGCCCAGGCGTTCGGCGAGGTTGATGGCGTAGTAGTTGCCGTCCCACGTGAAGATGCCGCGCTCGCCCAGGCGCTCGGCCAATTCGCGCGGGGTGTAGCCCTCCATGCGAATGGCAACGGTGGGCGTGCGCTGATCGAACTTCGCAGGATCAGTGATCCCGTAAAAACTTAGGTCCGGAATAGCCAGCAGTCCGCTGATGAGTTGCGCAGCCAATTCTCGCTCGTGCTGCTGGAAGACTTCGTAGGCTGCGACAATCGCCTCGCGGCGGGTGTGGACTTCGGAGCTATGATGTCGTCCAACCTCGGCAATGTAGTCGATGGCGGCGGTCACTCCGGCCATGCATTCGTGGTTCTGGGTGCCGGTCTCCCATCGGTCGGGCAGCTTTTCGCTGCAGACGCGCAGCTTGTAGGGTCGCAGGCGCTGCAACTGTTCTCGCTTGCCGAAGAGAATGCCCTGGTGCGGTCCGAAGAATTTGTAGCTGGAACAAGCCAGGAAGTCAGTGTCGATGGCCTTCACGTCGATGAGGCCGTGTGGAGCGTAGTGCACTGCGTCGATGAATGTCACGGCACCGACATCGTGCGCCAGGCGGATGGCCTCCCGAACGTCGTTAACAGTGCCCACGGCGTTCGCGGCCCAACCCACTGCCACCAGGCGCGTGTTGCGGCGGATTTTGGCCTGAAGATCGAACATATCAATGGTGCAATCGGAAGGCTTGATGTCGGCGGTGCGGACTTTCGCGCCGCGCTCTTCGAGGCAGACCCAGGGAGAAACATTCGCATCGTGATCGAGGCAGGTGACCAGCAGTTCATCACCGCCCTTAAGGTCGCGGCCGATGGCACGGCTCAGCGCGAAGGTTAACGTCGTCATGTTGGCACCGAACACGACTTCGTCTGGCGAGCAGTTGAAGAAGTCGGCCATAGCCTGGTGCGCCTGCTCGACGATCAGTTCGCTGCGCTGGCTGGTGAGAAACGCTCCGCCGAGATTGGCATTCCATTTCGACAGGTATTCAGAGATAGCATCGATGACCTGCTGCGGAACCTGGGTACCGCCGGGCGCGTCGAAGAAGACAGCGGGCTGGCCGTTGACCGTCTGGCGCAAAGCTGGAAATTGCTGCCGGACCCACTCGATATCGAGTTTGCTGACCGTGGGGGCGATTTTTGTACTCGTGGACATGGTTATGAACTCCTGACTGCATTGACAAAATCCGAGAGCATTCCGTAAGCGGTGGCTTCCGGTCCGGGATCGCGCTCGCTGATGATCAACTCCTTAAAGATATCGGTTTCGAAGGCGATCAGCAGCGAGGTGCCCTGCACCTGCGCCAGCGGATCGTCGATTTCGAGCCTTTCCGGCGCGACCGAGGCCACGATGCTGCCGTCAGACTGCCGCCGGGCGCGGCTCACCAGTCTCCAAGCTTCGCCGTTTTCCTGTGCATCGCGCAACTGCGCCGGGGTAATTCCGCGAATACCCTGGCGTGCCACGTCGGACAACTTGAGGCTGGCACCCATCAGCACGTTGGCGACTTCCACCACTTTGACGGCCGCGTCGATGCCATCGATGTCTGCAGAAGGATCGGTTTCGGCGACTCCAAGA
The DNA here is from genome assembly GCA_036512955.1 of Terriglobales bacterium. Classification (GTDB taxonomy): domain Bacteria; phylum Acidobacteriota; class Terriglobia; order Terriglobales; family Acidobacteriaceae; genus DASRAA01. Next base: position 20,294 of record DATBZX010000129.1, read on the forward strand.
CGCTGTGCCCCAGCAATCGCTTCGTCGAAACTCTTACCCGCTTGCATGGCTTCGAGGATGACAGTGGTGGTGGAATTGATGACGCCGCGAAATCCGAGAATCTCAATTGCCGGCAATGCCGAACGGAACAGTGAGAACACCGGTGCGCCGTCCATCATGGCCGACTCGAAGAAAAAGCTTCGGCCCTTGGATTCCGCCAGTTGAGTCAATTCGCGATAAGCGTGCAGCACCGGCCCTTTGTTGGCGCTGATCGCGTGGGCCCCGAGTTCGAGGGCGGCGCGAATGTGGGTGATGGCGGGCTCGCCAGTTTCGGCGTTGAGCGAGCTGGCCTCAAACAGCGCATCCGGCTTGGCCGCGTGCAACCAATCCGCAAGATCGTTAGCTTCCTTCGCTTCGGAGAAATCGCCCGCCACCAATTTCTCCGGCGTGAAGCCCTCTGGAGCCACCAACCAGCCGAGACGGCGCGAGGCCACGCCAGTGATGCGGAAAGCGATGCCATAGCGGTCGGCAAGGTCGTGGCGTTTGCGCTGGAGGAGTGCTACTAGGGCTGCGCCAACATTGCCCAAGCCGACGATACATAAAGTGTAAGTGCGGATGTGGATGTCTCCAGTGCTAGTGACTGCGTTCCAACTATTGTAACCAGCCCCGGCTTCACGCACATCGTTTGCCGTCGAAAGTACACTGGACGAGGAGTGAGCCCATGCGTGACGACGAAATTCTGAAGCTGATTAAGCTCGCTCATACTGCGATCTGGGCCGTCATGGCTGCGGCGATTGTCGTCATCCCCGTCGCAGCGATTTGCGGCCGATTTCGTTTAGCGAGTTGGCTCACCGCGCTGGTGGTTGCGGAGTGCGTCGTGCTTGGGCTGAACCATGGGCGCTGTCCGCTCACGTACCTGGCGGCCAAGTTTACTGCGGATCGGGAAGCCAATTTTGACATCCACCTGCCACGCTGGATTGCCCTAAACAACAAGCTGATCTTCGGGAGTTTGTTTGTGGCCGGAGAGCTGGTCTTGCTGTGGCGCTGGCTCGCCCGGTAGTACGAACCTCCGTCGCTGCTACGCAACAGGTTGCTGCAGGCCTGCCGGATCCAAAAAAGAAATGGCGCCACCCGAAGGCGACGCCATTCGTTCCTTGGTTCGTCGGACGTTTACTTGCCGCCGAAGGTGAAGTTCAAGCCGGCGAAATATTTGAAGTTGTTCTGGCTGCCGGTGTAGCTGGTGCCATTGACGCCGAAGCGGGTGTAGAGGTAGTCCACTTCAACTGGCCGCAACTGGATGTGCTTGGTGAGCGCGTAATCGAGGCCACCACCGAACTGCATGGCGAACGCATTATTGTTGCTGCTTGCCGAGACCAGTCCGGTCTGGTCGGTGTAGATCTGGCCGTAGAGATTGCTGTGCGCCGCGCCAAACAAAGCTTCTCCGAAGGGCTGGAACTTGCCGGAGTGCTTCTTGATCTGGGGGCCGAACATATAGGTAAAGACGTTGCCATTCGCCTGGGCGCCAGTATAACCGAGCTTCGTCAGCTGGTTCTTCAGTCCGCTTCCTTGCGTGTAGCCCTCGAAGTCGGCCTTGATACCGATCCACGGCGTCACGTTGTAGACAAAGCCGCCGCCACCGCCGAAGATGTTAAAGCTGGTCAGCGGGGTGATTCCCGGGTGAACGTTGACAAACGAAAAGCCGATCGGAACTTCGAACTTCGGGTAATCCTGCGCAACGGCAGTCATGGTGACCAAAAGCGCAAATGTGATGACAACAATCAGTTTCTTCATGGATAATCTCTCCTCTTAAATTCGAGTTAAATTCGAGCTTGCTCCGCGCCTAGATTGGTATTTCGGCCCAATCATTGACGAACATTAGCAGCGCGATGGCCAAAGGGTGCGCTCGGAGCAGGCATGCAGTTCGGCCAAAGCCCACCGATTCAGCAACCACAGTCAATAACGCGGATTTTTCAGGATTGTTTCCCGCAACTTTTTGCTATGAATGGGGTTACAAGCGCCCAACTGCAAGAACCGGGGTGTGAAATGCGAGTTGCCGGGGACTAATTGCAGGATATTTTTTCAAATTCCTCTGGGCCGCGGCCAGAATGAACCACACCCCCAACTCCGCGCGCCTCTGGGTCGGTTATAATCTCCAGTCAAGCTGAGTCCACGGTATCCGCAAATTTCCATCGCAATGTGGCCGCACAGCATCTGACAAACAACCCACTCCGCTACGAAAACAAGGAGCGCCTCGATGGCCATCAACGCAAGTGAATTGATCTGGTGCAACGGAAAATTGATTCCGTGGGATGATGCGAAGCTGCACGTGATGGCCCACGTCGTCAACTACGGCTCATCGGTTTTTGAGGGCGTGCGCTGCTACCAGACAGCGAAAGGCCCGGCTATTTTCCGCCTCCAAGATCACACCCAGCGGTTGCTCGATTCAGCCAAGGTTTACCGCATCGACGTGGACTACACCGTCGAGGAGTTGATGCAGGCGACGGTTGAGCTGGTGGCGACGAACAAGATCTCGCCCTGCTACATCCGCCCCATCATTTTGCGGGGTTACGGGACGGTCGGTGTTGATCCGGCAGGTTCGCCCACCGATGTGTACATCGTCAACTACGACTGGGGCAAGTACCTGGGTGGCGAAGGCGACGAAGGTGTGGATGTGTGCGTGTCGTCGTGGAGCCGGCTCGCTCCCAACACCATGCCGACGATGGCCAAGGCCGGCGCCAACTACATGAACTCGCAGCTCATCAAGATGGAAGCCATTGCCAATGGCTACAGCGAGGGCATCGCGCTGGATGTGAATGGCTACGTTAGCGAAGGCTCGGGCGAGAATGTATTCGTGGTGCACAAGGACCGCCTCTACACGCCGCCTCTGGGCAACAGCGTGCTGCCGGGGATCACGCGGAATTCCGTGCTGCACATCGCGCAGGACATGGGCATTCCGACTATTGAGCAGGTAATTCCACGCGAGATGCTGTATCTCGCCGATGAAGTCTTCTTCAGCGGGACGGCGGCTGAAATCACGCCCATTCGTTCGGTGGACAGGATCAAGGTTGGCAAGGGCGCAGTCGGTCCGATTACACGGACGATCCGTTCCGAGTTCTACTCCATCGTGAACGGGAAGACCGAAGACCGGCATGGCTGGTTGACGCCGGTTCCGGTGAAACAGCCCGTGGCGGTTTAGTTCAAATCAACAATTCAGACAACACAGGGCGCAAAGTATGCGCCCTTTTTGCTGCTCATCGAATTCGGAACTGCGGCGGAAAGAAGTCCTGCATAGACACCCGATCCCGCTTCGTGCGGTACAACCCGGACTACCGCCGACGCCGTCACTTAGTCTGCAACGATTCCAAGTAGGCGGTCAGGTTGCGGATGCGAAGCTGAACATCTGCCTTGCTATGGCCGCCAATCGACATGAAGATGGGGCCCCAGACAGGCATGTCCTTGCTGCCGTGGGCAGGCGTCAAGGCATCGCCCTGAATCACAGCCGCGACGTGCGCCGCTGGAAATACCCCGCCATTCTTCATGCTTAGCGTGGTCAGGTTGGTGGTGGGCATCTTCAGCGCCGGAGCGGCAGGTCCATCGCCCTTGGCGTCGGTACCGTGGCAAGACGCGCAATAAGCGTTGAACATTTCCTTCCCGGAGGCGGGAGTGGTATAGGTGGCAGGAACATGCTTGATGGTCGGCGTGGTGGCCTGCGGAGTTGCTGCGGCGGGCGCGGTCTGCGCGGTCATACCTAAAGAACAAATCAACAAGATGATTACCACCAGAAACCAAATGCGGGAGGACATAATTGCCTTCTTTCCAAATCGTTAATGATCAATACACTCCAATATCAACCGTCAGCCCGATGTGGTCAACGACGCGCGTCACATGTAACCGGTGACAAAATATCACAATTTCCCGATTTGGGAATTTTGCGCCGAATATGCAGGCTTGCCTCTGCCGGAGCGAAGCGAAATCTGGCGCCTCTGCTCACACCACCATGGTCTTCAGTTCGGGACTGACAATCAGCGGGGCTTCGGTTGCGCGTTGAACGTCTTCAACGGTGAGGCCGGGCGCGATCTCATCCAATACCAATCCTGACTGGGTGACGCGGATGTATGCCATCTCGGTGGCGATGGTGTGAACAACGCGCAACCCAGTGATGGGCAGGGTACAACGCTTCAGGATTTTGGGAGTGCCGTCGCGCGTGGTGTGCTCCATGGCGACAATCACGCGGCGGGCGCTGGCAACCAAATCCATCGCGCCTCCCATACCCTTGACCATTTTGCCGGGGATCATCCAGTTGGCGAGGTTGCCTTCCTCGTCCACTTCCATGGCACCGAGGACGCTGAGGTCGATATGGCCGCCGCGAATCATGGCAAACGATTCGGCGCTGGAGAAATAGGCGGTTCCGGGCAGTTCGCTGACCGTTTCTTTGCCGGCATTAATCAGGTCCGGATCTTCCTGGCCGGGTATTGGATACGGTCCAACGCCTAACATCCCGTTCTCGCTCTGCAAAACCACCTGCATGCCGGGAGGAACGCAGTTGGCCACCAGCGTCGGCATCCCGATGCCGAGGTTAACGTAGAAGCCGTCGCGCAACTCCTGCGCCACGCGCCGTATGATGCGATCGCGCTTCTCGGTGTCCTTCTGCTTATCGGGTTTTGCATCAGCCATGGATTTGTACCTGAAAAAGGCCCCTTAGATGACTCAATCGAAAACTATTTACCACGGAGGCACGGAGGACACAGAGTGTTCTTGAACTGAATTTCTCCGTGTCTCCGTGCCTCTGTGGTGAATTCGATCTTCTCGCACGTCACGCCTTCCGCAGCGTCCGCCGCTCGATCCGCTTCTCGTAATCCACGCCCTGGAAGATGCGCTTCACGTATACGCTGGGGGTGTGCACCTGGTCGGGTTCGATCTCGCCGGGTTCGACGAGGTGCTCGACCTCGGCGATGGTGATTTTCGCGGCGGTCGCCATCATGGGATTGAAATTCCGCGCGGTCTTGCGATAAACCAGGTTGCCCCAGCGATCACCCTTCCAGGCTTTGATAAGCGCGAAGTCGGCTTTCAGCGCGTGTTCCAGCACGTATGGACGGCCATCGAATTCGCGCGTTTCCTTGCCCTCGGCGACCACGGTGCCATAGCCCGCGGGCGTGAAGAACGCGGGAATTCCGGCTCCCCCGGCGCGAATGCGCTCCGCGAACGTTCCCTGCGGAATCAACTCCAGATCGATGCGGCCAGTTAGGACCATATCTTCCAGCAACTTGTTCTCGCCGACGTAGCTGCCTTTGTGCGAGCGAATCTGCCCGGCATAGAGCATGAGGCCGAGGCCAAACTCATCCACGCCCACGTTGTTGCTGATGGTGTTGAGGTTCGTGGTTCCCTTCTTCACCAGCGCCCGGATGAGGTTCTCAGGAATCCCGCACAGCCCGAAGCCGCCGACCATGATGGTCGCGCCGTCCTGAATATCGGCGACCGCCTCGTCTGCATTCGCAAACACTTTGTTGAATGACATGGTTATCTTCCGAACGGGCGATTGTACTCAGCCGAGGGGCGGTGTGGCAAAGAGATAAGAGGAGTTGGGCTGGCGAAGGCAAGAAGATGCTTGGTGTAATGGCGATTTTTCGTCACTGATCCAGTTCTTACCAATTAATCGCCACACGTTTGCCATCGTTCGCGGTGAACTCGATGGACTGCGTCCCCAATATCAGGTTGCGCGTGGGAGTCTTCGGTTCCGGTGGAGATTCCTCGGCAGCAAACCAATGGATGCAAGGGGGGTTGACATCAGGGAACATGAAGAATGGCGCTTGGGGCGGGGTCCATTCGTCGCAGTCCATTACTCCCGGCCCACCGTGGTCGTTCTCAACACTCAAAAGATACGAGTGCTTCTGGCCCAACTCTTGTCGCGTCACCAACAAGCTAGTAACGCGACTTGAACGATAAGAGTTCGCATATACGTAGCCGCTGCCGTTCATGCCGTCTTCTTTGATCGAAGCGAACGGTAGAAGGAAGAAGTTGACCCTCCATAAGTGCGCAACCAAAGAGAGCGCCGCTACTGAGAAGATACAGACGAGTACGATTTTGGCCGGTCGTTTCACGACTTCACTTTACGACGAGGACTAGCTGGAATGCATTTCTTTTGGATTGCTGGCGTGAGCAGGCCTTATCGCCAGCAATCAGGCTATTGGGACCGTCTCATGATTCGCGCCCAAACTTGTTCGCGCTCTCAAACATCTCCCGCAGCCCCGGCCCGCGCAGGTTCTCGCGCAGATGCGTCATCTGCTGCTCAAACCGCAGGATGACCTCTTCCAGGTTCTCGCTATTGGTGAGTGCAATATCGCGCCACATCGAGTAGGGGCTGTGGGCGATGCGCGTCATCTCGCGCAGAGCGCGGCCACCGATCTGCATCACGATCTCATCGTCGCCCAATTCTTCATGCAAGACTGACGTCAGGGCGGTGGAGATCATCTGCGTAAGATGACTGATCCACGCGCACAGAAAGTCGTGGCGCTCAGGATCGAGGGTGATTATGCGCGCTCCGATCAAGGTCAGTAGCGCGGTGAACTCCTCCTGCAGCGCGGTGTATTGCTGGTCCGCAACGATGGGAGTGATCAGCCATACCGCGCCCTGAAACAGGTTGGCGTCGGCGTGCTCGATCCCGCCGAATTCCTTGCCGGCCATGGGATGCCCGGGCAGCACGCGCTTCCCTGCCTCTGCGCCAAACACCATGCGCGCCCGCTCCACCAGCTTCTGCTTGGTGCTGCCGGTGTCGGTGACCAGGGTCGTAGTCGGGAGCGTAGGAGCGATGGCCTCAAATTGCGAGAGAATCGTGCCGACTGGAGTCGCGAAGACGATCACGTCGCTACCGACAACCGCGAGTTCGAGCTCAGCTTCGGCGCGATCGATGGCTTTGCGTTCGAGTGCCAAGTCGAGCACCGCGCGCTTGTCGCAGCCGACGATCGTCCCGGCAAACCCGTTCTGCCGCAGCGCCAGCCCGAGCGAGCCTCCGATGAGTCCGGTTCCGACGATCGTGATTTGATTGATCCGCATGAGGAATTATCTCCCAAGTGTGACACGGCAGCCCCAGAGGGGCGGCATATCATAGCCCAGTGCTTCAGAGTCCGTGTGAGAACTAGATTTACGGATTTGCAGTGGGAGAAGAGACTGTTCCATCGCTGAATTTAGCCCCTCAGGGGGCGAAACAATCGTAGCCCAGCGCGTGAGCGCTGGGTAAAGTGGAAAAAGGATCCGAGTCCCGGCAGGGACGACAGACGTCGCACGCGGACTTCAGTCCGCGACTGGAGTCCCGCTAAATCGTGCGTCCCACCGCCGGCGCAATCATCCTCAAGCGCTGCATCAAATCCTCAAATTGCTCGGGAAACAGCGACTGCGCGCCATCCGACAGCGCATGGTCAGGATCGGGATGCACCTCGATCAGCAGCGCATCAGCTCCGGCGGCCAGCGACGCACACGCCATGGGCGCGACCTTGTCACGCAGACCCGTTCCGTGCGATGGGTCGGACGTAATCGGCAGGTGCGACAGTTTGTGCACGATGGGGATAGCCGAGATGTCGAGCGTGTTGCGCGTGTAAGTCTCGAACGTCCGGATGCCGCGCTCGCAAAGAATGACGTCGTAGTTGCCTCCCGACATGATGTATTCGGCGGACAGCAGCATCTCCTCGATGGTGGCGGCGATGCCGCGCTTCATCAGGACCGGCTTGCGGACTTTGCCCAATTCGCGCAGCAGGTTGAAATTCTGCATGTTGCGCGCGCCGACCTGTAAGATGTCGATATACGGCAGCATGATTTCGATCTGCGAGATCTCCATCACCTCGCTGATGACCAGCAGGCCGTGGGCGTCTCCGGCTTCGCGCAGCAGCTTGAGTCCCTCAAGACCTAGTCCCTGAAACGTGTAGGGAGAACTGCGGGGCTTGAAGGCTCCGCCACGTAGGACTTTCGCGCCTGCTTTGGATACCTGTTCCGCGGCCTTGAACAGTTGCTCGCGCGATTCGACCGAGCATGGTCCCGCCATCACGATGACTTCTTTGCCACCGATCTCGACGCCGTTAGAGAATTTGATGACCGTGTCGTGCGGACGAAACTGGCGGCCGACGAGTTTGTACGGCGCGCTAATGCGGTGGACCTTTTCGACGCCGGAGAGGACCTCCAGATCTCGGGTGTCGAAGTCAATACGCCGCCCCACGGCAGCCAGCACCGATTGCCGCGCACCAGTAGTGCGGTGCACGGCAAAGCCCATTCGCATCAGGTGATCGGTAACGTCCTGAATCTGGTCTTCGGTGGCGGTTTCTAACATCGCAACGATCATTCGAAAGCAATCTCCTAAATCAGCCCGGGTGGCTTCTGGTGACTGGTAACTGGTAGCTGGCCCCAAGTACGACCGAATACCCGTTACCAGTTACCAGTGACCTCTTAATCATTCGGCTCCAGCTCGGTCGGCTCGCCAGTCGGCTCCCTAACTTGCTCCGGAGCAATTTCGTCACGCTGGATCTGCCGCATCACGTCCACCAGGCGCTCATAAACCTGGCGCAACTGCACCTGGGTCAGCGGCCCCTTGTTCTGGCGCGCAATGTTGTCGAAGATGATCCGCTCGCGGTCGGGCTCGTAGATGGGAATGCTGGAGTTGCGCTTGAGCTTCCCGATCTCCTCGGCACAGTGGGCGCGCTCGTTGATCAGCTTAACCAGTTGCCGGTCGAGTTCGTCGATTTTGAGCCGCCATTCCGCGATGTCCATGGTCATCCCGCCCAGTCTCCTGACCACGCCAGCAGTTAGTTGCCGACACCTGCTTTGAGCGACGTTGCGGTAAGGAACTGTAGAAATTCTGACACAGCGGCCGCCTCCCGTCCCGCGTTTTGTTCAATTCGCTGAACGATGGCGCTGCCAATGACAACCGCGTCGGCGAACTGGCCGACTTCCGAGAACTGTTCGGGAGTCGAGACTCCGAAACCGACCGCGACGGGCAACTTGGTCATCGCGCGCAGTCTCTGCACCAGAGATTGCGCGTCGCTGGCCACATCCTGCCGCGTGCCGGTAATGCCAGTGCGCGAGATGGCGTAAACAAATCCGCGTGAGTGCTTGGCCACTGCGCCCAGGCGCTGATCGGTACTAGTGGGCGCAGCGAGAAAAATCGGCGCGAGCTTGTGCGCCTTCATGGCTCGTAAATAGTCGGCGGATTCCTCGACCGGCAGGTCTGTTACCAGGACTCCGTCAACTCCGGCAGCAGCGGCAGTGGCACAGAATTTCTCCAATCCGAACTGCAGTAATGGATTGAGATACGAAAAGATGATGAGCCCAGCTTTCGATTGCTGGCGGACCTGCCGTGCGACATCCAGGATCCCTGCCAGGTCGGTGCCGTGCTGCAGCGCGCGTTCGCTGGCGCGCTGGATGACCGGCCCGTCGGCGACAGGATCGCTGAACGGGACTCCCAGTTCGATCACGTCCGCACCCGCAGCGATGGCGGCCAGTGCAACATCACGCGAGATCTCGAGACTGGGATCGCCACAAGTAATGTAGACGACGAGTCCGGGTCGATTCTTGAACACGATTGCCATCAGAAAGGTCCGTTGTGCTGAAGCTCTAGTCTATAACGCAAGGTTTTCTCGCAGGATCCCGATGTCTTTGTCGCCGCGGCCGGAGATGTTGACGATCACCACATTCGAACTATTCATTTTGGGGGCGCGCTTGATGCACTCGGCGACCGCGTGGGCCGATTCCAGGGCGCAGATAATTCCTTCTAAATGAGCAAGTTGGCGCAGGGCGTCGAGCGCTTCCTTGTCGTCAGCGGAGACGTATTCGGCGCGGCCCTGATCGTGCAGCCAGGCGTGCTCGGGTCCGATGGCCGGGTAGTCGAGTCCCGCCGAAACCGAATGAGTTGCCGCGATCTGTCCCGCTATGTCTTGCAAAACAAAGGAGTAAGTTCCCTGCAACACGCCGGGTCTGCCTCCGCTCTCTGCGTCGAAGCGGGCAGCGTGCTCGCCGAGGGAGTGACCGCAGCCTCCGGCTTCGACGCCGATGAGCTGCACGTCGCGGTCGTTGAGGAACTCGTAGAACGCTCCGATAGCGTTGGAACCCCCGCCGACGCAGGCGATGATGGCAGTGGGCAAGCGACCTTCAGCTTTGAGGATTTGCTTGCGCGCCTCCTGACCGATGACGCGGTGGAAGTCGCGCACCATGGTGGGATAAGGATGCGCGCCCAGAACGCTGCCCAGCAGGTAATGTGTTGAGCGGACGTTAGTTACCCAGTCGCGCATGGCCTCGTTGATGGCGTCTTTGAGGGTGCGCGAGCCGGAGTCGACGCTGCGCACTTCGGCGCCCAGCAGACGCATGCGGAAGACGTTGAGCTCCTGGCGGCGCATGTCTTCGGCGCCCATATAGACGACGCACTCGAGTCCGAAGAGAGCGCAGACGGTGGCGGTTGCCACGCCGTGCTGGCCGGCTCCGGTTTCGGCGATGATGCGGTGTTTGCCCATGCGGCGCGCCAGCAGCGCCTGCCCGATGCAGTTGTTGATCTTGTGGGCTCCGGTGTGGAGAAGGTCTTCGCGCTTGAGGTAAATCTTGGCGCCACCCAATTCCTTGGTCAGGCGTTCGGCGAAGAACAAGGGAGTGGGCCGGCCAGCGTATTCGTGCAGCAGGCGAAGATATTCCTTTTGGAACGATTTGTCCTTGCGCGCTTCAGCGTAGGCTGCTTCGAGCTCCTGCAGCGCTGCCATAAGAGTCTCGGGGACGTAGCGTCCGCCGTAGGGGCCGAAGCGGCCTTTGACTTTCTTAGGCGTGATGGGCGGAGTGATGGTTGCCATAAGTTTGCCGGGGCTAAAGCCCCCTCCTCATTATGACGGATTGTTCCCCCGGCCTAAAGGCCGGGGCTTCCACCGTCGGAATCAACAGCAGGTCCTTCGACTCGGAGGCGGATTGTTCTTCCCGTCCTCGCTCAGGATGACGAATCGGGATCGGAGTTGCCTCCTGTAGCGGCCCGCGCGGCAGCGATAAAAGCGCGGACTTTGGCGGGATCTTTTTTCCCAGGGGAGAGTTCGACGCCGGAGACGACATCGACTCCGCAGGGATCGAAGAGGCGGATGGCGTCGGCGACATTGGCAAGGGTGAGGCCTCCGGCGATGACGACCGGGACATGTTGCTTGATGCGCTCGACGATCGGCAGGGCGTTGTGCCAGTCGAAGGTTTGGCCCGTGCCTCCGCGTGCGGCGGGTGAGCCGGAGTCGACCAGAATACCGTCGATGGACTGGGAGTTGCGCAAGTACTCGTCGAGCGTGTCGGGCGCGGCGAGTAGTTCGCGAGCCTGGAGCGTCTTGATGATCTTGCGGAGGCCAAGCGCACGGCGGAACTCGGGTAGTTGGCCCGCCGGCTCGTCGCCATGGAGTTGGACGCCGGTCAATCCGATGTCGCTGGCGAGCTTCGCGAGCGCTTCTGGGGTTTCGTCGACGACAACACCGATCTTTTCTGTAGTCGTCGGCAAGGCAGCGATGATTTTGGCTGCGGTTTCGACCGTTATGCGACGCGAGCTTTCCGTGAGGATGAAGCCCAGGGCGTTCGCGCCGGCGTCAATGCTGGCAAACGCGTCATCGAGGTTCGTGGTGGCGCAGATTTTGATCCAGAGAACGGAGCGACCGGAGGCTTGTGCATTCATGCGGTAGCCTCCGATTTCGCCAGCAGTGCGCGCAGCGCATTACCGGGACGCTCAGCGCGCATGAGCGATTCGCCGATCAGGAAGGCGTCGAAACCGGCCCCACGGAGTCGCGCGATGTCTTCACCCGACTCGATTCCACTCTCAGCGACCTTGAGCAGGCCCGTCGGAATGCGTTTGGCGAGTTGTAATGAAGTGTTGAGGTCCACCTGAAAAGTGTGAAGATTGCGATTGTTCACGCCAATGATGTCGCATCCGGCTTCCAGCGCGCGATCCAGCTCAGCCGCGTCATGGACTTCGCATAAAACATCGAGCTGCAACGACCTGGCACGCTGATACAACGCTCCTAGTTCGAAATGGGTCAGCGCCGCGACGATCAGCAGGATGGCGTCGGCGCGATTAGCCCGCGCTTCCAGCAACTGAAACTCATCCACGATGAAGTCCTTGCGCAGGCAGGGGATAGCGGTAGTTTCCGATGCGAGTTCGAGATTACGCAACGATCCTTGAAAGAACTGCTCGTCGGTCAGAACGGACAGCGCGGCGGCTCCTGCACGCTCCAGTTCGGCAGCGAGTCCCGCAACTCTGAAGTCGGCCCGGATCAATCCCTTGGAAGGCGAGGCCTTCTTCAGTTCGGCAATAATTGCCGGGCCGGACCGTGAAACTCGCTGCAGGTTGGCGCGGAATCCCCTGGGCCGATGGCGCGCGGCGGCAGCCGACAACACGCCGTAATCTGCGGCGGACTTTGTAGCCACCACCCGTTCACGAGTGGCGGCGATGATTTCTTCCAGCTTGGTCGGCATGAGGTAGGAAAAGTATAGCTGCTCGGCAGCCTGAGAAGCCTCCGTGCTTGCCCCGCATCATCGCGATTTGCACGCAGGAAGCAAATCGCTGCTGATTTGACACAACTGGCGGTCAAATACCTCTGGGGTCACTCCCCTGATTCCGCCCCGTTTCGCTGATTGTTCCCCTCACCCGGCAGCCTATAATCAAGATGCTCTGGATGACTGATCCGCCGGATACCCCCACCCGCACGGTGTGCGTTCGTGGCGTATCTGGAAGCTTGTGTAGCCATGTCCAGCCTCTTGCGCGAATCAAGTGGACGCCCAAGCCGACCTCGGACCGTGAACCTCCTTTCCTCAACATGCCTTGCGGTAAACCGGCAGACGTGGCAGATTCTGTGCGCACTTGCGGTCGTGGCTAGCCTTTGCGGCATCGGATTTGGGGCGACTTTTATGTCTCCTCAGGTTCGCAAACAAGCCGCTCGCACCCAGTTTGAGACGGCCGAGCGCATGCGTGAAGCGCTGAATGGACGCCCCGCCGAGGAACGCACCCGCCGAGGTTACCAGAAGGTGGCCGACGCCTATCGCAAGGTTTATTACGTCTCTCCGGCTTCGTCCAAAGCCGATGCCAGCGTAGTGGCGGTAGCAGAAGTCCTGGCCGAGATGGGCCGCCAATTTTCACCGGACGAGAAGGACCTGCACGCGGCCATCGGGCAATACGAGTTCCTTCGGCGCGAGTATCCCGGCAGCAAGTACCGGGTCGAGGCGCTCTTCACCATCGGCCAGATCTATAAAGAAGATTTGGGCGACGAGGCTGCAGCACGAACGACGTTCGAAGAGTTTCTGAAGCGTTACCCGCATAACCAGTTGGCTCCGAAGGCCCAGGAAGCGCTGGCGGAACTCAATCAGCCAAAGCCAAAGAAGAAGATCGAAGTGGCGGCGCGCAACGACCCGTCATCCCCGGCGACCGATACGCAGGTTGCAGCGACGAAGAAAAGCTCGCTGCCGCGAGTGACTGGAATTCGCCATTGGTCGACCGCCGACTACACTCGCGTAGCCATCGATCTCGATGCCGAGGTGAAGTACCAGGCAGGGCGCGTACCTGACCCAGACCGCATATTTTTCGATCTGCCCGACACGCGCCTGGCCTCGACACTAGTGGGCAAGAGCTTTGATGTGCAAGACGGCTTCCTTAAGAAGATCCGGGTGGCACAGTATCAACTGGGATCGACTCGAGTGGTGCTGGAAGTCGATGATGTGGCCGAGTATTCCGCGTTTCTGTTGCCCAATCCATACCGCCTGATCATCGACATCCATGGTCGTGAGCCACATACTCAATCGCAAGTTGCGGCCGCTCCGCCCGCGGGAGTTGCGGCGGATGAGTACGCTGCGAAGGCAGCGCCGGCGGTTGCGCCTTCGAACACCGTGACGGCGGGAAGCACTCCCAAGAGCGAACCCGCCGGGAAAACAAGTGCCGCAACCGGCGGCACCGCAGCCAACTCGGAGCGGAAGGCGCCGTCGACGTCACCTAACCGCGTGTCTTCGCCAGCGCCGACTGTCGCAATAGCTCAGCCAAAAGAGGGCAGCAGGAGATCCAACGCAAGTGCAACCGAGACCGAGGCATCCAGTACTGCGACTGCAACCAGCCCGAGGGTTGGAGCCGCAACGCCGGCTTCCACTGCGTCCAACACGGCAGTTTCGCCCGATGGGTCGTTAGAGACAGCCTCAACGAAGAACCAAAAGACCCGCCAGGCCACAAGTGCCAAGAACTCGCCGAAGTCCGTCGCAACGGTTGCCAGCGCCAATAGACCTGACGATTCCGCCGACGAGGACTTGCCGAGCCCGGGAGAAGCTGGAGTCAAGGGGAATAAGAAACCCACCGCCGCTCCGACCGCAGTCACCGTTTCGCCGGACAAAGACAAGAAGTCGCGCGGCAACAAGAAATCAGGGACGGCGAGTGATGCGCCCGCCATCCACGAAGCCTCCCCGACGGCCGACGGCGACCGCAGCCTGATTCGCGCGCTGGGGCTGAAGATTGGTCGCATCGTGATCGACGCCGGACACGGCGGACATGACACGGGGACAATCGGGCCGAATGGCCTGTTGGAGAAAGATCTCGTGCTCGACGTCGCGTTGCGCCTTGGACGGCTACTGGAATCCCGTCTCGGCGCAGACGTAATTTACACGCGCGACGATGACACGTTCATCCCGCTGGAAACGCGAACGGCGATAGCCAATGAGCATCAGGCGGACCTGTTCATTTCGGTCCACGCCAACTCGAGCCACGATCCTTCGGCGCGAGGGGTGGAGACGTATTACCTCAACTTCACTTCGAATCCTGAAGCGCTGGAAGTAGCAGCCCGCGAGAATGCCGTCTCCGAGAAGTCGATCCACGAATTGCAGGACCTGGTGAAGAAGATCACCCTCAAGGAAAAGATCGAGGAGTCGCGTGAGCTGGCGAGCGACGTGCAGTTATCGCTCTACACCGGGCTGTCGGCCAAGAGCCCGACGCTGCGCAATCGTGGGGTGAAGAAAGCGCCATTCGTGGTGCTGATTGGGGCCAACATGCCAAGCATCCTGGCGGAAATCTCGTTCGTGTCCAATCCCACGGACGAGAAGAAACTGGAAACTCCGGAATACCGGCAGAAGATCGCCGAGTCACTCTATAAAGGCATTGCCAAGTACGTTGGTGGATTGAGCGGCGTGAAGGTGGCATCGAAGTTCAACAAAGATACCGGCAAGTAGACTTTGATCCAGTAACCGTACCAAGGCCGTCTAAACTAGACCATGGTGGGACTATGAAGGTGCGGCGGTTCATTCTCATCGCGAAGGTTGCATTCGTTGTCGTGCCTCTGGTCGTCTCAGCCGTAGCGCAAAGTGCCGGCCAGTTACCTGGATGCCGTGCGGCAAACTCGCCCGCGGTTTCTGAGGTATCCCCAGCCAACCCCGCGTACGCCCATGCGGCGGACTTGGCCCTGCAGTTGGTCCGGCATAGATTCATCGTGATATGTGTCGCCGCGTCGAAGATGACAAACATGTTCGAAGGGCAGGAGGGCGCTGCGTTATACCGAACCACTGAGGGCACTTTCGAGGCGCTCTTCCTACCTAATTCGCAGAATTTCGACGAGTTTCAAGTTCTGGAGCAACGGCAGGGAGACAGATACCTGTACTCCTTTGGGGGAGTGCCCAAGCCCCGACAGCCAAGCATGACATGGGATAGCGATCGTCCTGAGTATTTCGTCAGACACGCGAATCAATTGATTGTCGTAAGAGATAAGCAACTGGCGACCCGGATCGAGAGCGCGGTAGCTGTCCCCTAGAATATTGACTTTCACCACCGGTGCTCGGGCATCTATCGTTTATCCTGCCTTCGCACTTCCTCTCTGCTATGTCGCCGAAAGACTCCAAGCCATCGGTGGATCTCACCGTCGCGAAACGAATCGCGAAGCAGTTCGCTTCGCTTCCGCAAGTAGAGGCGGTCGCGATCTCGGGGTCGGGTACGTCGGAATTTGCCGATGCAAATTCTGACATCGACCTGTACGTCTATGTAACGGATGATATCCCGCTCGAGTTGCGCGCGAAGATCGCGGCAGGGGCGCCAAGGGCGGAGATCGGTAATGCCACATGGGAGCCCGGTGACGAATGGATCGATGCTGAGACTGGCACATCGGTGGACGTAATGTACCGGCACATGCGTTGGATGGAAGAGCAACTTGACCGGGTGTTGGTGCACCACCACGCGTCGGTCGGATATTCGACCTGCTTCTGGTACAACGTGCTGCACTCGCGGGCGCTGTTCGATCGCTCGGGATGGTTTGCCGACCTGCAACGGCGAGCCGGGCAGCCTTATCCACAGGGATTGCGCCAGGCCATCATTGCCAAGAACTATCCTTTATCACGCCACAACCAGTCTTCGTACCTGCATCAGATCGAGTTGGCGGAGGAGCGAAATGACCCGGTCAGCGTGAATCACCGGGTCGCCGCGCTTCTGGCTAGCTACTTCGATGTTCTGTTTGCGCTCAACGAGTTGCCGCATCCCGGAGAGAAGCGGCTGATTCAGCACGCCAAGGCAAGTTGTTCGAAGCTGCCCCACGACATGGAGCGGCTGGTTACCGAGTTGCTGGCGTCGGTTGGAAATGCGGACGACGGAATCGTGGCGAGGGCCCGCTCCCTTCTGGACGGATTGGATGAGCTGTTGGTGCGACACAAGGCGCTCCCGCAGGATCGTCGGCCATAAATGCCTCAGCGAGTACGGTAGAAACTTTGCCGGTCGCAAAGTAGTCTAATCTTGTAGCTGAGAGCAGAATCCTGCCGTGCAGCGTCTTTTTCGCATGAAGCAATTCCTCAAATCGATTCTTCTAATTGTCGTCGTAGGCACATTGCCGTGTGCAGCCGCTGCCCAGAACATTCTTCCCAAGTCGTTCGCTGGATGGATGCAAACGGGAGAAGTTAAGACCGCAGGCCAACCCGGTCAAGCTGATGCAGCCAATGCCGCCGTGCTGAATGAGTACGGATTCACCGGTTCGGAGACAGCAACCTACAAGCGTCCGGATGGGAGAACGCTGACGATCGCCGCGTCCCGCTTCAAAGATGCGACCGGAGCCTACGGAGCGTTCACCTTTTTCCGCGATCCGGCGATGAAGGTCGAGCGAATTGGCACGAAGGCCGCGTCGGCCAATGAGCGAATCCTTTTCTTCCGGAGCAACGTCCTGGTCGATGCGAAGTTCGACCGCATCACCGGCATGTCGGGCGCGGAACTTCGTGAACTGGCGGGCATGTTGCCCGAGGCCGCCGCCACCGCAGCGAATCTACCTAACCTACCGGAATATCTGCCCAAACAAGGGGTGGTCGAGAATTCTGCGAAGTACATCCTCGGGCCGCAAGCACTGGCCGCTACCAAGACTCCGCTGTCTGCCGACTTGGTCAGTTTCGCAACCGAACCCGAGATTCTGACGCAAAACTACACCACCGCCGACGGACCTGTGACCTTGATGTTGGTGCAATACCCGACACCACAGATCGCGATTGAGCGGCTGCGAGCGTTTCAAGCATCGCCCGACTCAGGCAAGACATTCTCTGCGCGCAGGACGGGCCCAATCATCGTCGCCACAAGCGGGAACGTCGAAAGCAGCGGAGCCAAAGCGTTGTTGAACTCGGTGAACTACGAAGCCGAGGTCACATGGAATGAAGCAACTGCGATCAGCAAGCGCGACAATATCGGTAACCTCTTGCTCGCGGTATTTGGGCTGATTGGAATTCTGCTGGTCTTCGGATTGATCTTCGGCGTGTTTTTCGGTGGGATTCGGCTGCTTCTTACGCGTTATTTTCCCGGGACGGTTTTTGACCTACCTGAGAACGTCGAGATCCTACAGCTACACCTGCGCGACGGTTCAGCAGCTGATAAGTAACTGAAACATAAGCATTTGACGGATAGTCAAGACGAAATCGGCCAATTTCGGTCAATTTCCGCAGATCCGGTTAATCTCGTGTAACTCATTGAAAACACAGTAATTTAAGTCATAGAAATTGCTTGACACGCTGGTAGCGTGAACCTAAGATTTGTGCAGAAAGTTTTGACGGTCTAGCCTCCGTTGGAACTATTCTCCCTTGAAGAGAAGGCCACCCTGTTGCCGGGTGGCCTTTTCGCGTGCGTGC
>DATBZX010000130.1:0-31495 GCA_036512955.1 Terriglobales bacterium
TCTTGGTGCGCAAGAAGCTGTTGTACTCAGCGGCGTAGTGTCTTCCAAGAGCGCCCGGCTATCGGCACGGGCCAGCCGGAGGGCTCAAAGAACCAGTGGGAATGAAGGCATCGATCTGAATCTTACTTTTCAAGTCATTCCCGCCTAAAAAAGTGGGGCTAGTTCAGAGGTTCCTTAGCTGTGCCAAACTTCTCAAAGCCATGAGGTCACTGCAATGCGACCTCAAAATCCGCTATAACTAAACCGTGAGTACAAGCAACCCATTCTTTGCTCCCAAGACGGCCCTGATCACCGGCGCATCCAGCGGTATCGGCCTCGAACTTGCGCATCTCTTTGCGCGTGACGGTTACCGCCTGGTGCTGGTGGCTCGCAACCGCAGCATCCTTCGCCAACTGGGAGACGACCTCCAGTCGCGCTATAGCATCACCGTGCGGATCGAGCCCAAGGACCTCGCGCATCCCGCAACTCCCACTGAGCTGTACCAGGAATTGCAGGAGTCCGGCATCGTGCTCGACGTACTGGTCAACAACGCCGGATTCGGCGGCGCGGGAGCGTTTGTCGAAACCGATTGGAACCACGAAGCCGAGATGATGCAGGTCAACATGGTGGCGCTCACCCAGCTGACGAAATTGTTCCTGCCACAAATTCGTGCCCGCGAAGGCATGATCATGAACGTCGCCAGCACGGCAGCGTTTCAGCCCGGTCCGTTCATGGCCGTGTACTACGCTACCAAGGCGTATGTGCTCAGCTTTACCGAGGCGCTGGCGGAAGAGTTGCGCGGAACGGGTGTGAAGGTCTCGTGTCTCTGCCCAGGGCCGGTGAAGACCGGCTTCCAAAAGCGTGCGTACCTTGAAGGCACTGCAATGGCGAATAGTCCCCTGCTGGTCGATGTCCGGGAAGTCGCGCGCATTGGCTATGAAGGCTTAAAGCAGGGCAAGCGAATTGTCATCCCGGGATGGAAGAATCGAGCAGGCGTCGAGTTGCTGCGTATCTCTCCTCGCGAAATGGTCACCAAGGTCGTCAGGAAGATCCAGGAAAAGAAAAACGGCTGAAGTGGTTCACGAACCCTGCACCCCGGAGAACTGCGCTGGCACCCAGCGACGGATCTGCTCATGATGTTGAGCCCAAGCGTGCCACGCCGAGCGCGCCCATTCACGAACCGCCTGAAGGTGTTCTTCAGCGCTGTTGGTCCTCCAAACATCCACGGCCGTGATGGTCCCCATCGATGGAGGCGGCGCCAGCCAGTGAAACCCGTCTTTGCCGCTCACAATGACCGACGTAGCCATGAGGGCTGCCTCATCGTTGAACCCGCGCTCCAGCATTAGACATAGACGGACTAAGTGAATATCCACCGAACGAATACTCTGCTTTGACGGTTGTCCCGGATGCTGCACCGCGTACGCATCGACGGTCTGGCGATGCACGGCTGCAAAGGCCGGATCCGAGTATTCGCGGGCCAGCACTTCCCCGTAAATCGCCCAGCATCCGGGAGAGGATTCCATGTAGCGATGTGTCGGGCCGTCGATTGACGAGACCAGCCCGCCGCATCCCACGCAGCGCACTAACGCAGGGGTGTGTAGTTTCACAGAGAACACGCGTGCATCCAACTACAGATTGAACAACTCGCGAAGCCGCTTGGTTTGTGCGCGACTGACCGGGATTTCGGCCTGTTTCTTATCGTCCATGCGGATCTGGTACGAGCTCTTGAACCACGGCACGACTTCCTTGATGCGGTTGATATTCACCAGGTAAGAGCGGTGGGCGCGCCAAAATACATTCGGATCGAGGGAGTCGAGTAGCTCCTCCAATGTCCTGCAATTGGACTGGCCTTCCATGTTGGTAGCTACCACGGAAATGATGCCGTCCTCGATCGAGGCGTAGCAGATGTCCTTCTGGTCAACCAGAAATAGTCGTCCCGCGGATTTCAGCAGCACCTTGGCTGCCTGAGGGCGCTGTTGCTGCTCCAGCATTTTCACCAAAGTGCCAATCTGATCGCTCGGAGACGCCGCCGACTCCAGCTTTTTGCGCGCCTTTTCTACCGCTTGCGCCACACGCTTCTTGTCAAACGGTTTAAGCAGATAGTCGATGGCGTTGACTTCAAAAGCCTTCACCGCGTACTGATCGAAAGCGGTGGCAAAAACGATTTGCGGCATTGTTACTTTGCGGTCGAGCAGCTTCTTAATTACCCCAAATCCGTCGAGACCCGGCATCTGCACATCGAGGAAGACCAGGTCAGGTGACAGGTCCTTGATCAGGTTGACGGCCTCGACGCCATTCTTCCCCTGCGCGACCACGTCAACGCCAACCTCCTTCAATAGGTAGGCAAGTTCGTCACGCGCCAATTGTTCGTCATCGACAATGACTGCCGAAATCGACATTCGTGCTCCCGAAACAAAGTTGAAAAAGAGAGTATAAACCTACCGGAGTCAAACCCGGCAGGGGCCCTCAACGGATTGACCGCCCGCGCTGTCGTACACTGTTATGCGATGGTCGTTATCTTCGGGATTCATGCGGTCAGCGAAGCGCTGAAGTCAGGTGCCCGCAGCTTCGATTACGTGGGCATCGCGCGCGAGCGCCACGATCAGCGGGTACAGCGTCTGATCGACGACTGCCGCGTCAGCGGAGTGCAGGTGCGGTTTCTGCCTCGTGAGGAACTCGACCGCACCGCCAACACCAATACACACCAGGGCGTGATTGCCGTCACCAGCAGCAAGCAATATGCTGACGTCGATACGTTGCTGGAGCAGCGCCATGCCGAGCACAGCTTCCTCGTCGTGCTCGACAGTATCGAAGACCCCCATAACCTGGGTGCGTTGATTCGCACCGCCGATGGCGCCGGCGCCGACGGCGTAATCATTCCTGAGCGTCGCGCAGTGGGGCTAACCGGGACCGTTGTGAAAGCCTCCGCCGGGGCCTCCGAGCACCTGGCAATCGCACGCGTGACCAACATCTCTCGCACATTGGAAGAGTTGAAGGACCGCAACGTCTGGACCGTCGGCCTTGATGAGCGTGGCACGCAAAGCTACGACGAGCTTGATTACAAGATGCACTGTGCCATTGTTCTGGGTGCAGAAGGCAAAGGGCTGCACGATCTGGTGCGCAAGAGGTGTGATTTCCTGGTGTCCATCCCCATGCTCGGACAGGTGGCCTCCCTGAATGTCTCGGTCGCGGGTGCGGTCGTTATGTACGAGGTGGCACGGCAGCGACGGGCTATGAAGAATCAGGGGAAGGCCAAGCCTTCCAAATGAAGCGGGGCCTCACGCTCATCTTGTTTGCCTGGTCGATGGTCATTTCCGCTGCAGCCATCGATCGGGAAGCCTTCACCTTCACCCGCTACCAATTGGACATCCAGATCGATCGCACTTCACATGTGATGGCCGTGACCGGCCAAGTGACGCTGCGTAACGATTCCAAGACACCCCAAAAGTACGCCACCCTGCAAGTCTCATCGTCGTTGAGTTGGAATGGCATTGCCCTCGATCGCCAGCCAGTCGAATGGATCGGCAACGATTACACCTCCGACATCGATCACACCGGTGGCCTGTCGGAAGTGGTCGTGACTCTGCCCAAAGAAATACCGTCCGGAGGCACCGTCACTTTTGACGTGCAGTACGGCGGAACGGTTACGCCTGATGCCACCCGGCTTACTCGCATCGGCGCTCCCGTTGAAATGGCCCTGCGAAACGATTGGGACCAGATCAGCGAGGCTTTCACCGCAATCCGGGGACTCGGCTACGTCGCATGGTATCCGGTGTCGCTGCCGGCTGTCAGCATGAGCGATGGCAATGCGGTGTTCGAGGCCTTGAGTTCCTGGAAATCCCGCCATCAGCACACCGATTTCGATGCCCGCATACACGTCATCAGCGGAGACACCAAGCTCTGTATCGCAGGCACCGCGACCGCTTCAAGTTGTGGTGATTTAGGCGAGACGGCTGACCCGCGCACCGGCAGCCGGGTCCATCAAGTTAGCAACAGCATCCACCTCAACGGCCTGGAGCAGGTGGTACCGGCATTCTCGGTGGCGAACTATGTTTCACTGGATCATCCCGGCGCAACGCTCTTTCACACTCCCGACAAGATATCGCTCGCACGGGATTACGCCACAGCAGTAGAAGCCAACGAAGCGGTGCTGCATGATTGGTTGAACCCGGCTGTACAAGTGCCGGTGGTGATAGAGCTCACCGATCCGAACGCCAATCCCTACCAGAACGGCGCTGTGTTGTTCACGCCATTCCGGCAGTCTCAACTCACTACACTTGAGCTTCTTGTATTGCCGGTGCAGGTTGCCGCGCGTTTCCCCTCGCCCCGACGCTGGATTGAAGATGGACTGCAAAGATTCTTGCAGGCGGTGAGCGTGGAGCGCCGATCAGGCCGCAAGGGCGCATTGCAGTTTCTCGACGAGGTCTTAGCTCCCCTGGTGAAGGCTGAAGAATCAGCAAACCTGGGACCGGCTGGCGCAGCCAAGAAAAACGAAAATTACCCGGCAGACGATACGCTGCTGAACACTTCTGACGAGATTCTGCTCCGCGGCAAAGGCAGCTTCGTTTTTTGGATGCTGCGTGACATGGTCGGCGATGAGGCACTACAACACGCTCTGGCGGCCTACCGTCCCGGAGCCGATCTCAAGCCCACTTACTTTCAGGATCTGCTGCAGGAGGGCAAGAAGCGCGATCTGGAGTGGTTCTTCGACGACTGGGTTTACCGCAATCGTGGTCTTCCCGATTTTCGTGTGGAGAACGCTTATGTGCGGCCATTGCTAGACGATCCCAGCAAGATTGTCCTCGTCACCGTGACCATCGAAAACCGGGGAGGTGCTGGCGCCGAAGTTCCTGTCATCATCCAGACTCCTTCGGGAGAAAAGATCGCGCGAGTGATGGTCATGGCTCACCAGAAGGCCTCCGGAAGGTCGCAAGTCCCTGCCTCTCCAACCAAGGTTGTCGTGAACGACGGCAGTGTTCCCGAGACCAGTTCGAAAGACAACACTTTCGATGTACCGGCAATTTCGGCGCCGCAGTAACCTTGCACTTGCCAAGGGGCAGGGTCGAAAGCTACAAACGTGATGGATCGCAGTCGCGCCACCAGCGCACGAAAGAGGTCGGCTTGAGTTACATCCAGTTTCTGGGAGCAGCGGGAGTGGTGACCGGCTCAAAACACTTGGTCAACACTGGCGATGAAAGCGGCAAACGCGGCATTCAGGTACTGGTGGACTGTGGGCTCTTCCAAGGACAGAAAGAATGGCGCGAGCGAAATTGGCAGGACCTTCCAATTCCCGCCCGCGAAATTGACGCCGTCATCCTGACCCATGCGCACCTCGACCATTCCGGCTGGATTCCACGCCTGGTAAAGCAAGGCTTCCACGGTCCGATTTACGCGACTCCGGCCACCATCGATCTTTGCGGCATCCTGTTGCCTGACTCCGGACATCTGCAGGAAGAAGACGCGGCCTTCCATAACAAGTTCAAAACGTCAAAGCACGTGCCGGCTCTGCCGCTCTACACCATGGAAGAAGCGCAGCAATGCCTAACGTTGTTCAAGCCGGTGAATTTCGACGAACCGAAACGCCTTTCCGACGAGATCTCGTTTCAGTTCGTTCGCGCAGCCCACATTCTCGG
Organism: Terriglobales bacterium; assembly: GCA_036512955.1. Classification (GTDB taxonomy): domain Bacteria; phylum Acidobacteriota; class Terriglobia; order Terriglobales; family Acidobacteriaceae; genus DASRAA01. Next base: position 5,613 of record DATBZX010000130.1, read on the forward strand.
ATCGTCCATGGCGGAGATCACGCTGACCGCAGAGGGAAAGACCTCGCGCCTCCTCTTCACCGGAGACATTGGACGCGTCCGCGATAGCGAAATCTCTCCTGGACGGGTCCTGCACGCAGGTCCGACTGAGCACGAACGTTGCGACTACCTTGTCCTGGAGAGCACGTATGGCAATCGCCAGCATCCCCACGACGACCCCAAGCCGGAGATGGCTGCTCTGATTCGCGCGACTGTCCAACGTGGAGGCAGCGTCGTAATTCCAGCCTTCGCGGTGGAACGCACCCAGAAGTTACTTTTCATGCTCAAGGAACTCATGGAGAACGGGCAGATTCCGCGAGTTCCTATCCACGCCGACAGCCCGATGGCCATCAAGGCGGTCCAAGTTTTCCTGAAATACACCAACGAGTTCAGCCCCGAAACGAAGGCGCTTATCGATAAGTACGGCTCTCCCTTGGATTGGGCAAATTTCTACTTCGACCTTACCCAGGACGATTCCAAGAAAATCAACCAGTCAACCTACCCGTCAATCATCGTTTCATCCAGTGGCATGGCAACCGGCGGGCGTGTCTTGCATCACCTGATGCAGCGCCTCCCTGATCCCAGAAATCTGATTCTATTTATTGGTTTTCAGGCGCAAGGGACGCGGGGCTACGACATCAAGAACAATGCGGACGAGGTCAAGATCTTTGGGCAGATGGTCCCTGTCCGAGCCCAGGTGGCAACATTAGAACAGTTTAGCGACCATGCGGACACGCCTGAATTGCTGGAGTGGCTGCACACCTTTCAGGCGGCCCCCAAGCAGACTTACCTGGTCCACGGCGAACCCGCTGCCTCTTCGGAGTTGCGAGCGACGATGGAAAAGGATCTCGCCTGGAATGTGCAAGTCGCTACCTACAAACAGAAAGTCTCAATCACCTGAACGAGGAGCATCAGATGCCAGCCTACGGCTTGATTGAATATGCAGACGCCACTCCCGAAGTCCGCGCTGTCTATGACGACATCATGGCGACCCGAAAAGTCGATTGGATCAACAACTTCTGGAAGACAATCGCCCATGATCCGGCACTGCTGAAGCGCACTTGGGACAGTATCAAGCAGATCATGGCACCCGGCGCGCTTGATCCGCTGATCAAGGAGATGCTCTATGTCGCCGTGAGCGTGACCAATGGCTGCGACTACTGCATCGCTTCCCATACCGCGTCGGCCCGCAAGAACGGTATGACTCCTGCGATGTTCCACGAACTGATGTCTGTGGTCGGCATGGCCAACGAAACTAATCGTCTGGTCAAGGGGTATCAAGTCGAAATCGATGATGCCTTCAAGGCCCCGTCGCCGTAAGCCGCTGAATTGTACGCTGAGGTAACCGCCGCGGTATCGGTATAATGAGGGTTCTCTTATGAAAGCCTACGTTTACGTTTCGCTCAAGAAAAGCGTGCTCGATCCTCAAGGTAAAACCATTCACGGCGCCCTCAAAAAGATGGGCTATCGCGGCGTCAACGATTTGCGCCAGGGTAAGTACTTCGAGATTGCGCTGGACGACAGCCTCGGACGCGAAGCAGCGCAGGCCGAAGTCGAGCGCATCGCCCGCGAAGTGCTCACCAATCCGGTTATCGAGGAATATCGCTTTACTCTTGAGAACTAATCGCTGGTATGTGCGTCCAGATGGCACTACCCGATTCACCGTCACAGAGGGGTTACCAAAGTAACCGCCTTTCCATCCATCGATCCCCAAGATCGGATAAGATTTAAAGGTTGCCTGCGATCCGATCGAGATCGCAAGGTTCGGTGTTCACCGACCGCAGAATGCGGCCATACCCAGTTTCCTGGAGCATAAGAGATGTGCGGCATAGTTGGCTACGTTGGAAAAAAACGGGTCGTTCCGGTCATCATCGACGGCCTTCGTCGGTTGGAATACCGCGGTTATGACTCGGCCGGCATTGCTGTCGCCGGTAATGGCGAGGGACTGCAGGTGCGCCGCGCGGAAGGCAAGTTGCGCAACCTGGAAGAGGTGATCCAGCTCAAACCGCTCGACGGAACCTACGGCATTGGCCACACTCGGTGGGCGACCCACGGGCGTCCCACGGAAGAGAACGCCCATCCCCATCGCGACTGCACTGGCAAGATCGTCGTCGTGCACAACGGCATCGTTGAAAACTACATGAGCTTGAAGAAGAAGCTCATCGAAGAAGGCCATAAATTTCGCACCGAGACGGACACCGAAGTCATCGCCCATCTCATCGAAAAGAGCGTGGCTGACGCCGACCATAAGATCCCGCTGGAACAGGCGGTGCGCGAGACCGTGAAACAACTCACGGGCGTCTTCGCCATCGCGGTCATCTCTTCGGATGAGCCGAACAAAATAGTCGCCGGGCGTAACGGCCCACCTGCCGTGATTGGTCTTGGCGATGACGAATATTTTGTGGCCAGCGATGTACCGGCCATCCTCTACCACACCCGCGACCTGTTCTTCCTGGGCGATGGCGATCTGGCGGTGATCACACAAGATGGCGTGCAGTTGACCGACTTCGACGGCAATCCCATTACGCGTCAGGTGCAGCACATCACATGGGACCCCATCATGGCCGAGAAGGGCGGCTTCAAGCACTTTATGCTCAAGGAAATCTTTGAGCAGCCTCGCGCCGTACGTGACACCACGCTGGGACGCGTCTCGCTCGATACTGGCAAGGTATTCCTCGACGAGATGGACATAACCGAGGCCGATCTCCGCAAACTGCAACGCGTTTATATCGCGGCTTGCGGCACCAGCTGGCACGCGGGACTGGCCGCCAAGTTCATGATCGAGCGCCTGGCGAAAGTCACGGTTGAAGTGGACTATGCCAGTGAGTTCCGCTACCGTGATCCGCTGACTGGCCCTGACGATCTCACCATTCTGATCACTCAGTCAGGCGAAACCGCCGACACCATCGCCGCCATGCGCGAGTCGCGAGCCAAGGGATCGAAGACTCTGGGCATCTGCAATGTCGTCGGCTCGATGATCGCGCGCGAATCGAATGGCACGATCTACACCCACGCAGGCCCCGAGATCGGCGTTGCTTCCACCAAGGCATTCACTGCGCAATTGACAGCATTGTTCCTGTTCGCGGTCTATCTGGGAGAGGTTCGAGGGACTATCAGTTCAGAAGAGGCCAAGAAACTGCTCACCGAACTTACGCTGATTCCCGGCAAACTTGAAGCCCTGCTGGGCAGTGACGACGAGACCGAAGAGTTGGCCAAGCGCTATCACCGTGCCCACGATTTCCTCTACCTGGGACGCGGCATCCATTACCCCATCGCCCTCGAAGGCGCCCTCAAAATGAAGGAAATCTCCTACATCCACGCCGAAGGCTACCCTGCAGGCGAGATGAAACATGGACCCAACGCGCTGATCGATGAAGATCTTCCCGTCGTCATCATGGCCACGCGCGATCTCAGCGATCCCGGCTCCGTCCAGCGATACGAGAAGACGATTTCCAACCTGAAGGAAGTGAAGGCGCGGTCAGGAACGGTGATTGCCGTTGCCACCGAAGGCGACGAGGAGATCAAGGAATCGGCGGACCATGTCCTGTACGTGCCAGCCGCACCCGAGTTGCTGGTGCCGATACTGGAGGTCGTACCTCTCCAATTGTTGGCATACCACATAGCGGTACGACGCGGATGTGACGTCGATCAACCGCGCAACCTCGCAAAGTCGGTCACCGTGGAATAAGCCAGGACGTACCGAAGTTGAACGGCGGTCGGCTAGGCCGCCGTTCCTTTTTGTCGAACCGCTTGTTCGTGCGAACCATCTATTGACATTGACTCCAATCGCTCACCAATCGCATCTAAACGGTATCGTGAGCGATCTGAATCAGGTTCCAGTGGCCGAGCCCTCCGTCCGTCAACCGGGCCAGCGGAAGCTCTCGACGGCGCGTTTAGTGCGTTCCGTCTTCCTCTCTGAGCAAACCAAGCATCTCGAATTCGCAGTCGAGGGGGTTGATGAATTCAAGTTCATTCCCGGCCAGTTCGTCTCGATCGAGCAGCCCAAGCCGGACGGCAAGACGCACACTCGCGCCTACTCCCTGGCATCTACGCCGCGAGCGGGCGCGCAATTCGACTTGTGTCTGAATCGAGTCGAACAGGGATTCCTGTCGAATTGGCTGTGCGACCTCGAAGAAGGCGCGACTGTGCAATTCCATGGGCCGCACGGGATGTTCACGCTGCGCGAGCCACATCATGATGCGGTGTTCGTCGCCACCGGCACAGGCATCGCTCCGTTTCGCGGGATCGTACACTGGCTCTTCGAACAGCCTGAACGCAATCACGGTCACGAATTCTGGCTAGTTTACGGCACCCGTTACGAAGACGGTCTCTATTATCGCGATGAGTTTCTCGCCATCGAGAAGCTCCATCCCAATTTCCACTACGTCCCAACGCTCAGCCGCGGCGCCAGCGAGTGGCATGGGCTTCGCGGCTACGTGCAGGATCATGTGCGCGAGATTGTGACTGGACGCTCCGCCATGCGGGCATACATCTGCGGGCTTCATCAGATGGTTGACGCCAACCGGACGCTGCTCAAAGACGAACTGGGCTGGGACCGCAGGCAAATCGTCTTCGAGCGGTATGACTAACTATCCTCGGCTGGGTTATTGAAGCGCGTTGGTTAGAAATCCCCCAACCTCTTGTTTCAGTCGCGAGAGTGCATCGCTCTTGATGTACATCATGTGACCAGCATCGTAGTAACCTAGCGTGATTTTGGCGTGCTGCTGGGCATTGAGGTTCATGTGGCTCAGTGTGTACTGGGTCGCAAAGTAGGGCGTCGCCAGGTCGAAGTATCCTGCAGCCACGAACAACTTCATGTACGGGTTCTTCACGAACGCCAACCGCAGCGCTTCGCTCGTATCTGGAAATCCATCTCCGGCAGACCCCCAATCCCAATCTGTGACGCCGCCCCCCAGCACGTAGTATTCAAGATCGGTCTTGTATCCAAGATCGCTGCGGACGTAATTATTGAATGTCGCGGTAAACGGCGGACGGATCACGGACATCGACGGGTCATAATACATGCCTTCCCCGCGCACCCGCGACAAGTCATCGCCAGTGAAGCGGCTATCGAGGCGACCTACCATCAGCCGCTGCTTCCGCAGCAATTCTCGGCAAAAAACGCCTTGCGTCAGGCGCATGTCGTTTTCATCCACTATGCTGCGATCGATTCCGGTGAATCGCGCTACCTGGTCAACCAAGGTCTGGCGTTCCGTCGGAGACAGACTGTCGCCCTTTCCCAACCCGCTGGCATAGGCTCCGGCGGCAAATTGTTGCGCGTCGGTCAGCACGCTGGCGAGGTCGCGCTGCTGCAAGTCCGCTGGCAACTTCTTGTGGTACCAGGCAGTCGATGTGTAGGTCGGCAGGTAGAGAATGTACGGGAGGTCGTTGCCACGGGTGAACTCGAGCGTCTGGAAATTCAGCACCGACGACACCAGCACGACACCACTGAGAGCGATGCCGCGATCAACCAGGTAGCCGCTCAGTCCCGCTGCACGCGTGGTGCCGTAGCTTTCACCCACTAGGAAAAGCGGTGAAGTCCAACGTTGATAGCGACTCAAATAGAGCCGAATGAATTCGGCGACTGACGAAATATCGCCCTTCACCCCGAAGAACTTTTTCGCGAGTTCCTTCTTGGTGGCCCGGCTGTAACCCGTTCCGACCGGATCAATGAACACGAGGTCGGTCTGATCCAGCCACGTGTCCTGGTTGTCAACCAACTCGAAGGGAGGTTGCGGCATGCCGCCGTCCGGCAGCATTTTCACCCGGCGAGGACCGATGGCTCCGAGATGCAGCCAGATCGACGCCGATCCCGGGCCACCGTTGAACGAAAACATCAGTGGGCGCTTGGCCGCAGGATTGTCGAGCGTGTAGGCAACGAAGAAAATGTTCGCCTCGACTTCGGTGCCTTCTTCGTTGCGAATCGGCATATATCCGGTCGTGGCTGTGTAATGTAATACCCGGCCACCCACGTGGATCTCGTGATGCGTGACGATTGGCGGCTCTTCCTTCGGGGCGGCGGGCTTCTGCGCATCGGCTGGGAGTTTGCCGAATTTTTCGGTAGTCGGAGCGTCCTTCTCGGCTGGCTTTCCCGCTTCGGCGGATTCCTTCTGCTGAGCAATCAGGCTGACAGTGCAAACAAGTAGCATCAACAAAACAGCAGTGGCGCGAACGTAGCGCATTCAGTTCAACCTCGATCGAGAGAGAATTTTATTGCGTCAACCCACGGGCAATTCGTGCAACTTTAACATGGAAATTGTCGGGCTAGGGCTTCCCTGCTTTGCGCTGTTCGCGCTCTGCCTTGGATGCTTCGCGCCGCCGCAACGCGCCTTCGTACCGGCGCTTCTCGTCATCCGTCTCTGGAATGACCGGATTCACCGGCAAGCGCCGCCCGTGTCGGTCCACGGAAACGAACGTGAGATAGGCTTTCGCCACTTTCTGGCGGGAGCTGGAGATGTAATTCTCGACCGAGACTCTCACTCCTACCTCCATCGAGGTCTTGAATACCCGGTTAACCGACGATTGGAACAACACCATGTCACCCACGTGCACGGGCACCAGAAAGTCGATGTGGTCCATGGAGGCAGTCACAACGTAGGAATGCGAATGACGATGGGCCGCGAGCGCGCCCGCCAAATCGATCCAATGCATGAGGCGGCCACCCAATAGAGCGCCCAGCGGGTTGGTGTCGTTGGGCAGCACCAATTCGATCATCTCGGACTTCGACTCACTCACCGGCCTCGGTTGCAGGACTGCTTCGTTTGGCTCCATCTTCTTCCTTTGTGACCTGATCTCCGTCGTCGGGCGCCTTGGATCGGCTCCAACAACGAACACACCCCAGCGTCTCACCTAGCGGAATGAAGGCTGTTGTGTAATTGTAATGGCCGCGCACTGCTAACTGCACCTCGCTGGCGTTTCTTTAAGTCCGGACGTTGAGATTGGCGCGTGCACTCCTGTACCATTCGTTCGAATCCCAGGAGAAGCGATGTATGGCCGATGAAAGCCGCGTAACCGCGTTGCAGGAGATCCTGAACGAGAACCCGAGCGACGCTTTTGCCCGCTACGCCCTGGGCTTGGAATATTCCGGCTCCGGAGAGACAGAAGCTGCCCTCGCGGAGTTTGCCAAGCTGCTCGAAGCCCATCCTGACTACACCAACGGATACTTCATGTCGGCGCAGGCTCTGGCTCGCGCCGAACGCATCGACGAAGCCCGTGTCATGCTGCAACAGGGCATCGAATCGGCGCGCCGTACCAACAATCGGCACGCCCTGTCGGAGATGGAGGCCATGCTCGATGAACTGGAGCACACTAGTTGAAACCTCGGTCCAACGCTCCTTACCCATGCGCGAAAACCAGACGTGACGCAGATTTACGCCGGTCTTGGCGCACTCATGGGCGATAATTACGCCAGCATGTTTCCGCTAGAGAGCACGCCCAACCATTCGAGTTCCGCCCATCCGTGCCGTCTACATGGGGCAGGGATGGCAGTTTCGCGGTCGCTGCAATTCCTGCTATTGGTGGTCCTTGCGAGCTCGCCGATCGTTCTCGCACAACAGGGTGGTACTGGGAAGGCAGAACCAAAGGCATCCGGAAAGTCGACGCCTGCAAAGGGTCCAACCAACCCGCTCGCCTCGATCTTGAAGGGAAATCCGGCGGTCCCGGTGGTTACCCAGGAACTGCCCGCCGCAATTCCAGAACAACCGGTTCCGCTCAGTATCCCGTTGCCCGAGGTCGCAGCGCGCTCGCAGGAACTTGGCCAGACGCTGCGCGATCTGGCCAGCAAGTTGCCTTCGCGTGAGCAGTTGGAATCCATGCGCACCTCTCTCTCGGATCTGGCTCCGGAACTGCAATCGAAGCAGAGTGAGGTGGACGTACTGCTAAAGTCCACCCCGAATTCGCTTGAAGTGCGGGAGCAAGAGACCTATTGGCGGGGAATGCTGACCTACACCGGCACGTGGCAGGACCAGTTACTGACGTGGGCCAATGATGCTCAAGCGGCGATGCAAACACTTGGCGAACAGGAATCCATTTGGGCCGCCACTCTGCGTGAGAATCAGGGGGCGAAGGATCTCGATCCGGTAATCGCGTTGATCAGCGACAATTTAAACGACATCCGCAAACTGCGCGCCCAGGCAAAAGATGAACTGCAGACGATCGTGACCTTGCAGATTCAGGCTAGCGCTGGTGTCGATATGGCCGGCGATGTGCTCGATCGCCTGACGCAGGCACGCAAGCAACTCACGGGACACCTTATCGATCGAGACAGCCTGCCATTGTGGCGGATCGCTATGCGACGCCAGATCGGAGAAAGTTCCCGGAACCTCGGCTCGGTTAACAATCGTTGGATCGCCATTGAAGCGTTTTTCCATGAAAACGCTGGGGCTTTATTCTTTGTTGTCCTCCTTCTGCTTGTCTCCGAGATTCTGGCCTATCGCCTGTTTGTTATGGCGCGAGCGCTGCAGCCTGAGCACGATCTGGATCCAACTGTACGTCGAATCCTTCATCACTGGTTTGCGCTTGGCCTGCTTCCGCCCCTGATGTTCGGCTATCTCATGGTTCCAACTGCTCCAATGTCGCTGATTGGAATCGTAATCCTGATTTCGTTCATCCCGATCTTGATGTTATTGCCGCCTTTTCTGGAACGCCGGTTCCAGCTAATGCTTTACGCCCTGGTCGGCTTCGCCGCATTTAACGCCGTAATCAATTTGATTCCGCTGAATCCAATGTATAAGCGGGAGTTGCACTTTTTCGCGAACACCGTATTGTTCGTTTTCTTCGCATATATCCTGCCGCCTATAAGTGCCGCCCGCGCGAAAGGCGAAAGCTTCGTATGCCGGTTGGTACTCTTGGGTATATGGGTTGCGGTGGCGGCATTGGGAATATCCATTGTCGCCAACTTGTTTGGATACGTGAGGCTGGCGCAGTTTCTTGCAGCGGCGTGCCTCTACAGCGCGTTCATTGCCATTAGCGGGTTCACTGCCCTTCGAGTTTTCACGGTGCTGTTCTTGGCGGCCGTCGCTACCCCCGCTGCCGAGAGGATCGCGGCGGTACGACTGCATCGCCAGCCGATCACTCGCTGGGTGCCCCGCCTCGTGGCATGGGCTGGCGTTTTCATCTGGCTGACAGCGACGCTCGATTTACTTAGCCTCAGCGAATCGTTCAGTGACGCCGTTAGCCGTTTACTCGACTTTCACATTGCGGGAAGCGCGGCCCCTATCACGCTCGGCAGCGTTCTCGGTTTCTTTCTTATCTTGCTCGTTGGCTATTTCGTCGCTACTGCGATTCGTTTTGGGCTTCGCGAGGAAATCCTCAAACGCTTTCAGTTGTCCCGCGGCCTCCCCGAGTTGATTTCATCGACGCTCTACTACGTAGTTCTGTTGATGGTGTTTCTCTCCGCGGTTAACGTGGGTGGCGTAGAACTGAATAAGTTCACTGTCCTCACCGGCGCGATCGGCGTCGGTTTCGGCTTTGGCCTGCAGAACATCATCAACAATTTCGTTTCTGGCTTGATCCTGCAAATTGAGCGGCCGATCCACATCGATGACGTTCTTGAGATCGACGGCACGACCGGTAAAGTCACGCGAATTGGTGTCCGATCCAGTACGGTTCAGACGTTCCAGGGGGCGGAAGTTATCATCCCCAACGCTAACTTCATTTCAAGCAAGGTCATCAATTGGACACTTACCGAGTCACAGCGACGGCTGGATCTTCCCGTCGGAGTTGCCTATGGCTCTGATGCGAAGATCGTAATGCAACTCCTTTTGGAAGCCGCCACGAAGCATGAGTATGTTTTGACGAAGCCGGAACCGGTGGTGCTGTTCAAAGCATTCGGCGACAGTTCATTAGATTTTGAACTCCAGTTCTGGGTCATGCAGGAGAACAATGGGGTCAAGATCAAAAGCGAAGTGGCACTGGCCGTCATGCAGCTATTGGACCACGCAGGTATCGAAATACCCTTCCCGCAGCGTGACTTGCATGTCCGCTCAGTTGACCCGAGCGCGGCTGGCTTGCTTCCATCCAACGAGTCACAGAAGAGCGCTTCCACGATCGAGAATGAGTTTGCACCCTTCCCGCGCGAAATTGGCGGATCCCGGCGGACGACTGGCGACTGAAAAGCCGTCAACCGCTCTTTCACTCGGTCCTAGGACTATTTCCATCTCGCTCGATTCCGTCGGTGATCGAAGCGAATATCGCCTCGAATCCGGCAACTTACGCTGTCAGCACATCATCAGTTACTCAAGATGCGAAATCGACTAATGGTCTGTCGATGTTTCGGACAGGGACACTGCCGTTGCTGGCGTAGAATACGAAGAATCGTTCCGCCACGTGGGTTGGCGGTCGTGACCCTGGAGGTATCCCAGCCTTGAGTAAGCTTCCTCAGACCCTCGGCGAGCTTCGTCACAATCCTCAATTCTCAGAAGAACGCGTGAGCACTCGCCGCGTCAAAGATGAGCTGCGCGACAACCTCATGGTCCGGCTGCGTGCGGACGGCCCTGTGTTTCCCGGTATCGTTGGGTATGACGACACTGTCGTCCCGCAGATCGTGAATGCTGTCCTGTCTCGCCACAACTTCATTCTGTTGGGCCTGCGGGGTCAGGCGAAGAGTCGCATCCTGCGCGCGCTGACCACTCTGCTCGATCCCGAGGCACCGTATTTAGCGGGCTGTGAGATTCACGACAACCCCTACGCCCCGCTCTGCCCTCGGTGCAAGCACCTGCTCGCGAATGATCCCGAGGGAGCGCGCATCGCCTACCTCACACCGGGCGAGCGCTACGTCGAAAAGCTCGCCACGCCTGACGTAACCATTGCCGACCTCATCGGAGACATCGATCCGATCAAGGCTGCCAAAGGCGGTCACGAATTGGGGAGTGAGCTGACCGTGCACTACGGCTTGCTGCCACGTGCCAACCGCGGGATCTTTGCGGTCAACGAACTCCCCGACCTGGCCGGGAAAATCCAAGTCGGGCTTTTCAACATCATGCAGGAAGGCGACGTGCAGATTAAGGGCTATCCGGTGCGGCTGCCCCTCGATGTTGCCCTGGTGTTCACCGCCAATCCCGAAGACTACACGGCGCGCGGCAAGATCGTGACTCCTCTGAAGGACCGTATCGGTTCCGAGATCCGTACGCATTATCCCGCCACCGTTGAGGAAGGCATTGCGATCACCGACCAGGAAGCCTGGATCGAACGCGATGGACATCAGTTGCAGATCCCCGATTTCATCCGGGAAGTGATCGAGCACACCGCCTTCGTCGCTCGCGAAGACAAACGCGTCGACAAGCGCTCGGGAGTGAGCCAGCGCCTGCCCATCAGCGCCATGGAAAACGTGATCTCAAATGCTGAGAGGCGCGCCATCCGCTCCGGCGAAAAGCTGGTGGTCCCCCGCGTAGGCGACATTTACGCCGCCATGCCAGCGATCACCGGCAAACTCGAACTGGAGTACGAAGGTGAGCTGAAGGGTGCCGACTATGTCGCCCGCGACATTATCCGCGCGGCGGTTGTCCGCACCTACGATCACTATTTTCACGGCAACAACAACATGAACCAGGTGGTGCAGTGGTTTGATCTGGGCGGCGAAATCCAGTTGCGCGATTCAGCCAGTGCGCAGGAGATGCTGCATAAGCTGCGTGGAATTCAGGGTTTGCTCGACAAGCTCAGCGCGCTGGGACTCAGCGGCAAAGAGCCCTCCGAAATGCTTGTTTCAGCCGCCGAATTCATCCTCGAAGGTCTGTATGCACACAAGCGCATCGGCCGCAGCGAGGAGCGTGTGTTCACCGCCGGCGAGAAACAGCCTCGTCGCGAAAAACAGAATGTGCGGGACGAAGACGAAGAACGCGATTTCCGCCGCCAGCGCAGGCCGTACAACTAGAAGCTAATTCAAGCCTCATGAAATTCGTAAAGTACAAGAAATACGTTCCCGAACCCGCATCGGAGATGAGCATGGAAGACCTGCTCGCGGCGCTCTCCGACCATCTGCTGCAGAGCGGGTTTCAGCGGCAGTACATGGATTACTACGACCAGAACGCCGCCGAGCAGACGCTGGAAGACCTTCGCAACGCCATCGCCGATGCGCTGATGAACAGCGACATGCTCGATCAGCAACTGCGTGAGCAGATCGAGTCCATGAGCGCCGAGCAGTTGGAGCAACTCATCGAGCAGTTCATCGATCGCATGGAACAGGAAGACTACATCAGCATCGATCAGCCGCATGATCCATCCCGCCCCTCGACGGTTGACGGGAAGGCCGGTGAATCCCAAGCCCAAACCCGCTTTGAGGTCACTGACAAAAGCCTGGATTTCCTGGGGTTCCGCGCTCTGCGCGACCTGCTGGGTTCACTTGGGAAATCGAGCTTCGGGCGTCACGACACCCGCGACACTGCCACGGGAATCGAAGCCAGTGGAGCGTCGAAGACCTACGAATTCGGCGACACGCTCAACCTCGACATTACCGCGACGCTTTCGAATGCCATCCAGCGTGAAGGGCTGCATCTTCCGCTGAACATCGAGTACAGCGATCTGCAGGTCCACCAATGCGAGTATCAGTCCTCGTGTGCGACCGTGCTCATGCTGGACTGCTCGCACTCTATGATCCTGTACGGAGAAGATCGCTTTACGCCAGCCAAGAAGGTCGCGATGGCGCTCTCGCACTTAATTCGCACCCAGTATCCGGGCGACTCTCTCTCTCTAGTGCTGTTTCATGATTCCGCGGAAGAAGTACCGTTGTCGCAGTTGGCGCGCGTCCAGGTAGGTCCGTATTACACCAACACCCGCGAGGGGCTGCGCATGGCACAGCGCATTCTGCAGCGCCAGCGCAAGGATATGAAGCAGATTGTCATGATTACCGACGGCAAGCCTTCGGCGCTCACCCTCGAGGACGGGCGCATCTACAAGAACGCTTTCGGACTGGACCCCATGGTCGTGAGCGAGACGCTGCAGGAAGTCTCCAAGTGCAAGCGTTCTGGCATCCTGATCAACACGTTCATGCTGGCGTCTGATTATGGACTAGTGCAGTTCGTCCAGAAGGTCACGGAAATGTGCCGCGGCAAAGCCTACTTCACCACGCCATACACCCTCGGACAGTATCTGCTGATGGACTACATGTCGCGCAAAACGAAAACCGTGCACTAGGTGAGTTGGCTGACCGCACCGTCACGTCAAGACCAAAACAAAATAAACCGGGACTGCGCGCTGCAGTCCCGGTCTCTTGAAACTCGTAACTGGTTAACTCTTCGGTGGTTCCGGCGCTGCTTCGTCAATCTTCTTCACGGCTGCCTCTGCCGCCTGGAAACCAATTTTCGAGTGGGTACCGTCGCAAAACGGCTTATTCACCGAACCTCCACAGCGACACAATGAGAACGCCGGCTTCCCGGTCAGGTCATACGGATTGCCATCAGCATCAATAAGTTCAACTGACCCCTCAGGGGCTTCCACCCGGAACGGACCATTTCGACGAACCGTAATCTTTACTTGCGCCATTAACTTCCTCCCAGATACTCGGCGCACTGCGCCGCATTTTCATTGTAGCGGAGTTCGGAGTTGGCAGTTCCCTGTCCGGAACCGGACACAAGGTTGCACCTGCGGACAACCTCTCTCGTGGATGGCTCGTAAGTAACTGAAAGACTTGATTCTGGGAGTGGCGACACCCGTGCACCTACAGTCCTCGGGATTGCTCCCGTGCTCATGGCGTCCAGCAGATGTTGAGACTGAGATCGGAGAAGTTTGAGGAGATTCGACGTGCATTCGATCGCGCACGAAGTCCGTTACGCCATCCGGCAACTCGCGAAGTCGCCAGGATTCGCTTTGGTGTCAGTAATCACCCTCGCCCTTGGCATTGGCGCCAACATAGCCGTCTTCTCTGTCACCAATGCCGTCCTCTTGAATCCCAGCGGCATTCCCCATGCCGCTAGCCTCGTGGCACTGCGGGCGCGCTATACCGCAATGCCCGACCTGCAAAGCATTCCCTTCTCCGCTCCCGACTTCGGCGATGCCGCCGAAGGCAAAAATATATTCGCCTCATCCGGTTTGATGGACGACACCACCTTCAACTTCAGCCGTGACAATGCGAATCCTGAGCTGCTGCTCGGGGCCAAGGTGTCCTCCGGCTTCTTTGATGTGTTCGAAGCGCATCCAATCCTTGGCCGGCTTTTCACTCCAGAAGAAGACCAGCCCGGCGCGGCCCAGGAGGTGGTGCTGTCGTATCGGATGTGGAAACAGCGGCTGGGCGGAAATCCGAATATTGTCGGCCAAACGTTAACTTTGAACGAGCAGCAATTTCGAGTCGTCGGCGTCATGGGTCCGGAGTTCAATTGGCCGAACGCCATGGAGATCTGGGTACCACTCGCACTCCCTCCAGCCCGATATCACGATCCGAAATATCGCCACAACGAAAATCTATTTGCCGTCGCGCGCCTCAAGCCGGGCGTCACGATCCAGCAGGCGAACGCCTACCTGGATCAAAAAGTCCTGCAGAACATAGCATCGGAAGGCGACAACAGCTTTAGCAAGGCGAGCGGATGGGGAATGTTTTCGCTACCGTTGGCCGAGTACATTGGCGGCGATTTGCGCAAACCTCTCACCGTGCTGCTCGCTGCCGTGGCGATGGTGCTGTTGATCGCCTGCGCCAATATCGCCGGACTGCAGATGGCGCGGGCGTCGGCCAAGCAGCGGGAACTCGCGGTACGGGTGGCACTGGGAGCGTCCCGCTTCGATCTCCTGCGCCAGGCCTTGATAGAGAGCATCGTCTTGACGGTTGCCGGAGTGGCGTTAGGGTTCTTGATCGCTTTCGCAGTAGCGCCGTTGCTGGTGCGTGGATTGCCCGCAATGTTGGGCGGACAACTCGAGGTGTCTTTCCGTGGGCCGGTAGTGCTGTACGTCACCGGCATCGCCATCGTTTGCTCGTTGTTGTGCGGTGTGGTTCCAGCATGGCAGCGAACCCAACCGGGATGGTTCAACGCGCTGCAGGAGTCAGGCCGTTCGGGCACGACAGGGAGAGTCAGGCAGCATGCGCGTTCCACGCTGGTGGTGACGCAAATCGCGCTGTCGCTGCTACTGTTGGCAGGCGCCGGATTGTTGCTTAGCAGCCTGCGAGTGCTGGAACGCATCGAAACCGGGTTTCAACCGTCCGGCTTGCTGTCGGCTCGTTTCTCGCTGCCTCGGACGGTCTATGACAACGATGAAAAGCAGGCGGCATTTCTGACCTCGGTACAGGAGCGGTTGCGGAATCTCCCCGGCGTTACAAGCTCAGCACTCGTCGATAATCTGCCGTTCAGCAATGATGGCGGCATGGCGAGCTTCTTCATTCATGGCCGTCCGGCAGGTCCTAACGATCCCGGGCCGCATGGCAACATCCGCCAGATCTCGCCCGGATACTTTTCGACGATGCGCATTTCCCTGCTGCAGGGACGCGAGTTTACCGACGAAGATCGCCGCGGCACGCAGCTTGTTGCCATCATTGACACCGTCCTTGCGAAACAATACTGGCCCGGTCAGGATCCGATCGGCCAGCAGATCGGACTGGACGATCGAGACAAAGGACCTTGGATCACAATCGTCGGGGTCGCCGCGCACGCCCGCGCATCGTCTCTGGAGTCCGACACCAACGAAGGCTTCTACTATCTGCCGCTGTCGCAGGCGCCGTCTCCGATGGCGTCGGTTGTAGTGCGGAGCTCCCGAGGGGCCGACAACCTCATCACGGATCTCGGCGCTGCCGTACATGCAAATGATTCCAGTATTGCGCTTTACGATGTCAAAACCATGGAGCAGCGAGTGAACGAGTCGCTGATCGGGCGCCGCTTTGTGGTAATCCTGCTCACTACTTTTGCCGGTTTGGCTTTACTGCTGGCGGCGCTGGGACTCTACGGCGTCATTAGCTACTCGGTGCGCCTGCGCACTCGCGAGTTGGGCGTGCGAATGGCGCTCGGAGCGCAGCGCGGTAAAGTGCTTGGAATGGTTTTGCTGCAGGGCCTGCGCCTTGCGGTGATCGGACTGGCCAGTGGATTCGTGGCCGCCATTGTGCTCGGTCGAATTTTCTCCAGCCTGCTGTTCAAAGTCAGCGTAGTGGACTTTGTCCCGTGGCTGGCCGCCATCGCTGTGCTGACGGCCACCGTCCTGCTCGCAAGTTATCTGCCGGCCTGCCGGGCGGCTTCCATTGAGCCCATGAAGGCGCTGCGAACCGAATAACCAGCTTGACCGGGAGCCGAGGAAATTATGGGAACGATCCTGCACGAAATTCGTTTGGGCCTGCGCCAGATGCGCAAGGCGCCTGGGTTCTCCATCGTGGCTGTGCTCACGCTGGCCTTAGGCATCGGCGCGAATACTGCCGTCTTCACGCTCTTGGACCAGGCGCTCCTGCGGCGTCTGCCGGTTTCTCATCCCGAGCAACTCGTTCGCTTGCGCTTCGCGGGCGCGAGCCCCGGACACGTCGAGTCGTACGGCGGCGACGATAAGGACTACTTCTCCGAACCGATGTATCGCGACCTTCGCGACAAGAACAGTGTGTTTGATGGAATGCTGGCCAGCGACCAGTGCCAGGCTGGAGTGCAGTGGAACAACGCCCCGGATCTCGCCACCTGTGAGATGGTTTCTGGAAACTACTTCCAGGTGCTCGGGGTGCGGCCAGCGATCGGCCGTGTGATCCTGCCTTCCGACGATGTTCCCAACAGCGCTCCGATTGTGTTTCTGAGTTTCAACTACTGGAAAACCAAGTTCGGTTCCGATCCTCGCGTGGTCAACCAAACGCTGCTGATCAACGCCCAGCCATTCACAATCATTGGAGTCGCCGATCCAGGATTTCACAGCGTGGTAGCGGGCCAAACCCCCAAGATCTTCGTGCCGATTATGGCGCAACCGGTGATTCAGCCGCGCTACAAAGTCCTCGACGATCACAAGTCGCGCTGGCTTACGTTGGTAGCCCGCCTCAAACCAGGGGAAACTGCCGCTGCGGCGGAAGCCGGAATCAACCCACTCTGGAATGCGCTTCGCGCGGAAGAGTTCCCCCTGTTTAAGAGTACCTCGGCGAACTTCCGCCAGAGATTCTTCGATAAGGCGCACCTGACAGTACTGGATTCCTCCAAAGGCTTCTCCCCAATTCGCGATCAGATCGGAGAGCCTCTGCTGATCGTTATGGGCATGGTGGGACTGGTAGTTCTGATGGCGTGCGTGAATATCTCCAGTTTGCTGCTGGTGCGCGCCTCGGGTCTCGCACGGGAAATGTCGATACGCTATGCGATGGGTGCGAGCCGATGGCAGATCGTTCGCCAGTTACTGACCGAAGGCTTGTTGCTGGGGACCCTGGGCGGCATCGTTGGCCTGATTGTCGCTCCGCTGGCTACCCGGGCATTGGTCCGCACGGTGGTAGTGGGCGATGTCTCGCAATTTCCGTTCAACACCAGCGTCGATCTGCGGGTTCTGTTGTTCAACTTCCTGATGGCGTTTGCTGCCAGCGTTATATTCAGCCTTGCGCCTGTATTGCGCTTCCTGAAGCCTGACCTGGTGACGTCGCTGAAACAGCAAAGTGGGACCTCCGGCGCTTCGCCGCTGCTCTTCCGCCGCATGACAGTCGGCCTCCAGATTGGGTTAAGCCTGCTGCTGGTTGTCGGCGCGGGTCTTTTCGTGCGCACGCTCCACAACCTGGAATCGCAGGATGTAGGATTCGTCACCAATCACCTTGTAACCTTCGGCATCAATCCGCAGATGGCCGGGTATCACCAGGATCAAGTGAACCCGTTGCACCAGCGGCTTCTCGAAACACTTGCCGCACTCCCCGGGGTTCGATCCGTTGGTGGCACCGACGATCCCGAGTTGTCGGATGACGATATCGGCAGCAATTTCTCCATCGCCGGCTACGACGCTAAAGACGACGAAGACATGAACATGGAAGCGCCATCCGTGACCCCCGGCTACTTCGCTGCACTGCAGTTGCCTCTGTTGGCCGGAAGGTCCTTCACCGATCAAGACGTGGTTGGCCAACCGAACGTTGCCATTGTGAATGCTACTTTTGCCCGCAAGTATTTTGGCGACCCACAACGGGCCATTGGCCACGTCATCGGACACGGGCAGGGTCCCGACACCAAACTTGATGTTCAGATTATCGGCATCGTTCGGGATGCCAAACATATCGGCGTGCGCGGTGAAATTCGCCGCACGATCTATTCACCATTTTTCCAGAACGAGAACCGCGGAGTCTTGCAGTACTACCTGCGCACCGGACAATCGCCGGAAGCAGCCGAAGCTACCATTCGTTCTGCCCTGCAGAATCTCGATTCCAAGCTGGTGCTCGACACGATGCGAACCATGGACGAGCAGATCGCCGACAACCTCATGAACGACCGGCTGATCACGTTGCTGGCCGTGGTCTTCGCCACTCTTGCCACCTTGCTGGCGGCCATCGGTCTCTATGGCGTACTGGCGTACACCACCGCCCAGCGCACCCGGGAGATCGGCATCCGCATGGCCATGGGGGCCCAGCGCATGAGCGTCGTTCGCATGGTGCTGGTCGATGTATTGTGGCTCGCAGGCATCAGTATCGCTCTCACCCTGCCACTCGCGCTACTGTTCGCGAGAATGGTTCGCAGCCAACTGTATGGGGTGAGTTCCTTCGACCCGCTAAGTCTGTTGGCTGGCACGCTGCTGGTCGCCGTGGTTGCACTGCTCTCGGCTGCGTTGCCGGCCAGGCGGGCAGCTTCAGTAGAGCCCATGAGAGCGCTGCGCACGGAATAATCGTCGCTGTCATTTGCACCATTAATCCGATTGGCATTGCCGCGCCGAGCTGAAGTTTAATTCTGCACGGTAACAGCGTTCAAATTGCTGTGATCGCCGCTGAGGGTAATACGGCGCTGTGGCGAGGCGTTGGGCAGCGTCTTAGCGAAAAGAGCCCATGTCCGCGTCCGACACCGCCGCTCCACTTCGGTTGCGCCCCCCGACGAGTTAATTGCGCTAGTGCGTTCTGAGCCTCGGTTCGTGAGTTGCCGTAGCCGCCAGGTGCGCGTGCTCTGCAAACGCCTCAATCGGAGTGCCCTCCAGCTTGAGACGCATCGTCTCGGCGAGGTCGTGCATGGCTTGGATTCTCTCGGCAATCTTCTCGGAGAGCGATGGCTCTCGCAATGCCAATTCGGAATTTAGCAGTATGGCGGTGACTTCTCCTCGTAGCAGGTTGCGCAGCACATTCTCCGCCGACCGCATGGCGGCCACTTTCTCCCGGCCAAAACGGAGGATACCGTTGTGTACTTCCCGTGTCACCCTTTCCGTACCGTGCAGTGCCAGATTGACGTAGATCGGCATCGCCAACCCCGCATGGTTGAGCAACAGATCAACTCCTCCAATCTCTGCGTGGTTGAACGACTCGTCGAGCACCAGGGCCTCGTAGTCGTGACTTTGAAGGCACTCCACCGCCCGCGCCAGCGAGGTCGCGATTTGCGTCTTTTGATGGGTTGCCTGTTCGATTGCCGCAGCGCATTCCTTTGCACGAGGCGAGGTCGTTACCAGTATCACCATGGAACCACTCCCGTCAGCAGATCGAGGCACACTTCACCGGCCCCGCACATTTGCAGGTTGACTGGAAAAAGGACCCGGCCCGGTGATTACACCACCGAGCCGTATTCCTTCAGTTTGCGATACAGAGTCGTCTTGCCAATGCCAAGCTGCCGGGCTGCTTCCAGCTTGTCTCCGTTCAGAATGGTAATAGCGTGCAGGATCGCCCGCTTCTCCAGGTCTGCCAGAGGCGCTATGCCGGTCGACTCCAGGCTCACCGGCACAACCGGCGCATGGGTGTGAAAGTTTTGCAGCGCCGTTGGCAAGTCAGCAATGTGGATGGTGGGGCCCGAGGTCAGCGCGCACGCCCGTTCCAAACAGTTCTCCAATTCGCGCACGTTCCCCGGCCATTCGTAGTTGAGCATCAGTTTGAGGGCGTCATCGCTGATATTGCGCTGCACCCCAGTGGTGCGGGCCACGCGTTCCAAAATGTGTCCCGCCAGCAGTGGTATGTCCTGTTTGCGTTCACGCAGCGGAGGCACTCGCAACGTGAGCACGTTAAGCCGGAAGTACAGATCGCGGCGGAACGTGCCGTCCTGCACCGCGGCTTCGAGATCGCAGTTGGTGGCCGCCAGGATGCGCACATTGATGGGTATGGATCGCGTCCCACCCACGGGCCGGATTTCTTTCTCCTGCAGGGCCCGCAGGAGTTTCGATTGCAAATCCACGGGTAACTCGCCGACTTCGTCGAGAAACACTGTCCCACCCTCGGCTGCCGCCATAAGCCCGTCCTTGGCCCGGACCGCCCCGGTAAATGCTCCCTTGACGTAGCCGAACAGTTCACTCTCGATCAGCGTCGGCACCAGGGAACCGCAGTCAACCGCGATGAACGGCCGGTCACGAAATGACCCTGAGTAATGGATCGAGCGGGCCACCAGTTCCTTGCCGGTGCCACTCTCGCCAAGAATAAGCACGGGATGGGTGCTGTGCGCGGCCTTGGCGATGATGCGGTATAGTTTGTCCATTTCCGGAGCCTGCCCGACCATCGCTCCAAACCCATGTTTCGATTTTACCTGCTCACGCAGCAGCCGATTTTCCGTGGCCAGTTTCAGATGCGCGGTTACTCGATCCAGCACCAGGCGGAGTTCGTCAAAGCTGAACGGCTTCGTAACATAATCATAGGCGCCAGATTTCATGGCTTGCACCGCCGACTGCACCGACGCAAACCCAGTCATGATGATTACCACCGTCTCCGGACGGCGCCTCTTAATTTCATGCAGCACTTCCATGCCATTCGTACCCGGAAGTCGAAGATCCAGTAACACGACATCCACGTTTGTGGTATCTAGCACTCGATAGCTGTGCTCGGGAGAGTCCGCTACCTGGGTGTTGAACCCCAATGCCATGGCGACTTCTTTACATGACTCGCGCACCGAGCGTTCGTCGTCAACGATGAGCAGATTGAGGAGATTCGTATCGGCGATCTGTTCGACTGCTGGAACTGTTTCTGCAGTAAGCACGGCCAGGCCCTCTTCCAAACGGCTTGGATTTTCGAAGTAGTCGTGCGCCGTCTGTATGACCATTGTCCCTTTTTGGGAAACTGTTACTAGTGCAGGGATCACACTATCGTGTGAGGCGCCTTTTTGTGGTGTGCCAAAAAAACCACAGCCGTGTGGCCTGTTGATCTCGCCGGCAGTTCCGCCACCTGACTGGGGCCTCCCTGCTCCTGCGCCGCCACCGTACCGCTGGCCCCATTCCCGGACACGATCTCCGTGTGCGTTCGGCGGGAGCATAGCGAACCGCGGCGGTCGACTTCCAATTGTTCCAGCAGCCGTTTCACTAGTTCACCGCCGCGCTGCGCATTTCGCTCGATTTCATGCAGATATCGCTTGGAGCGGCTGTAGGATGGCAGCTTCCATTCCATCACCTGTGCATTCAGCAACATGCTGGCTAGGACGTTGTTCAAACCATGCAGAATCTCGGCGCAACCGCCGCCCTTACCTTTGCAAGGATCCACGCTTGGGCCGCAGTCGTCGTCTGTCGCATTGGCGTTCTTCAACCCAGCCTCGTTGTCCCGATCCGTATCTTGAATTGTATTCATAGCTTTATATCGCCTGAAGTTCTACGCTCGTACGCATACTCTCAATGCAACCCCGATGCCAAACCGACCCTGGTCAACAAGCCATGCCTTTTCAATCAGCTGCAAACTCCGCATAGGACACTTCGCGCGGACACTTGTCCGCGCTGAGTTCCAAAATGGGAGGCTCCGGAGACCGAATCTCACGCATGTGGCGTGTTATGTGGTTCTTAAAACCGATTCCCGCAGTGGGATCGTTTCGTTCGCTATTCCCGATGCGGGAGAGGAAACGCGGCACCAGAGAGTAACCCATTCAAGCATGACCGAACTGCGTCATCTTGTCCTCTAGCCAAAAAAACGGGAGGCTGAATGCCTCCCGATTCCTTCGCCTAGCCAACTCGACTCTACTGCTGGCTTTTGGCCGCCACGCTTCCCACGGCAACCGGAGCGTCAGGCAGCCGGGCGTTGCTGTCGCCACGCTGCAGCAGCAGTCCGTTATGCCAGGAAGTTGCGAGGATCAGGTCCTGGTACCCCATGGCTGTGCGAATCGAAAAGTTGGCTTCGGGGGTTTGGTGCCAAATCTTGCCGCCGTCCACGCTTTCGAACACGCCGCGCGAATTCATGGCCGTGGCCAGCAAACGACGCGCCTTGGCGTCGTACCTGACGCCCAACACATAACTCGGTGGCAGTCCCCCCATGACGTGGTTCCAGTCCTTGCCGCCATCGGTGGAATGCAACGCGCCTTCCCTCGTCCCCAGCCAAAACGTCGAATCCGGAGCGATGGTGAAGTTGTAGATGCCCGTGACGTAGGACGGCACTGCAACCTCCGACCAAGTCCGGCCCGCATCCCGCGAAAGGAGTGCCCGCTTGATACTGGCAAGCGTTATGGTTCCGTCGAGATACTCGTTCGCTGCCACGAAGTCGCTTTCCCCTTCGACCGGTGTACCGTACCACTTCTTGCCGCCGTCCACGCTGATGAACAATCCGTCGTTGGTGGCCGCGTACCATGCCTTTTCCGTGATCTCGATCGAACGCACCCGCGGCGCGATTGCGATGGGGATCGGGACCTCGATCGGTTCCTTCTTCTTCGCCGCTGCCTGTGCCTTACGGGCGGCAGCGTTTGCGGTCTTTGACTTCCCCGCCTTCTGAACTACCGGTGCGGGAGCTGGCTCAGGTTTCGGCTGCCACTCAGGCACCGGTCCCCGAATCATCGAGGCCGGCAGCCAGGTACCACTCAACGAAGACAGATAGAAAATGCCATGGTTGGTGCCGGCGAAGATGGCTCCATTCTCAGCTTGTTCCAGGCTGAGCACATCGCGGTCACCCAGACCCTTGCTCGCCTGTTGCCATGACTTTCCTACGTCGTCGGTGACAAATAACCCACCGTTCAACTTGTCATTGACGATGCCCACGTAGAGGCGGTTAGGTTCCTTACGGTCGGTGATCACCGCTCCCACCATGCGATGCGAAAAGCCGCGGTTCGACGACTGATACTTGGCAAAGCCATCGTTGCTTGCCAGCACCCCTCCACGGTCCGTGGCGATCAGCACGCGCTCCGGATTCCGGGGATCGATCATGACATCGTTCACAACTACGTCGGCAGAGGTTACCAGCGTCCATTTGGCGCCGCCATCCAAGGTCTTCCACATCCCGCCCGTGGTGCCCGCATAAACGATGGAGGATCTTTGCGGGTCCTGCTTCAGCACCCTGGTGCGAATAGCGGAGTGAGGCAATCCCTGAACTCGATGAAACAAATCGCCGGCATTGTCGCTCTTATAGATTCCGGAGCACGCACTTGCATAGACCCTCGCTGGCGTTCGGGGATCCACAATGATGCTGAACACGTCGGAATCATCCAGAATGCCGTCTTTCAAATTGTGCCAGGACTTCCCGCCGTCGGAAGTCTTCCATGGCAGGTGGCGGGTTCCGGCATACACGATGTCAGGGTTCCGCGGGTCGATCGCCACCGATACGAAATTCTTCATCGAAGCGTGGTTTTCCAGAATCTCGGGGTTCTCCGGAGACATCTTCTCCCAACTTACCCCGCCGTCCGTGGACCGAAACACTCCATCCAGCGCACCGATTACCAGTGTGTTGTGATCGCTTGGCGCCATCGCCAAAGCGCGAATTGACTTGCCGTGTACGGCTTCCAGGGCCCGCCAGGTGGCGCCCCCGTCATCAGAGCGGAAAACATCGCCTTCGTCGTCGTGGTAAAGGCCCCATCCTGCCGTATAGATTACCTGGGGATTGGTCGGATCGAATACGATGTGGTCGATCACCAGGTCATCGCCTGACCCCAAGTGCGCGAATGGCACCCAGGAACCGCCGCCGTCGCGGGAGATGAACAACTGTCCCGCGCTGGTTCCTAAGAGGATCCGGTTTGGATCGCTCGGGTCATACGACAAGCAGCGCACGTTGCCGCCATCGGGACCAATCAACTGCCAATCCGAAGCCAACGCAGTTACAGAAGTCAGCGCCATCAACAGGGCGAACCCGAGTATCAGTTTCGCAACCCTACCAACCAAGTTCCGCATACCCACGACTACATCTCCCTTTGGCAATTCATGAACTGAACTTTCAGCACTTTAATCATATTCGCCCGCAGTCCACTGCGCACAGTAGCAACACCAATGCTTGTTTCTGCGGGCGGCGTGAACCACGAAAAAACCCCACGGCGGAAACAACTCAATCGAGAGGAGTCACCCGCGCAACCCGCCAAACGAATGTCTGGCACCTCGATCCGCTGGGACCTACCGCTAATCCATCCCTTCGTCGCCGAAAGCTCCGATGCTTGGAGGCATCAGGAAAAAGCCGGTGAGAGGTTTCCCTCCCACCGGCTTGAGTCGAACGACAGCACTTCAGCTACTGCGCTGGAGGCGCCGCAGGCTTGGCTTTCGCCTTGTGCTTCTTCGCAGGGGCAGGCGCCGTACGCGACTGTCCTTGCACCTTGGTTTCGTCAACCGGCGTTCCTTCAACTGCCTGGCCGGAGCACAGGGCACCGTCTGGCAGATAGAAGAAGTGAGTCGCCTTACCCTTGGTCCCGCCCTCGCGAGACTCGATACGGCTCGGGTCAGACTTGGTCGGACCATCCGTAGTCAGGTAGTACTTCACGTTGACGGAGCGCTGCGCACCCAACTGCTGGACTTCGACCGATTCCTTCTCGTCCGTGTAGCCAACGATTTCCACCTTGCCGGTAGGCATCTGTTGCAGACGGAGAGACAGTTTGTCGAGCGTGTCCTTGCAATCGTTGTCCACGCGCCACGGTTTCTTGGGGTTCTTCTCGAACGTGCACTCGCCCCAATCCTCGATGCTGACGCACTTAATTTGCTCAACCACACCCACCGAAGCGGTGCAGCTAGCGGACAGACCATGCGAATCGGTCGCGGTGACCGTCACACTGACCGTCGAACCAGGCAGACCCGTCGTGTCGAGAGTCGCCGAGGTCCCGTTGCCAGTGATCTTGCCAGCCGAAGTTGTATAGGCATAGTTGCTGATCTGGGCGCCATCCTGGCTGGTTGCATTCGCCGTGATGGTGGCTGTCTCACCCGACTTCACAGTTGTCACACTCGCCGAGCAGGTTATGGAAGGCGGAGTGAACGGTTTGATCGTAAAGCTCGTCGAGCAGCTTGCCGAGTTGTTCTTGTTCCACTTCGGATCGGTGATGGTTGCATTGGCGGTGTAGGTGCCAGCCGCCAAGCCCGTCGTGTCGATGCCAGACGTTGCCGTTGTCGGTGCGGCGAGTTTGCCGCCCGTCGCAGTCCAGGCATAGGCCAAGGTGTGCTTGGGGCTGAAGTTCGTACCGGTTGTTGTCACTGTCACAGGCTCGCCAGCAAAAACAGGCGTGGTCGGGTTTGCCGAGCAAGCCGCCGACAGCGGAGCAGTGTAGTAATTGCCGAGGTTGAACACCACGCCAGCCGACAACCGGACGCTGTTCCAGGCATGCGACTGATAACTAAAGTTGGTTGTGTTGTAGTAGGTGTAGAGGTAATCCGCCTGCGCAATGCGCAGCGAGATCAGATTGGTAAGGTTCAGGTCGAAACCACCGCCTGCACCAAACGCCGGCCGCCACTGTGCGTCGAGGCCTGCCGGGCTGATATGCGACGCTCCCACCAATACCCGCACAAACGGAGAGAATTGATCGTTGCGCCATTTGTACTGCAATCCTGCCAACCCAAAGCCGACATTGGAATACGTGCTGTTGTAGTGGCCACTGCCATCAATCACCACGCCCAAGTTACGTGCGTTGGGGAAATAGAATGTGCTGGAAACGTTCCAGCCGTGAGCGATGTCAGGGACTTTGCCCCAGTCAACGTAGCCATTC
>DATBZX010000131.1:0-17961 GCA_036512955.1 Terriglobales bacterium
CGGGAATCGGCGGCGGCTCGTAGCAGCGCTTCCCGCAGTCCCGCGAGTTGGTCGAGATGCTGGCGGAATCGGAAATTTCGCTCCAACGAGGAAAGGAAAGCTTTCTCGACCTGAGCGAGATCTGGATCGCCGGTGATTGCCTGTCGAGTGAGCGTGAAACGAGTGCGGATCAGAGCTTCTTCCCGTACCACCTGGCAGGCGACATCATAATTGCTGCGGCTGTTGGTGATGCCGCGGCCGATCACCTCGCCGGCGTCGTTCAAGACGACTGCCTTGGTGGTAGTAGAGCCGAGGTCGATTCCGACATAAATTCGTAGAGCGTTCATGTGTTCACGCGGGTGCGCTTTTGTTCAAGCATCTGCAGATAGCTCTCGATGCGGTTCTTGATGTTCGCGGCCGAGAAGTAACGTGGGTCCACCAGGTCGCTTTCGATAAAGCCGCCGGGCACCCCGGTACTCTGCTCCAGTTGGCGCAACATCAGGAGCTGACCCACGCTGAAGGAATTGCAGCTCTTGATACTGTTGATCATGAATCCGTCGGCACGGTACTCGCGAATGTAGCGCTCCAGCAATGCCAGGCGGGTGGGCAGACCGAGATTGGTGTAACAGCCCAGGCAGTATTCCGCCAGCGTCTCCAATGGGCGTTGAGGATCGTGACGGAAGCCGCCGTCGTACAGACCTCCAACCTTGGTATAGCTGCTGGCCACGATCACGGCGCCCTCATCGTAAAACATCTTCCAGAACTCACGGAAGCTGGTCCAATTAGGTGGACCTTCCATGACCAGGCGATAGCGTTCCTTCTCCTGCGATCCTTCCGGCGTCAGCGGACCCAAACCCTGGCGCAGACGAGCCTCCACTTCTTCGCGCAGGACGCGGTAGTACGACACGCCTTCAGCGGTTCCACGAAATGCGGTAAACATTGGCCCAATGTAGTACACACCGCCGAAATAAGCATCGATGGGCGAGGGCACGTTCTTGGCCGACTCCAACACCCAGACCAAATCATCTTCGGCCTGCGCCGAGAGCCGCAACATTTCACGCAGACGGTCCTCGTCGTAGCGACGCCCGCTTACCTGTTCGAGCTTGGGGATTACCTCGGTGCGCAACTGCTCGACAATGTACTCGACATGATGAGGCAGAATGCGGCCTTCCGATTGGTAGGGAACATGCAGCATGGCGACCGGACATTCATATTCCTGGCGCAGCAACTCGAACCACTTCATAAACGTGAAGCAGCCGGTGTAGGAGAGCAGAAGCAGGTCTGGTCGGGGTAGCCTTTCACCGGTCGGTCCGATGTTGCCCTTCTTCAACATCCCGATATCGCACTTCACGTAGGTGCAGACGTCTTCGCTGTGTCCATGCTTCTCCGCTTCCGCGATGTAGTCGCCGGACAACTTCCGCATACCGGACTGCAGCGCATTGATTTCCGGAAGTACCGGAAGCAGGTCGAAGGAGCGCAACAATTCCGTAAGATTGCCGGGAACGAAAGTGTAAACGACCTTGCGGCCCTCTTGCGGAGCCCGCGAGAGCGCGCTGTAATGGCCGGCAATCATCTGCTTTTGCAGGAGCATGCTGCGTTCCTTGTCGGTTTCAGAGGAGACGCGAGGGCTGGGAGATGCAGCAGTCATGCCTGGCTCCACAGGCGGATGGAATCGGAGAATGTTCCCGCCTGCTCACGGATGACGGCGAACTGGCCGGTGTCTTCCGAGTATTTGAACTGCGTGTGGGGAATGCCTTCGCGGTCGAGTGCCGCTATCAACATGGGCTGCTCCAGGAGGGCGGGGTCGCAAAAACTGGGCGCGCAAAAGATGACCCCCTCCGCGCGATTGCGCCGGACTGATTCTACGAGCGCGCCTCCGTGTTTCCCGTCAGGCAAGTAGCGGGCGGCAGTCTCGACGCTCTGCGAAAGGAAGGCCTCGACCAGTGCTTGCAAGGGATCGCCGTCGCACGCGATCTCACCCATGATCCATCTGAGCCCCAGGAGCAGGTCATCATCCACGATCCAGCAACCCGCGCGCTCCAGGGTAAGCAGCAGGCCCAGCGGTGGCTGCTCGCAGAACATTCCCACCAGTACCACCCGGCTCTGGTCACGATCGCGGCGGTCAGCTTCCAGCGGAGCAAGCCGCAAATATTCGCGCATCAGCGCAGTGTGATCCTCAGGCGGAAGTACGTTTCCGGCGCGCATCAGCACATACACCTCAGAGGTAGGATAGATCCAGGGCCGATCGCTGCGGGCGCGATAGAGTTCACGGATGGTGAAGCGGTTTTCGTTGTAGATGGCGATGCTGTGCCGCAGGGCCGCATCTTCGATCGGACGGCCGCTCAGGCGGCCAAAGTCCTCGCGCAGTGTCTCCAGTTCGCGGCGCCAGTAAACCCCGCCTGCCCGGAGCTCGAAATTCTGCGGCAAGTCCACGTAGCGGACGTAGCGTTCCGGAAACAGCATGGCCCACATGCCTGACAAGTTGCGGATTACATCGCAGATGGAGGGAAACAACATGCCATCCAGCACATCGAGCCTGCGAGTGAGCGCGAGTTCGATGGTGCTGCGGGGAATATGGCAAATGTAACTCTGGAAGTACGCATCCCCGCGGATGATCTCCAATCGCTCACCCGCGCCCACAATGCCAACCGGCAACATTCCCGCGGCATGGATCAACTCACGCGGAACATAAATGGGCATGTGCCCGATGGCTTTGCGCCCGGTCGCCGCTTCCTTCCACGTCCGCACCGCTGTCAGCTCGAAGTCATCGTTCAACTCCTGCGCGCGCCTGATCAGGTTGGCGAGTTCCGGGCTCACGCTGTCACTCCCGCCTGGCGCCAGCGTGGCGACCGCTTCTCGAGAAAGGCCCGGATTCCCTCCGCCGCGTCGGGTTCGCTCATAAGGTCCTGCAAGTAGAGCCGCTCGAGTACCGGTAAGTCCTGCTCCAGTGCGTGCATCAGAGGACGGCGCACAGCCAGCGCCGCGTAACGCAGAGCGGACGGCGAGCGCGGCAGAAAATCGGCAGCCAGCCACTCCGCGAGCACCGCCTCCAGTTGACCGGGACCCGCCGTGCGCGCCACCAGGCCAAGTGCCGCCCCCACAGCTCCGGTCACACTGACGCCGGTCAATACCAGGCTCGAAGCCGGTCCAGCGCCGATGCGCACCGGCAGCAGCGCCGAGGCTGCGGGCGGAAACACTCCAAGCTGGATTTCCGGGCAGCCGAGCTGCGCGGTTTCTTCCGCCAGGATCAGGTCGCAAGCTAACGCAACTTCGAGGCCACCGCCCAAGCACTGTCCCCGCACCGCGGCAATCGTAGGCGCAGGTGCCTCAGCGATTCGCCGCAGCAGGGCGTGAAGCCGGGCGAGCGTCCCAGAAATCTGGTCCGGGAGATGCTCCTGGACACTGGCGCCAAAACTAAAGTTGGGGCCTTCGCCAGTGAGCACGATGGCTTTGAGGTCCCGCCGGGACGCGAGGCGATCAAAGGCCGACTCCAACTCGGCCATCATCGCCTGATCGACGATATTGGCTTTGGGAGCGGCGAGAACTACGCACGCCACCTGCCCCTCGCGTTCAAATTCCAAACGGATTTTCATAAGCACTCAGTGTTTCGCGGCGCCTGCCGACTGCGCCGTCCAGGGGGCAATCTCCTCAATCAACTCGTCGCTCCAAGGCACGCCCTCCGCCAAACGCCGGCGCAACAAGATGAAATCCACGTCCCGCTGGTCTCTGCTCCCATAATGGAAGGCACGGAAACCAGCGCGGGCCTCGGTCATCATGTTGAGCGACAGCCAGGCGCGATTAGTTTCGCGGTTGCGGTTCCAGTGTTCCAA
Organism: Terriglobales bacterium; assembly: GCA_036512955.1. Classification (GTDB taxonomy): domain Bacteria; phylum Acidobacteriota; class Terriglobia; order Terriglobales; family Acidobacteriaceae; genus DASRAA01. The sequence goes on from DATBZX010000131.1 coordinate 3,810, forward strand.
CTTGTGTTTGCGCAAGCTCTCAATCGTCTTGATAAGGCAATCCGGCATGGTGTACAGCAAGTTGGTGCACAATGCATCGACGGCCTCATCCAGAAGGGTCAAATCTACAGAACCCTTGGCCAGAAGGGACTTGCCGTGTTCGCGTTGGGCTCCGGTTTTTGCTTCGCCGATCGACAGCCGACCATATTCATCGAGAACACGATCAGTGACCACCAGCGGATTAGGTATCCATTGGCCGTCCACCTTGAGCGCTGGCACAATCTGGGTCAGACCTCCGAGCCAGTAGAAGCGGTGCGCGCTCCACGACTGACACAGCGTGCCGCTGATCATGGCATTCTCCATCCCAACGAATAAAGGCAGGAAATCGGTGGATCCACCATCCGGCGCGGACCCGTGTCGCGGACCGGCCTGACTGAATACAGCAAGATCGCTGGCCACGGAAAAATCGCACGCCATACCCACTTCCTGACCTCCGCCGACACGCATGCCATTCACCCGGCAGATCACGGGTTTGTCGCACTGCAACACGGTGGTGACCATGTCGTTAAACAGACGCATGTACTGCCGGTACTCGCCAGGATTGCCGGCGTAAACCTCCGCGTACTCCCGCGTGTTTCCCCCGGCGCAGAAAGCGCGTGAGCCCGCGCCAGTCAGTACAACCGCCACCGCAGCCCGGTCATTGCTGGCCGCGCGCAACGCCAGAATGATCTCCTTCACCATGTCAGTGGTATAGCTGTTGAGTTCGGACGGATTATTCAGTGTGATCCAGACGTTGTGCAGTCCTGCGACTGGCGCGCTGGATCGGTCTCTTATCGCGCGTTGCTCTACCTGAATGAAATGGGCTGGGAACGACTCCACCAAGTTGTGGTCATGCACGATCATTTCTCCTTTACTGCGGGCCCTCGTGATCTGGAACCAGAATCACGCGTTTGCGAATGTCGTGGCGGGCAACTGCCTCCAACACAGCAGGGGCGTCGTCCAGGGGATGCCGCTCCACGTAAGGTCCGAGCACCACTTTGCCTTCCAGCACCAGCGCGAGCGCGGCCGGATACTGCTCCGGCGGGCAACCCCAATTGCCACGCGCGGTAGCATCGAACGCCATCAGATTGGAGAGCCTCAGTTCCACCTTCTTAGGTGTGAACCCGACTACGGCCAGGTATCCTCCATGATCGAGCAGTCCGAACGCGGTGATTTGTCCTGTTGGCGTGCCGCTGGTTTCGAAGATTTTCAGCCCGATGCCTTTTCGCCCGGACTCTTTAACGAACGAGCGCACGGCGGACTTCAGTTCCTTCTCGCTCGCGGAACTGGCATCCAACGTCAGCGCAGCGCCGTGTTGAGCAGCCATATCGAGCCTGCTGCGGTCGACGTCAATGGCCACAACTGCCGCACCCATGGCAGCAGCGATTTGTACGCCGAATCCGCCCACTCCTCCCGCGCCCACAAACACCGCTACGTCATCCGCCCCTAAGCCAGCCCGTCGAATCGCCTCGAAAGGGGTAGTGACCGCATCGGCGACCACCGATAGGAGATCAAGAGTGATGCCTGGCGGCAGTTTTTCGGGGACGGGGCAAAGGCCCCGCGCGGGAACGCGGACGTGAGTCGCAAAGCCTCCATCCCCATCGTTGCCGGGCATGAACTGCTGCCGGCAGATCGTCGGTTGGCTCGCCCGACATGGACCACAGTCGCCGCAGGGGATCACAGCGGGAACGATTACACTTCGCCGCTCCCACTGACTGGCGCGCTCACCAGCGGCCACAACGCGGCCCGAGATCTCGTGTCCAAGAGTGAGTGGGAGAGGTGCGCGCGTGGGTACTCCGCCGTATGCGAAGCCGACATCGGTATGGCAGACTCCGCAGCCGGCAACCTCTACTACCACCTCGTCGATCCGCGGCTCAAGAGTGAGAAATTCGCGTCTCTCCAGACGTTGGTCAGGAGCAGTCAGACGATATCCGTATCCGCCTCGCATGGACGACACGCAGAAAATCCCGCCGCCCCAAGGTCGCTTCTACCTGCGACGTTCAGGGACGGGCTACGATACCGTGGGGCAACCCAGAACTCTGTGATCTAAATCACTAGGACGAGTGAGAATGTGTGGACGAAGAGTGCAGGCCGGAGGGTTGAGCAGGCCCACATCGACACTGCCGGTGAGGACCAAGAGGAACGCCGATTCCGTACCCACCAGGGTCACCGGGGGCCTACCGTGCACAAGACAAGTCTGGTAGCTGACTTATCTTATCTTGTTGCTGGGTGGCCAAGGTTCATGCCAGGCACAGAAGTCGAGACTTATCTCTTATCCTTCATGGGCGAGCTGTTCAAGAAAGCCAACAAGTGGCTCAGGTCGCCCTCGTTCAAAGTGGGCCACCCCAGACCCAGCCCCTCGGCCTTCGCGTACATGGTGGGTCCGTGAGACCAAAGGGCCAGGGCGAAGTTCACCGGTGTATAAACTTGGCCAGCCTTCCTCAGGTTGGGGCCGATTTGTCCCCCACCCGCGTCGCGTCCATGACACTGACTGCACTTGCGCTCCTCGAATAGCTGCTGCCCGACAATGGGAGAACCTCCAAGCTCGAAATAGCGCACGCTATAAAGGAATGCGATCAGATCGGCCATCTCCTTGCCTTCAAAGGTGGGGCGTTGGATGCCCTTGGCCTTCATGGCTGCGTACATCTGCGGAGAGTGGTTCCACATCCGGCCTGCCATCTGAGTCAGAGTGCGGGGCAAGGGGCGGTCCGATCCGAGGTCCGGGCCTACGGTCCCGCCTTCGCCGCGAATGGCATGACAGGCGATACATCCCTTTTCGCGAAATAGAACCCAACCTCGGTGCGGGTCCGCTGGAAGCAGGTCGGACTCCAGCTCGGGCCCTCCGCGGACGTAGCGCACAAAGGCCAACAAATCGTTCATCTGCTCACCCTCAAATATCGGCCAGGCGATGTTGAGTTCGCGCATGTGGCTTTCCATCGCCGGGGCATGGTTCCACATCGTTTGCGTCCAGAAAATTGGTGTCACGACAGGACCGAGGTCCCTCAGGTTGGGCCCGACGCTGCCGCCCTGTATCACGCCGATGGAATGGCAGCGGATGCATCCCTTCTGTTTGAACAGGAACTCTCCGCGAGTCCGGTCTCCCGATTCGTCGTCGTAGCAGGTGACATAGAGATAGGCAAATAGGTTGGCCATATCTTCGGGGGTAAACTGGGGGAAACTCACACGGCTGACTTTCAATTGATCCCACATGCGTGGCGCGTGGTTCCACATCTGGGTGACTAACTCGTTCATGCTGGAGCCTGCCGCCCCTTGCAAAGCCAGATCGGGGGCTAGCTTTGCTCCAGCGCCGCCAACGGAATGGCATCCGCTGCAACCTTTTTGCTGGAAGACTTGCGCGCCAATTCGTGGGTCGCCGGCCAGAAAGGTGTTCCATCGTTCGGCTGAACCGAGCCGCTGCCAGACCAGAATGCAGAACAGAAAGAGCAGAACTGCGGTACCTGCAACAATCAGTGCTATCTTCTGCCGCCGGGAACTCATGCATCCTCCTTGATCGCCCTGCTTATTCTTGGCCCTTGGGCCGGATGCGCGTCGGGCGCCGACCGGCTTGTCACCCATTCGCGCAAACTATTGCGAAGGCAATAAGCTCGGATTTCCGACTTGTCGGGAATTTCCGATTTAGCGCTGCTTCTCGCTCCAAGATTCTTTCCGGCCGCATTCTCGGCCGCTCTCCAGTCACCCGCTTCGGGCTAGCCGGTGCGATAAGGAAACTCACCAGATCACCAACGTCGTTGACCCGCAGGGTCGGCGATGCCATACCCAATTCATCGAAACGATCGACCATGCGACGTCCGTGCCGTCCAAGTGCGGCGGTGAAGGAAACCGCTGAAAACACTTCGACCCCGACTTAAGCCCGGGGCCGATCTTTGTGTCTTCGACCATTTGTCCAGGGGTGCTGAAGCCGCTGCGGGCCGCCGGCAGACGGAGAACCAACCAGTTGTGGAGTCGCCACCGGGCTCACCGGGCTTTCCTGTCGAGTGCCTTGCCTCTTGCGTTGTGCCAGGGCTGCCTGGATGAAGGATATTTCTCGGGTCAGCATTTCGGTCGCTTCCCGGCACAAAGTCGGATCCTGACGCATGAGCTCCAGGAAGTCTTCTCGCGGAACATGTCCGACCTCGGAATCGACTAGCGCCTGCGCCGTCAGACAGTAAGGGTTTCCCGTAAAGGTGGACGGTAACCCCAGCGCCGATCCAGCCGAGAAGACCCGGTCCAAGTTCGGAAGGCCTTCAACCAGTAATGCGACCTTCCCTCTCCGCACTAGAAAAACACCAGTGTTACTGTTGCCGACTTCGAACAAGCAACATCCAGACGCCACGTGGCTGGTCGAACTCCCTGCTGCTAAGCACTGACAGAATGCAGCCGATCCCTTCAGCGTTTTGGAAACTTTCCCCACTCTTTGCATTGCGCTCTTATGCCACTATTCCGCGGAACCGCGCGGTGACATGAGTCACAGATACGAGTGAGGTAGCCTGGCAGCCCATGTTCTGCCAGCCTCTCCCTGTCGAGTCCCAAATCGCGTTGTTCGCGCTGTCACTTTTGCATGCGCAGAACGAAGTCGCTGCCCCTGTCAGGATGTCACTCTCGCGCTGTACTACTTGGAATCTATAAGTCTCTTCGCCTGACCGGAGAGCACGACGGCGATTCGCGCGCCCCGCTTGGGCAGAATCATGTCCATTAAGCTACCCGCAAGCACCTTGCTGTCGAACGTGTACAGCAGCTTCGTGTCGAACTGGCCGGCTTAACGGCCAAGAAGCTTCTGCAGCATCGCATGCTGAGTGCTGTTCAACTCCAGGACGACGATGAAGCGACTGCCGTTTGAAGTGGCGGCAGAGCATGCGAGATTGCTAGTCGATGCCATTATTGCTGAGGCATTGTTCAGCGATCCGGAAGTGGTGCCAAGCTCCAACCCGTCAGTTGGCGCAAAATCGCCCTCGCATGAAATGAAGCGTAGTTGAGCTGAGCGAGGACGCGATGGCTACTCTGCCTGCCGCTTCTCGATCATTGATCAATCGGAAGCCGGCAGTTTATTGATAATGAGAAACGCCCATCGCGACTACTATTCGTTGGCAGTGCGCTTCGCTTTCGGGGTCACAACCTGTATGCCGACTTTCCATTCCCTATTGCTTCGACTTCGGGATTGCCGCGTTCCACCCAGCGTTCGCAACGTGCGCGCCACATGATACGATTCCCGCGTGGGCGATTCGACTTACGTCGCAAATTCTACCTCGGCCGTCCCAGCCACGACGGTTACTTCGCGACACTCCGGCCTCGTCCGCGTCACCCACTGGGTCACCGCCCTGTGCTTTCTTGCTTTGCTCGTCAGCGGTTTTGAAATTGTGGTCTCGCACCCTCGCTTCTATTGGGGCGAAACCGGCAATGTATTGACACCCACGTTGTTCAAACTGCCGATCCCGTCCTCGAGGTCGTTGGTGCCGTCAGGCTACGGCTACGTACTGCCCGACCAGAACGGCTGGAGCCGGTATCTCCACTTTCAGGCTGCATGGGTGCTGGTGTTGACCGGCTTACTGTACACAATCTGGGGTTTGTTGACGGGCCATTTCCGCGAAGGCTTGCTTCCGAGTGCGGCCGATCGCTCGTGGAGGGCGTTCTCGAGCGCAATCGTTAACCATTTGCGCTTCCAGCGGCCGAGTGAGGCAGAAGCCTGGTCGTATAACTTGCTCCAGCGGCTCACCTACTTGTTCGTGATCTTTATTCTGTTTCCGTTAGTAATCTGGACGGGCCTGGCGATGTCTCCCGGATTTGTTTCGGCGTTTCCGGCGACCGTCACGGTGTTGGGCGGCCAGCAATCGGCGCGCACGCTTCACTTTTTCGTCACCCTGGCTCTCGTGTTCTTCCTGCTAGTGCACGTCGTGATGGTTTGTTTCGCGGGATTCAGGAGCCGCATGCGAGCGATGATCACGGGCCGCGTTCGGTAGATATATGGAGCGCATATGGGCGATATCTCACGCCGCAAACTGATCACCACCGGACTTGCGGCTGCAGCGGGCGTTATGGGTCTCGGCGTGGCCGAGCGCGTTGCGCAAAGGTATGGATTGGTCCCGCCCGATCACGGCGGAATCTACGGCCTCGGTGAAACTTTGACCTACGCCTCGCAGCGACTGCTGACGAGGCACTCGTTAGCCCGTGAGTTCCCTCGGAGCCAGATTTCTAACCCTCCGCTGGCCAACGAAATGCCGCCCTTGAATGATGCGTTCAAGCGGCTTCAGGCCGGAGGTTTCGCTGACTGGCGGCTCGCAGTCGACGGCATGGTCGCGCGGCCCGATTCGTTTTCGCTTGCCCAGCTCAAGAGCTACCCGTCTCACAGCCAGATCACCATGCTGCAATGTGAAGAGGGCTGGTCGTATATAGCCGAGTGGAATGGTGTGCCTCTTTCTCACGTCCTGGGACTCGTGGGAACCCTTCCGCAAGCCCGATACGTTGTCTACTTCTCGATCGATCCCGACTGGTGGGAAAGCATCGACATGGCTGACGCATTACATCCGCAGACTTTTCTTGCCTATGGCATGAATGGCGATGAACTTCCTGTGGGCAACGGCGGGCCGCTGCGCCTGCGGCTCCCCCGTCAACTCGGCTACAAGAGCGTGAAATTCATCACCCATCTGACGGTCACCGACAATCTGAAAGGGTTCGGTAAGGGTCTGGGCTCCGCGGCTCCAGAAACGGGCTATGCCTGGTACGCCGGCATCTGAAAGGCGAGTTTCCCGCGAGTCGCGCATCTCTATCGCGAATCCTTATCCCACGAGCCACGACGAGAACATCTGAATTCGAAAAATCTGCATTTCGGGGTATCAAGGTTAGGACTGGGACTCGTCACAGCAGACCGGACGCAGTTAATCGGCCAGCCGGAAGCTCCCCATAAACGTTAGGTCTCTATCGGGACTGCCCCGACAGACGAGGCAGGATTGAGCCGGGTTCTTTCGACGGGGGCAGTTTCGATAGAGTCGTTTGAAGTGAGCCGCCGGCGTTGGCGGCGGATGCGGTGATCTACCTATGCATTTTCAATGGCGTCGACCGGCTGATTGGGAGTGTTTTGGGCGCAAAGCTCGACTGACAGAGTGATGGGAGTGGCGTAGATGAGGAGAACTGCCCTGTGCCATGCGTAAGCAGGCGCCGTATGGAGAGGACTTGAACAGCTTTTGGGCGGACGACGCCCTTGCATGTGCGAGCATGCCCTCGAGCGACAGGGGTAGAGACGTCGGGGACCCTGGATGTGCTATGAGCTGTCAACGTAGCACCTCTGTAGGGTAGGGATGCCCAGGTCTAACCGGGAGTAAAGTTGAGCACGCGTCATCCGTTCGATGACCAGCATAGTGCCTGAGCAGGCGGGACAACGCAGCTGGTTGGTTGGTTCGGGGCGATCGGCGCCAGCAACTGCGCCGAGCAACTGGCGGCAGCGTGCAAGGGCGGTTTCCCGTCTCTTCGCACGGATTTCTCTTCCAACTTCAGGGTCGGAATGGTCAAGCAGACGTCTGGCCATCTTTACGAGATCCCACACGTGACCAAGGCGGCCGAATGCGCGACCGTAGTCCTGCAAGAGGAAGGTAAAGGTGCTACCTGGATGTTTGAGGATGCGTATGCCAAGCACAAACACTGGCACAAACTCGAATACAAGGACGACGAGCTCGAAAACGCCGTCAAGCAGGCCGCCGTTTGGGCAGAAGCGTTTGTAAAAGAATTCGGCAACCACCAAGCGGCAACGTTACCCTGGCTCAAGAAGAAGTAGCCCGCTCGCCTTGGCAAACGATGCCGAGCGGTTGTCTGATAACAGAATTTATCAGACACATCAATCCGAAAGAGCAGGACGTAGAGGCATGCAACTCATAACCTCCTTCAGTCCTCCAGGCTCATCAGGCTTTACCGCTCAAACCTCGGCGCTATAATCAGCGCATTCATCTTCCAGGAGAACGATTCCATGGTAATTACGGAAGGGCAAGTGGCGCAGGTCGCCGGCGAGCTTAAATCACGCCGGGGCGGCGTAGACAATGACTACTTTGGCCTTCTCTTTTTGGAAAAGGAATTCAAACTTTCTCGCGAGGACGCGTGTGAGCAGATTGCCTACGGCGGCAACGATTTTGGCATTGATGGCTATCACGTTGACCGACAGGCCAAAAACCTTCACCTGCTGCAATTCAAGTTCTCCAAATCTGCAGATCAATTCATCGGCTCCATGCAACGGCTCATTACTGCAGGCTTGGCACGCGTGTTTGATGCGAAGAGCCAGCAGGTTGAAAATCCCATATTGCGAGAGATTAGATCCAAGCTGTATGAATTACGCAACGTCATCGACACCGTGTACTTGGAGTTCATCTTTACCGGCGATCCGGACAAGGCTCAGGAAAACGAAGCCTTGCAGAAGCTCCGGGAGGATCTCCAAAGCCGTTCTTATCTAACACAAGCTTATTTCGGAAGATCTGTCCCTATCATCGTCCGTTTCCGTTCAATACTGAAACGAGGCCCGTTGCATTACCTCTCTGGGAAGCGAGCGACCGCGGCTGGGCTTGTTCTCAAGGTCCATCCACGGTGCGTAGCCCGTCTTTTCCAGATCTTTATATAGCTTCGACTCCTCGAATACAAATGTGCGAAGTCCGGATTGAAGGCTAAGGAATTCGTCTTTGGCCACGCGGTAGGAATAGAGTGGTTCGCCAGTTGGGCGAATGCAGCCACGCGTCGCTAGAAAGGTCGCCCTAAAAGCGGAGATCGCTCGATAGTACATTAAGCGACAAATGCCAAAGAGACGATTACAAGAATGAAGGTGCGGATACGGGAAGGACGCATAGAAGCGATCTTTGAGTGTCCAGCAGAAGCGCCGCTTCGAGGCCAAGGGGACACATCTTGAGCGACACGGCATCGATGATAGTGCGGGTGACCGTAAGAGTATCACAGGCGAAGACGCTCGGAAATCCATCAGAGCCCGGACACAAAAAGAACACGCAAATGTCTTAAGTCTAGATTCATTTTGTTCTTGATTAATTGTTTTGCCTTGTGCTAACGTGTCGCGCTATGTCAACCACGAAGGATAAGAATCCGTTCCAGATACATGTCACAATTGTGGCGACAGCGTACGAGGATGATATCGACCGTATTGTCAAGGACCTTCATGATAGTCTTCCTAATTACGACATCAACGTTGAGGCATACCAAGGTTTTCGCAACTTCCGTTCCGCCACGGATTCCGCCATGGGAGTTTATGCGATAAAGAAGGCCTCTGAGTTGGTAGTGGAATATTTTAAAAAGTGGCTAGAAACTAAACCAAATGCTCCTCGGGTTGCCATTTCCATTTATGGACCTCATAGCAAAGTTTTGGCGGAGGTGGTACGTGAGGCAGAACACCCTACTGAGGAGCCGTGATTAGTTAATGAGTAAGAAGCCATAACGCACCGCAAGGAGTATCCATTGTTGCTCCACCGTTTTCGTAGCGTTCCACTGCTGTCCGGTTAAAAGTCGAACAGAATCAGTTGGTTGGCGTTTTCGGCGAAATTGGCGTCCTCTTCGATGCTCTGAAGCACGCATAAAATGGGCGTTTTCTCGAAAAGCGTGAGGCTGAGAATCTGTAGAATCTGGTACAGGCTGGCCTCCAGTCCCAACCGCTTGCGCACGATCGCTACCAGCACATAGACTGACACCGCAATCCAGATCTGGGTCTTCACCGCGTTCTCACTGGTGCCGTAAAAAGCCTTGATTCGCAGGTGCTGTTTGATCCATTTGAAGAACAGTTCCACCTGCCAACGTTGTTTGTAGATTTGCGCGATGGTCAGCGCGGGAAGCGTGAAGTTGTTGGTCAGAAACTTCAGCCGCTTGCCGTTTTCAGCATCGCAGTAGCTCACCTTTCGTAACGCGTCTGGGTACACTGAGGCCGACTCGAAGGACGACAGAATCACGGTCTGGTCCGAGCATACGCCGGTGCTCTTGTCCACCGGATGCGAGTAGCGCCGCTGCATCTGCAGGTTCGATTTCGTGCGCACGACAAAGAAGGCCGAGCTGAGGGTAAAGACGAAGAGCCTCTGAAAATCAATGTAGGCCCGGTCCATCACATAGAAGGCCCCGGCCTCCGGCATGATCTCGTCGAGGAGGTTCACATCATGCACGGCCCCGCTGGTGACGCGGATAAACGTGGGAATGTTGCCGTGCAGGTCCAGCAGGGTATGCATTTTGACAGCGGCTTTGCGCCGCCGGAACCGGGCCCAGGGAAACAGCGCCAGACACAGATCGATGGTCGTCGAATCCAGGGCATACAGGCTCTGCTCCAGAGCGACGCCCATAGGCTCTCGGACATACAGTCCGCGTGCGGTGGCAATCAGCCTCTGCGCGAAGTCGGTGAAGATGCGCCAGTCCCGCGATTCGTTCGCCTCCGCCAGCGTCGAGCGCGCCACCTTGCCACGGAATCCCAGGTGATACAGCTTGCCCTGCAACGAACCCAAACAGGCTTCGATGTCGCGCAGGCTTTCGCGATAAGTCAACTGGGCGAAGGCCATTGCCAAATACTGATCCCAGCAGGTTAAGCTTCGCAGTCGGAGATCGCCGTAATAGCGTGCGACGCAACGACGGAACTCCCGGTCGGGAAGGAAGCTGATCAATTGCGAGAAGACGGTGCGGCCCTGATTCATGAGCCATTGTCCGCTCTCCTCAAATTCAAATCGCGGCAAGCCAGAAATGGCTTCAACCTATTGCGCAGCTACTACTTACAGCCCGCACCCTGTAGCTTAACCGGACAGCAGTGCGGATGTTTATATTCCGTCGGGTACGGCTCGGCGGCCTCACCCATTGGCTGCGGGCCTGCGAAGGTAAGCGATCAGCAAAGTTACCGCAAGCAGGAACACGAGAAACACAGCGGGACGGTGGAGCACGGCCGCGTGGATAACGATGTGTCCCACCAGCGATACGGAGAGCACCACAGCTCCGTAGAAAGCTCGTCGCGGAAGGAAAAGTGCCACGGCGCTGCCAACCTCCAGGACTCCGAGGAAGTAACGAAGCCATTGCCCCGACCCAACCTGAGCGAAGAAATTGACCATTTCGGCGGCGCCGAAGAGTTTGGAAGCTCCAGCGAAAAGAAACAGGCAGCCGGTCAGAACCTGCAAAACCAAAACGACGATGGTCAAAACCTTGCTCGATGAAGTCGAGATCACGGTGAGTTCTCCCTCCTTGGCTATCCTATGGCATGTCTATCAGCCGATGTCGGTGGAAGGGATTTCCGCCACGCTCGCGGATCAGTACCGGGAAACGCCCTAGCGACCGTTATTCGTTGAGGGCTCGCTTCGCTCTCGAGATCACGACCTGTATGCCGACTAAAAGGGGACCTGTTTCGATCTGCTGGTTGACCTGTAGCATGAACACATATGCAAATCGCTCAGGCGCAGAAAGACGTTCGCGATACCTTTCTCGGTGGCTTCGCCGGTCAGCTTGTCTCGGCTGTGTTGTGGGGCATTTCGGCAGCAGGGTGCACATGGCATTCCCTTCGTTTGGGAGAGCTGATCCTTGTGCTAGGGGGATTCCTCATCTTCCCAATGACCCAATTCGTATTGCGGAGCATAGGGCACACTTTGATTTTGGCATTCTGAAGTGGTCCACTTCGGCGGTTTGTTTTGGCCCACCCCCGGCATAGCAAACTTCTACTCTGGATTTGAGCGTGAGCTTGGGTCGGGAGGCGGGAGTTGGACTGGAGAGCCAAGGTGGAGCTATACGAGCAGATACGGCTGGAGTATGAGTTTGGGGTGGGCACGATCCAAGGTGTGTCGCGAAAGCTGCAGGTGCACCGGCGGTTGGTGCGGGAGGCGATCCGCAGCGCGGTCCCGGCGCGGCGGAAGAAGACGGAGCGTCCGCATGTGAAGATGGCTCCGGCAGCAGAGTTCATCGATGCGATATTGGAATCGGATCGCAGGGCTCCGCGTAAGCAGCGCCACACGGCAAAGCGGATCTGGGAACGGATTCGACAAGAGGTAGCCGGGTGCAGTCCTGCGGAGCGCACGGTGCGGCAGTATGTGGCACGGCGCAAAGCGGCGCTGGGGTTAACTCGGCGCGAGACCTTTGTGCCGCAGAGCTACGACTGGGGCGTCGAAGCCCAGGTCGATTGGTATGAAGCCTACGCCGACCTGGATGGCGAGCGGACCAAGCTGCAGGTATTCTCGATGCGTTCGATGGCCAGCGGAGCGGCCTATCATCGGGCATACCTGAGGGCGACGCAGCAGGCGTTTCTGGAAGCCCACGAGTTGGCGTTCCATTACTTTGGCGGGGTATTCAGTCGGCTGCGCTACGACAACCTGTCGAGCGCGGTAAAGAAGATACTGCGGGGCCAGGAGCGCGAACTAACGGCTCGCTTCATCGCCTTCCGTTCGCACTGGCAGTATCAGACTGATTTCTGCACGCCGGGCGAAGGCCACGAGAAGGGCGGGGTGGAAGGTGAAGTGGGCTACTTCCGCCGCAACCACTGGGTTCCGGTACCAGGGGCCAGGGATCTTGCAGAACTGAACGCGAAGCTGCTGGCCGATTGCCGTCATGATGAGAGCCGTGTCCTGTCAGGCCGCGTGGAGAATGTTGGTACGCTGCTGCTGGCCGAGAAGCAGCACCTGCGGGGCCTTCCAGCGGAAGACTTTGAGTTAGCGGAAGTCAGTTTCCCGCTTGTCAACCAGGCGGGATGTGCCAAGGTGCGAACCAACTTCTACTCGGTGCCGATGCAAGCCGGTTCGGTGGTCGAGGCCCGGGCTTACTCCAGTGTGGTTGAGTTCCGGCAGGACGGGGTGCGAGTGGCGCAGCACCAGCGTAGCTATGAGCGGGCACAGCAGATCCTGGATCTCGAACACTATCTGGAAGTGCTGGAACGCAAGCCCGGTGCATTGCGTGGATCGAAACCGCTGGCGCAGTGGCGGGTGCAAGGGCGCTGGCCGGAGAGCTATGACCAGCTATGGGAGTTAATGAACCAGCGGCATGGACGCCAGGAGGGGACGCGATCGATGATCGCGCTGATTCGCATGGGTCGCGAGTTCAGCTACGCCAAGCTGGAAGCCTCGGTGACACAAGCGATGCAGTTGGGCTGTACGGATGTAGCTGCGATTCGTCATCTGCTCATGAGCGACGAACTGCAACACGCGGTGGTAACCAGGATCGAGATCGGCGCACTGGCCGCCTACGAACGTCCCCTGCCGACGATGGCCGAGTATAACCAGTTACTTTCTGAGCCGAAGCTCGAGGTGCAGGCATGAGTTTGCAATCGGCAAGCGTCGCTCAGCACTGCCAGACTCTGCGACTGGCCGCCATCGGCAGTCAGTTCTTATCGTTGGCCGAAGAAGCCAGACAACAGAACCACTCGCATCTTTATTATCTGGAAGCTCTCCTCCAGGCCGAAGTCGAGGACCGGCAACGGCGCTCGATCGAACTGCGGATCAAAGATGCGCACCTGCCCCGGATCAAGACGCTGGAGGAGTTCGACTTCGCACAGTCGCCAAACATCCCGGCCTCGCGCATTCGAGCCTTGGCCGAAGGGGGCTATCTGGAACGCTCCGAACCCGTGCTTCTGGTCGGCGAACCGGGGACTGGAAAAACGCATCTGGCGACGGGCCTGGCCATTGCCGCCTGTCGCCAGCGGAAGCGGGTGCGCTTCACTACCGCTGCCGCCCTGGTCAACCAACTGGTCGAAGCCCAACGCGAACAGAGCCTCAGCCGCATGCTGGCACGGTGGGCGCGGGTGGAACTGATCGTGATCGATGAACTGGGCTATGTCCCACTGGCCGAGGTGGCCGCCGAGCTGCTCTTCCAAGTCATCGCCGAGCGGGCGGAGAAAGCGGCCATTATCGTGACCACCAACCTGCCCTTCTCGGAATGGCCGCAGGTGTTTACCAATGCCCGGCTGTGCAAAGCAGTGCTGGATCGACTCACCGATCAAGCGCACATCATCGAAACAGGTTCGGAGTCGTACCGCTTTCGCAGAACCTTGCGGAAGAAACGCAAAGAATGATCCCTGGAGGACTCGACACTCCGTTCTGCTTCCGCTTCGCCCTCCGGGCTACGCTCCAGCAGAACGGAACTCTAGCCTCCTAACCTTCAACGTCCATGGGTGGGCCAGATTAAACCGCCGAAGTGGGCCAAACCAACTTGCCAAACGCAC
>DATBZX010000132.1:0-15917 GCA_036512955.1 Terriglobales bacterium
AGCGATTGGCAAAGCCGGGCTTATCAGGCTTGAGTTCGAACTCTTCCGAACAAACTACACAGACTCGGATAGGAAATGCCATCACGCTGCCATGATACAACCCCTCCGGACTGCCGATCCAGAGGCCGAATCTGTCGCTGATAACCCGCGACAGCGATGATTTGGCACTGGAACATTGCGCTAGTTTTGCCCGGCTGTGCGAATCAGTGCGAGAATCATGGTATGCGAAAACTATTTCTCACGGCAGCGACTACGCTTGCCGTCGGCATTCTGACGTTGGGCATTCTTGCCGCCCAGCAGACTCCGCCATCGACCCCTAAACCGGCAACAGCCGCCAAATCCACCACAGCCGCCAAGCCGCATGCCAGCACACCTGCGGCGGCCAAGGGCCCCCAGGTGCTCACCTTGAAGACTCAAAAAGACAAGGTCAGCTACGCCATTGGCATGAACATCGGGCAGAGCATGAAAAAGGATTCGCTCGACATTGATCCGGCGATCGTGGAGCGCGGCCTGAAAGACGCGCTGGCCGGCACCAAGCCGCTGATGACCGAAGAAGAGACCAAGACCGTCATGACCGAATTCCGTTCCGAGATGATGAAGAAGCAACAGGCGGAAGCGCAACACGCCGGCGACGCCAACAAGCAGGCGGGCCAGCAATTCCTTGCCGCCAACAAGACCAAAGAGGGCGTCGTCACCCTGCCCAGCGGATTGCAGTACAAGATTTTGAAAGAAGGCACCGGACCGAAGCCGACGGCCACCGACACCGTAGTCTGTAATTACCGCGGCACGCTGATCGACGGCACCGAGTTCGACAGCTCGTACAAGGGCGGCGAGCCTGCCAGTTTCGGGGTCGGACAGGTCATCAAGGGCTGGACCGAAGCTCTGCAGATCATGCCCGTGGGATCGAAGTGGCAGCTCTTCATCCCCTCCGAACTTGCTTACGGTGAGCGCAGTCCAGGTGCCGGGATTGGCCCGAATTCCACTTTGATTTTCGAGCTCGACCTGCTCTCCATCAAAGACAAGACTCCATAGGTACGGTTGGAAAATGCGTTTGGCGGCGAGAGTGGCACGCACTCTCGCCTAGGGCGTTAAGTCGATCACCTCAGGCAAGGGATTGCATGATGTGGAGTAGACGTCAGACGGGTCGACCGTGTGCGCCTTCTCTAGCCGCTGTCCCTCTGACTTGGCTTGGTGTGATGGACTGATCGAGGGATTGAGTATCTTCAGGCTTGATTTCTGGTCGTTCATGATACGCACCTCGCCTTGGGCAGTGAGAATGTGGGTCTCACTTCCCGGCGCGACATAAATCTGCTCCATGTCCTTCCCGGGACTGACCGAAAACCGATAATAGCCAGGTTGCAGATCGAGCTCGAGCTTGTGCAGGGCGTCGAGATGAACCAGGGGGACACCGTTGCATAAGAGATCGAGACTTGAGGGCCAGCCATAACTTCCGTGAACGATTCGGACCCTTCCACTCGCGATTGGACCCTCGGGCTGAAACGGCGGCGGGTCGAGAACGAAATCGCCGTCTACATAGGCAGACGCAAGAGGCTCCAGTTCTTTGTTGCTGCCGGGCGCCAGCAGCGAAACCACTCCGGTAGGAACCAGGACCATAAAGCAAACTCCGCAATGTCCGCTGCTATCGATCAGCGCTCCGACGGTACTCGCAGTCGGCCCGATCCCGCCCTGGGTGCCGGCATATCCTCGCAGCGGTAGCCGCTGGCCGTTTAGAAGTTGGAGGCCAGTAACCTCTACCGCCAGTTTGGATCCGCGACTCGCCCACTTCGCCCGACTGGCTTCCACAACCGTGGCCTCGACCGGCGTTCCCGCCGGGGCCAGCAGGGCGTTGCGATAGAAAAGGTCCGAGCTCAGGACGAACTGCGCACGATCACCCACTTTCGCTGTCTTGGTCTTGATCGGCTGGGTCAACCGAAGGCTGACTTCCGTACCATTCGCCACCCTGGCGACGGAGGAGATATGAACCGGCACTTGCATCGCTGCGTCGATGGGCGGAGGCTGACGCGGCTGTGGAGGAGCGTTCGCCTCCCCATCTTGCGAAAACGAAACTCCTGCGAGTAGTGCAGCAATGAACAGCGGAAGACACGCCCGGCGAACCATCGGCGCCTCTCGTTGAAATCACTCTAATTATCCGGGCAGGACGAACATTTTACAGTGATCCATTACCCGACCGACTGTGAGAGCGAGGTGTTTGATCCGATCTGCTATATCGGGGAGATCCGTGTAATCCGTGGTTGCCTTTGTTCTTAGCGCGCCGAGGCAAGTTTCGCTGGTGGCCGCAACGGCACCCGTCGCAACCACAGTGCACATCCGCCGATCACCAGGAGCATGGCAATCCCCTGAGTATCGGACATGAAGCCGAACAGCTGCCCGCGTCCGGGATCGCCACGGAAGAACTCGATGAAGTACCGCCCAATGCCGTAGATGATGAGGTAGGTGCCGATGATCTCGCCCTCAAACTTCTTGCGGCGAATCAGCCAGACCAGGAACAGGCAGTTCAGCATTTCCAGCACAAACTCGTAAAGCTGCGTGGGATGCAGCGGGATGCCCAGCGGCGTGCCCACGATCTGCTCGGCTAGGGGATTTCGGAACGTGACTGCCCACGGCACGTGAGTCTCACGGCCCCAGCAGCAGCCGGCAGCGAAACAGCCAATGCGGCCGAAGGCATGTCCCAGGGCGAGCCCGGGCGCAAACACATCGCAAGTGCGCAGTACCGGCATCTGGTTGCGGCGCATGTACCAGATACACATCACCAGCGCCAGCAGCAGCCCGCCCGACCACACTCCTCCAGCCTGCAAGGTAGAGAGCGCAAATATTTCGCCAGGATGCTCGGTGTAATAGCCGAGGTCCACCAGGATCATCAGGATCTTCGAGCCCAGCACACCTGAGAGAATTGCGATGATGCCGAGGTTCCAGAGCTTGTCGGGATCGAGGCCCTGTTCGCGGCCCACTCGAATGATGAGCATGAGGCCGCATATCAGCCCCAGCGCCGCCATCACGCCATAGGTGGGGAGGTTGAAATTGCCGAGGTGCAATAAACGTGGAAACACAGCTCTATTGTAGATGCTGGCGCGGACTCGCAGGGCGCATGAGGCGCGATGTCAGAACTGCGAACTTCAGAAACTCGCTCCCACCTCTAAAACCACCGACGTGTCGGCGAATCCGGGATTGAACACGTAGGTCGTGAACTCCAACTTTTTATGCTTGAAACCTACGAGAAAGCCGCGCTGAACATCCAGTTTTGTTTGAAACGCCCGAGTGCGCTGCGCCACCAGGCCCAATTTTAGCCAGTCCAGCGGCTCGTACGTGAGTTGCGGCCAGGTGTAGTAGAAGTTGCCGGACTTCGACGTGGTGTCGAATACGTACTCGTTGTCGAGGGAGAGCGTCACCTTTTTGTAGGCCAGCGACGCCTCGCAGCCAGGAGCGATGCCATTGGTGCGGCCCAACACTCCGCCTATCATGGGCGTGACCGCAAACTGCCACTTCTTACCCCAACTGAAGTTGTATCCCGCCCAAATTGATCCAGTGCGAAGGTTCTCATAGTTGTAGCGGGCTTCCAGATGCAGCCAGTTGTGGTCAGCGGTGAAGGTGGGTGAGGCATAACCGTCGGCGCCGGAGATGATGTAGCCATCCACGGTAAGCGAGTACTCCCAAGGCTCGGCGACCGCGGCGGGCGGCTTAGGGCCTGGGCTGTGGGGCTGGTCTGGCATCTGCGATTGCGCCCAGCAACCGGCCGCCAGCAACAGGATCACGGCAACCGCAAGACAAAAGCTTCTCATCATCGTCGAGTGCGAGGCATGGAGTCGCTGCAAGCAAGCAGTAGAACAGAAGCTCCGCAGCCAGGTAAACGGGAATCCAAGCGCGGATAGGCTCGTTTCCTTTACCCGCTGGTTGGTAGGGCAGGATTCCGTCCGGAATCACTTCCTTGTTGCGCCAGGAGCGATTTGGGGTATGCTGTCCAGCGCCACCTTTAGAACCCAATTAAGAAAGGACTAGCAATGAAAAAAATGCTGTTCGTGTTGCTGCTCTTCCCCCTACTGGGATGGGCGCAGAGCCCGTTCGACGGCACTTGGAAAGTCGATTTGGGCAAATCAAAACTACCCAAAAAGCCGGACGTTTATCTCTTGCAGAACGGGACGTACGAGTGCAAATCGTGCAACCCTGTGGTCAACATCAAGGCCGACGGGCAGTTCCAAAAGATCAGCGGCGATCCCTATCGGGACTCGCTGATGGTGAAAGTAGTGGATGACAAGCACGTGGAGTTCGCCTCGCAGAAGGACGGCAAGGATGTCGCCAAGACGACTCGCACCGTGTCGGACGACGGCAATACCTTGACTGTCGCATGGACGTACTTCGGGAATCCCACCGGAGGACCGGTCAGCGGTACCGACACTCTGAAACGGGTTGCGAAAGCCCCGGCTGGCGCAAACGGGATTTCCGGCTCCTGGCGCGATGAAAAGTCAGATGTTGCTACCGCCGACGCGCTGATTTTCACGTTCAAGAGCGGTGGCGATTCACTCAGTTACAGTAACCCGACCGGACAGTCCTATACCGCGAAACTGGACAGTACGGATGCACCATACGTCGGCGATCCGGGAACCACGAGCGTCTCGCTCAAGCGGATCGGCGACTCGATCGAAGAGACCGACAAGCGCGACGGCAAAGTAATGTCTATCGCCAGGATGACCGTTGCAGCGGATGGCAAGACCATGAATATCGACGTGGACGATAAGCTGAACGGAACCAAGGCGACCTACGTTGCCGTGAAGCAGTAGCAGTGGCCTGAAAGAAACTGCCGCGGATTTCGCGGATTAGAACGGACTCCCCTTTGTCAGAAGGTCAGAATCATCACGTTCCTGACTGATCCGTGTGATCTGTGAAATCTGCGGCTGCTTTTGCTGTTTGCGGCAGCGTGGCAACCCGAAGACGTGCCGCGCTGGAACTTGCCTGCAAAAAACAAGCCGACCCACGGGGCCGTGTCAGGTGGGCCGTCAATGAACCCGTCGTAACGGTGGGAACCCCCCGCGGCTCTTTAGGCATCTCCGTCTGGCGGAGCCTCGCACACCGAACCGAATACGAGTAGGGCCCCCTGTTCATTGAGCATTGGTTCAAAAAACGGTTGCCACCAACACCAACTTTGCAGGCCGGCTGTCTGAGTGGATGCTACGAAAAACCCCATCCGATAGCAAGGGTCGGAGCGGATATTTCTTTCTGTCTTGACCGCAGTTCACAAACAAAGGGCCGAAGCTTGTGGCTCCGGCCCGCAAAGATTGAATCAAGTGAAATCAGTTACAGCAATTGTGCGCCCTTACCTAGCGGAAGGACGTGATATTTGTTAGCCAGATATCGCTAAGGCCATTGCTACCCATGTATTCGTTGGCCGACCAGAAAGTCACGCCATCGGTGGGATCGACCACAGTTGAGCTGTAATCGCCTAGCCGCCCGTTGTAGTACATAAAGCCCGTGCCCGGAGCAGATTGCGTTGCGTTATACGCGTTACGTGGGAAAATGGCGGGTCGGCTGCCTACCCACATGGACAAGTACTCGTTGACCGACGATTCCATCCAGCTCAAGCCAAAACCGAGGTGGATGTTCATGTCAATGGACGGCATCTGGACCGCCACGCCCGGTAACTGGCCGGGGCTAGGATCAACCAAGCCCTCCTGCATCAGCCTTGGGGTCCCGCCGTGTGTGGAGACTTCGTACCACAGGCCCTTGAGGTAGCCGAAGCCATCCGCCGGGGTACTGGCGGCCTGGGCCGTCACCATCTGATTGTTGTGCCACTGAACCTGCGTGGTTGTTGTGCTGGGAAACACGTTGATAATGCCGCCCGGCTGATCGGCATAGTAGAGTGGCCCGTTGTACGTGGTGGGCACGGTCAGCGGGTAGAAAGCGTAATGTGGGCTGTTGCTGAGGTAGTTGGTCACTTTGGAGACGAGGATGGTGTTACTGGCACCGAACCCATCAGCCCCATCCGTGACCGAAATGAACCACTCAGTGCCGCCGGTGGTATCGCCGTGCATCTGCGCCGGCGGCGCCGCCCGGAACTGGAAGACCGGCGAAGCCGAGATGTAGTGGTTGTTAAAGTTCGCCTTGTCGAACGCTAGAACGTTGATGTTGGCATCAACGAAGAAGTTGTTAAAGGAGATGAAGACGGCATCCTTGTTCCAGCCCATCTTCGGGTAGTCGGGGACGTAACCTGTGAAGACTGAGTAAACGACGAATCCGTTGAGCGGGTTGCCGTCATTCGACACCGCCAACTCTAGCGATGAAAGGTCACTGGTAATGGCCGCGATATACCAGCGATCTGCCATCTCGTCATACTCCACATAGGGATCGCTGCCAAAGCCCGACGGGAATATATTGCTCAGCGGCTGCGGGTAGCCAGCCTGCAGGTTCCCGCTTTTGTCCCATACGGCGAACGCAGAGTTGACCGTTTCGACGACCCAGTTGGGGCTCACGGCCGCGTTGGTATCGGGCGGGTAGCAGTGGCATTTAACGCCGATGCCGAGCGAGTTGTAGTAGTCAATACCAAATATGTTGAGGTTGACAGTCGGTCCGTTCAACCTGGGGCCTTGGGGGGCGATTTGATGCAGAGGGCCACTCGGGACCGCCGGAGACTGGCTGTTGACCGAGTGAAGTGGGCTGATCGGTACCAGTGCATGGGTCTTTGGCCGCTGCACCGGGGTCTGTGCGAACAGGCTCGTAGAGATTAGAATAAGCCCGCATGCCAACACAAGGGCCATGAGGGCCTGCACACGCTTTGTTCTCATAGTTTCCACCTTCTCAGGAATGAACCTGGATTTTGATCTGGTGACGCCATCTTACGAGCGATATACGAGACACTTTCAAGAGTCTCGAATCGCTCGTGGCAGACATTATGGGGATACCGCGAGCTGACCTGCGGCAACTGGGTTGCGCGAACGGTTACAGCGTCAGCTTGCGGCGAACCACGCCCGCCAGTCCGAGCAAACCGGATCCCATAAGGATCAAGCTGCTGGGTTCGGGGGTGTTTCCATACACATAGCCGTTGAACTCTGTGTACCCGAACGCTCCTGCGTCGATCAGGCTTGGGCCCACATCGCTGCCGTTCCAGAGAACGGTGAAGTCATTGGGCGTTCCGCCGGGGCTCGAGAGCCAGAAATCTACGAAATAGATCCCACAACCGGCTCCGCAGCTTCCGAAAAAGGTAGCGCTGGTGGAATCCAATCCCCAGTACGACGGATCCTGGCGGAACTGGAACGAAAGCGTGTTGCCCCAGACGGACTGGGTCAAATAACCATCACTGCCGACGGGGCCCAGGAAGGCGCCGAAGTTTCCACTGAAGGCATAGGCGGTGCTGACGCCGGTAAAGCCTAGGTTCCCGCTCTGGGTCCATCCGGCGAACGTTCCTGTCTCGAAGCCGCAGTTAGGGCCCAGCAGGTTGTTAGCAGTCTGGCAGGCATCTTGTGCCAGAACCGGCGTGGCCATGATGGCCAGTGCTGCGACCAACAAAAGCAAAGTGACGTTACGAAGTTTCATCGCGAAATCCTCCTCCTGTTTTGTTGTAGGTAGTTGTAGACCAAAGCAAGACCGAGCCACTTGGAAGGCTCGCCGACGCATTACTACGACTAATAGGTGTGCACGTTACGTGCCAAATGATTACCATGCTATGTTATTGATTTTATGTACAAAATGCAGTTCTGCCAGCAAACATGTGTGCAAACTTCTGCATAGCTTCGGGAATTTACTGTGAAAGGATTTTCTCAGCGATACTTAGGTGGTGGTATCCGAGGGATTAGTTCTTCTTGATAGTGGACGTCGCGGAGTTTGTGCAACTCTTTGCAACTTAAAGGGTAACAAATTACCAACCGTACAAAGATTGCGCACAAAAGTGGAACCGCTGGCATGGTCGACAGCCAAGTTTCGAAACACTTCGAACTGACATTGACCTAGAACCGAAGACGCGAAATCCTGTGAAAGGGCGGAGCCTGTGTTCGACAAAACTCCGCCAGAAGAACGGTGAACCGTTAGCCTGCGCGGCGTGACTCTTCCAGAATTTCGTCAAGCGCTTCCGCAAGATGTCCGGCGCGCGCCGAGTAGTCGTGCGAGGCTGCATCGTACTTGCTCTTCAGCACCAGATATTCATCGGCTATGTTGAGCGCTGCCAGCACAGCAACCCTCAGGGAGTCCACTGTCGAGGCTTGTTGTGCGACCACCCGCATCTTGGTGTCAACGTACTCAGCCAGCTTCCCGATGTACTCCGGATCGGAGCCGCGAAGCTGGTACGTTTGATCGTAAATCTCGACCCGGACACTGCCGTTGCCGTTGGATTGCGCCAAGCTAGCCTCCTGGTACTCCCGTGACTGCCGCGCGGCCTACGCCCCAGATCCACTCGGTGGACGTTTCACAAGGGCGGAAACCCGCGTAACCTGTGACGAGTCATGCCCTGCAATTATTACGCCGATTCTTCCGCCGTCATAGACTCAATTTGCCCCAGCATCTTTTCTACTCTGGTTCGTACCTCTTCGCGCTCCTTGCGCAGAGCAACGAGTTCGGCGCGCATGGTGTCGAACTCTTCCTCGCGCTCGTTCAACTGCTCGCGCAGTCGTGCGGCGGAGCGCTCGGCAGTGGCCTTGGCTTCGCGAGCGACCTTCAGAAGCTCGATGGTGCGAAGAACTTTTTCCTCAAGCGATTGGAAATCAGCGGAGGAGACGGTGGCTATTTCAACTGCATTGGACGGCATAACGATCGACGTACCTCGAAAAGTAGATGATTGTGCGCAGTATATCGCAGGCCCCTGTGCATCGTGACACGCGGTTTGGCGTTTACCCCGAGAATTCGCGTGAGGTACCGCGGAATGCAACAGCTACAGTGCGACTGGAAGCTTACCGGAGGGCTCAATTGCGGCTGCGTCGTAAAGGAGTACGCCTTCAGAGCTTGCCGCGAGCGTAGTCGAAGGGTGCCGTAAAGCGTTTTTATTTTCGCTTACTTGTGGGGGTTTCAGGGTGTACCCGAGAACTAAGTCCGGGTTGCGACGGCGGTACAGACTACTAGAAAACCAGCCCTGCAGGGGCGGAACAGGTGTTAGCCCCGGGCGTGAGCCCGGGGCTAAAGTGGCTAACTGGTTCGAGCCGCGTAGCGGCGGCACGGGTTTTCACTCACGCTTCAGTCCGCCAGGGACAACTGTGGAGGACTTTTTCACCAACGGCTTGGGTGATGCCGTATAGAATCGAAGCGAATTCCCCATGCCGATCAAACAGCACTACTCTTCCGAAGAACTCATCGCCGAACTCGAACGCCAGGCCGCGCAAGCGCAGGCATTGGCCAGCGGACTGAACCAGGAGTCGCTCAACTGGCAGCCCAATGGCGGAAAGTCGTGGAGTGTTGCGCAAT
This sequence comes from Terriglobales bacterium, assembly GCA_036512955.1. Lineage (GTDB taxonomy): Bacteria > Acidobacteriota > Terriglobia > Terriglobales > Acidobacteriaceae > DASRAA01. The sequence continues at coordinate 9,394 of DATBZX010000132.1, forward strand.
GCCTTGACCACCTCGTCATCATGAACGCCATCTACGTGAAGGCGTTGCAGGCGGGGGTCGAGAACAACCGCGATCAACTGGAGCCGCGCAAGAACCCCATTCAGCCATCAGGATGGTTCACCCGCTTCTTCATCGGCTTCGAGGAGCCGCCACCGAAACTGAAGCTTCCGGCGCCCAAGAAAATTGCTCCGCCATCGCAGCTCACCAGCGCAATCCTCGCGGACTTTCAAGCAGTGCAGAACCAGCTCGTGGAGTTCGTCCGCCAATGGGGCGAGACCGACCTCGGCGACCTGCGCGTAAAAGACCCGCTCTTTCCGTTGCACCTCACCGCCGATACAGAACTACTGATCGTCGCCGCCCACAACCGGCGGCATCTGTGGCAGGCGGAGCAGGTGAAGAACAATGCGGGGTTCCCGAAGGTTGGATAACGACTAGCTCGGTTGGCTGAACCGAAGACGCGTCTTACCACAAAGGCACGGAGACACAGAGAAGCTCAGGCTTGGAATCAGATCACATCGCGCGAAGCGTTAGGCCTGCCGACGTCGCTTCACAAGTGCGCGCCCGGATGTAGAAGACGAAATCCTCGGTGTCTCTGTGCCTCTGTGGTGAAGTGTTTTGCCTAGCTGCGCAAAACCCCGCCCAGCGATTCCAGCGCCTTCACGATCTGCGCCGACCACTGTGCTACCTCATCGTCGCGCAGGGTGCGATCCTTCGATTGGAACTCGGCATGAAGCAGCGTCGAGTACTTCCCTGCACCTACTTTTTCGCCGCGATAAATCTCAGCCGGCAGGAACGATTGCAATTCCGCGATACCCAGACCAACGACGGCCACGCGGATGCGCTCAAACGTAACCGCGTCGTCGAAGAAGAACGAGAAGTCGCGACCGACTGCAGGGAACTTCGAGATGCGCTGGTACTTGGGCTCGCGCAACGGATGACGGTACAAGCGATCGAGCAACACTTCGGCGAGGAAGACGTCCTGGCGCAATTTGCGCGCGGTCGCAACCTCGGGATGCAACTGTCCGAAGCGCGCCACGGTCTCGCCATCCAGCACGGCCCGCGCCGAGCGACCGGGATGGAAGTACGCCGGCACAGTGGTATCGAAATAGAGCGAGCTATGCTGAAAGCCCGCCAGCAATTGCTCAAGGTCTCCCTTGAGATGAAAGAACGTGACTGGCTGCGCCTCGCCGTGCAGACTCAACGGCGTCAGGTTGCCGGTGGCTGCGAAAGCCAAACGGCGGCGTTCGTCGTGGCGGTCGCCCAGCTTTTCGAACACCTCTCCCGCCTCGAACAGCCGCACGTCGCTCGTGCCACGATTCAGGTTGTAGCCGATCATGTTGAGCAGGCCGGGTACCAGCGAGTTGCGCATGTAGCCCGCCTCCTCGCTTAGCGGATTGGCCAGCGCCAGCGGCTCACCATTGCCGAAGATCTTCGCATCCGGCTCAGAGATGAACGTCAGCGAGATCGCTTCGTCGTAGCCCAGAGCCAGCATTGTCTGGCGCACCTGCGCGTTCTTCGCCTCGTCAGGCAACGCAATTACTGCACCAGTAAATGCGGGCAGCGTGTTGGGAAACTTGTTGTAGCCGTAAATACGCGCCAACTCTTCGAGAACATCGATCTCGCGCTCCACATCGAGACGCCAGGTGGGGATGGTCACGCTGAAGTCGCCGCCCTCGGGAGCGACTCCGAATCCAAGATGACCCAGGATGCGCTCGATCTCCGCAACCTCGATGTCGATGCCGAGAATTCGCCTAACCTCGGAGCGACGCAGCATGATCGGCTGGCGCTCAACTTTGCGGGCGACGGTGTCGATGCACTCACCGATGAGTTCGCCACCAGCGGTCTCGACAATCAACTCGGCCACGCGATCGCAGGCCACGGGTGTGATGCCCCAATCTGCGCCGCGCTCGAACCTATGCGAGGCGTCGGTGTGCATGCCGTGACGCTTGGCCATGTTGCGGATTATGGCCGGATCGAACCACGCTGACTCGATCAGCACGTTGGTCGTCTTCTCGGTGATCATCGAGTCAAATCCGCCCATCACACCAGCCAGCGCCACCGGCTTCTCCGTGTCGGCAATGACCAGGTCGTCGGCAGTAAGCGTGTGGCCAACACCGTCGAGCGTCTTCAGAAATTCGCCATCACGGGCGCGGCGCACGATGATCTTGCCGCCTTCCAGCAGGTCGAGATCGAAGGCGTGCGTGGGGTGTCCGAGCTCGTTGATCGCGTAGTTGGTGGCGTCGGCCGCGTTGTTGATGGCACGCGAACCCAACAGTTCCAGCCTCTTGACGATATGCTCGGGTGACGGACCAATCCTTACTCCGCGAATGATTTGCGCCGTATATCGCGCGCAACCCTCTGCGTCTTCGATAACAATCGGAAAATCCCCTCCCGTTGTCATCCTGAGCGAAGCGACCGCCGCTTCACCCGATGTTGTCATCCTGAGCGGAGGCGGCGCGTCTTTCGCCGCCGAAGTCGAAGAGCCTGCCCTGAGCTTGTTGAAGGAACCCCTACCCGGCGTTGGCAGTTTGGGCTCGAACGGTTTCAGCTCGACGCCGTAGATGGCCGCGGCCTCGCGAGCCACGCCGTAGTGGTTCATGGCATCCACGCGGTTGGTGGTCAGGTCCATCTCGAAGATGGTCGCGCCGTTCTCTTCGGCAACGGATTCGACGGCGATTCCAGCGGAGGTCAGGTCTTCGGCGAGTTGGCGATCGTCGGAAGCGATGTTGACGAACTCACGCAGCCATGCGGGAAGGATTCTCATGCGAACTGCTCCAAAAACCGCACGTCGCCCTCGTAGAACAGCTGGATCTCTTCGACGCCGTACTTCAGCATGGCGATGCGCTCCACGCCCATGCCGAAGGCGAAGCCGCTGACCTTCGACGAATCGTAGCCGTTGTGCTTCACGAACTCGAAGACGTTGGGATCGACCATGCCGCAGCCCAGCAGCTCGATCCAACCGCTGAACTTGCACTTCCGGCAACCCTTGCCGCCGCAGAAAATGCAGCTCACCTGCATGTCGGCGCTCGGCTCGGTGAAGGGGAAGAACGACGGATAGAAGCGCGTCTTCACCGACGAGCCGAACAGCGCTTTCGTGGCGTGATCGAGCGTGCCCTTCAGATCGCAGAACGTAATGTTGGTATCGACCGCCAGTCCCTCGACCTGGTGAAATACCGGCGAGTGCGTGGCGTCGAGCGGATCGTTGCGGTGTACCTTGCCGGGAATCACGATGCGCACCGGCGGTGGCTGCTTCTCCATGGTGCGAATCTGCACCGGCGAAGTGTGGGTACGCAGCAGCAGGCGATCGCGCGCGGCCTTCGACTCCTGCCCGGCGATGAACAGCGTATCCTGCGTATCGCGCGCGGGATGGTTGGGCGGAAAATTCAGCGACTCGAAGTTGTAGTAGTCGGTCTCGACCTCGGGGCCTTCGCCGACCGAGTAACCCATCGACGAAAACACGGCGACGATCTCGTCCATCACGCGCAGCACGGGATGCTTGGTGCCGATGGGACGCTGCACTCCGGGAAGCGTGATGTCGAGGCGCTCGGCGGCGAGCTTCGCATCCGACGAAGAGGCGTGGATCTTTTCGTGAGCCGCCTCGACGGCGGCTTCGGCGCGCGCCTTCAATTCATTGACGCGCTGCCCGACCTCGCGCTTGGCTTCTTTCGGCGCGGCCTTCAGCCAGGTGTCGTTGACCTGGGTGAGCAGGCCGTTCTTGCGCGCCAGCCAGCGATCGCGGAATTCTTTCCAGTCGGAGTCGGAGTGCAGCGCGGCAGTTTCTGCGTCCAACGCTGCACACAAGTCCGCAACCGCGCGATCCAACGCGGCGGGCGAGTAGTCATCGAGTCTGGGAACGGTGTACACGGATGTGTGTCCCTATAGCACAACGGGCGGCCCATAGGCCGCCCATCGCGCGATTACAGATTGTTCCTGGGATGGACGGCTTAGGCAGCGGCAGCTGTGTGCGCGGCTTTCGCCTGCTCACACAGCGCGGTAAATCCAGCAGCGTCCTTCACTGCCAGGTCCGCCAGGATCTTGCGGTCCAACTCGATGCCGGCCTTCTTCAGGCCGTTGATGAACTGGCTGTAGCTGATGCCGTTCAGCTTGGCGGCGGCGCCGATGCGCACGATCCAGATCGATCTGTACTGGCGCTTCTTCTGCTTACGGCCGCTGTAAGCGAACTTCAGTCCACGCTCAACCGACTCTTTGGCTTGGCGGTAGAGTTTTGATTTTGTCAGGTAATAGCCACTTGCGCGCTCAAGAATCTTCTTGCGGCGGTCGCGGCGCTTGGTACCACGTTTTACGCGAGGCATGCTGCTCCTTTTTGCAAAGCATTAAGCGGCTGGAGGCAAGAAGCTTGGAAAAACCTGCCGGTTGTTCCGAAGTTGGCCCACGCTCGGGTGTCGAATCCGGGGAGCCGGGTGAAACTGTGCCTCTTCACGCGCTGTTGACCGTCGCGAGATTGCCCGCGCCGGTTAGCCGCACTGTGCGGCTAGTAAGGGATCATGCGTGCTACTTTGTGCTGATCGGCCTTGTCGACCATGGAATCGGTGTCGAGATGGCGTTTGCGCTTGGTCGCCTTCGAAGTCAGGATATGGCGTTTAAACGCGTGACCGCGCTTGAACTTGCCCGATGCTGTCTTCTTGAAGCGCTTTGCGGCGCCACTATGTGTCTTCAACTTAGGCATAATCGTCTCTCTATTACAACACAAACACACGTACTCGGCCAATGCTGGGCACACGCAAAACTCAGTTGTCCGGGAAAACCGGGGCTAGCCGACCTGCTCGCCTGTTCCCGCCGGCGCTGGTGCACCGGTGCTCGCCTGTTGCGGCGGCTGCGACTGCTGTGGCGACCGCGGAGCCGCTGGCTTCTCTGCCTTCGGAGCCGTCGACTTCGGCGGCTTAGCTGGAGCCTGCACCTTCGGCGGAGCCAGAATCAAGTGCAGCGTGTTGCCTTCCTGACGCGGCCTGAATTCCACTACGGCCTTGTCGCCGAGGTCCTTGATCAGGCGATCCAGAATGCCGCGTCCCAGGCTCTGCCGTGTCATCTCGCGTCCGCGGAAGAAGATGGTCGCCTTTACCTTGTCGCCCTCGGCAAGGAAGCGCAGCACATGGTTCTTCTTGGTGTCGTAGTCGTGATCGTCCACATTGATGCGGAACTTCACTTCCTTGACCACGATCTGGTGCTGATGCTTCTTGGCCTCGCGTTCGCGTTTTTCCTGCTGGTAGAGATATTTGCCGTAATCCATAATTCGGCAAACCGGCGGTTGCGCCGTGGGCGAGACTTCTACCAGATCCAGGGTTTTTTCTTTGGCGATCTTGAGCGCATCGAAGGGGGTCATGATGCCCAACTGGTTCCCTTCATCGTCGATCACGCGAACTTCGCGGACGCGAATGCGATCGTTGGTGCGGATAAAACGTTTGTCGATACGGCCCTCCGGTAGAACTTACTGTAAGCGAAAGTATAGCACGCTACGCCTCACACTTTGCGGCTGCAGAACACGCGAAATACGCTCGCGGTGCGGGTTTGCGCAAGGAATAACAGAAAGGAAAAGGGCCGCCGTAACAGGCGGCCCACATTGATGTGTAACAGCGCCGAAGCGCGAGAACTAGCGCGACAGGCGGCGGCGTGCGAAGCCCGCGAGTCCGATCAGGCCTGAGCCCAACAGAACCAGCGTACCCGGCTCCGGAGTTCCCAAGTACATCGTGGCGATCGCGAAATCAGCGAGGCCGCTCCCGGCAGTTTCACTAAAAACAACTTTGGTAATACTCGCTCCCGCCGTGTCGAGTGCACCGATGAACATCGCGGTGCCGGGCGCGAAGTTGCTAACGCCACTCTCGGTGACCGATCCCAGCAAGGTGCTTCCGTTAAAGGCCTGCAGCTTGGCGGTAAATGCGCCGAAAATGTTCTGCTGGAAATATGCGCCCACAAAATTGTAGCTGTCGCCGAAGGAAACGGTCAGAGGTCCATGGTTCTGGGTCCAGATCGCGTCTTCACCCACCGCAAAGTTGCCGCACCACGGGCATACAATCGCGCTATTGCTTTGCTGAACAAGTTCGCCCTTGTTGGTGACGGGTAATGCAACCGTCGCGGTAGCAGTGTCCCCTCCGGCCGAAAAACCTAGGAATCCGTGGAGCTGAGTGCCTACTGGAAGTCCTGTCGAACTCCAGTCAACGGTGTTCCCGCCGATCGGGGCGGTCACAAGGATAATGCTAGCCTGTGCAACAGAAAACGCCGCCAGCATAAACATCGCCAGCAGCACAATCATTTTCTTTGAGCTTTTCATGGTTTCCCCTGTCTAATCCGGTTTCAAGCTGCCAGTGTCCGCGGAAGCTGGCTTGCTTCGTCCGCACGGCCTTCCAGTATCTCTCAATATACATCAAATAGGGGTATTCACTTGACGCCACCAACCCCAATAGGTTGTGGTTTGGAGCGCCGAGCCGTTTTAGCAAGAAGCGCGGACCGAAACCCAAGAGCACGTAAACACTAGCGTATACTTGCCCCTTCGGAGACAACCCATTGTC
>DATBZX010000133.1:0-10515 GCA_036512955.1 Terriglobales bacterium
CAGCCACTCATATCGGATAGCATGATTGAAGACCACGCTCATCACATTGCGGATTTTCGCCTTTGTCGAGGGAGCGAGCGGACCGCCGTCGGCGCGCCTCAGTTGACGAAGCCACTGTTCGACAGCAATGGTGCGGACGGCCCGGATGCTCAAGCTGCCCCACGCTGGCCGGACCCATCTCACGAGAAAGTTTTTGTAGACTGTCCTTGTGGCGTATGACTTCCCACCGTCCGACGGATCATCGGTGAGTTCTGTCCTCGTGTAATGATCCACTAAGTCGGAGACCGTAACCAATTATTCCTGCTGCCGGTTTCGAGCCTCGTTGATGGACACCCGGAGGCCGTTGCTGGCCTGCCAAGCCTCCTCAATATTCGGGTATTGCTGAACGGTTCCTATGACCGCCTTGCGGCGTACTCTCTGCCCGTTAAGTTCGATGTCCCACCAAAGAAATTCCCAGCAGTCCGGTCCCGTCTTGCGATGGCCAAGCCGAAGATATCCTCGTTGGTAGCGTACTCGCATTTCCCCCTCCTACGATGATGTGTACACGGGAGAAAGGGTACGACTGCGAGCATCTGGAGGGCGATCCTATCGTGTGTTCGGAAGTCGCTTGGCTTGCAAATGGCGTTCGTGTGAACCCAAATTTTCAACCCACAACCCAACCCACAAAAAGTGATGTCTTATACGACTTGCGTGTACTTAGGCAGTCTCCACGCACTTGTAAGTTGTTGAAAAGGCTATCCGGGCTGGATTGACACGGTAGAGGTCAGGAGTTCGAGTCTCCTCGTGCCTACCATTCTTTTCAGTACGTTACCTGGAAATGTTGTCCTTTGTCGGCGCACAATAAGGCACGTTAAGCGATTCAACGTGCTCAGACACGGGCGATTCCTCCGGTTTCGATGCTTTCCTGACCATCTCAACTACCTTGCCCTGCGCACGCCGCGCATCCTTGGTGAAGGCTTGCGCGTACAGAGTCAGAGTTGTGCTGGGATTGGCGTGGCGGCACAATTCCTGAACCACCTTTACGTCCTCGCCATTCGCCTTCAACAGCGAAGCATACGTCCGGCGGAACGTGTGCCAACCGATCTTCTTGACGATCCCGAGCTTCTTCGCCGTCCTCCGAATGTGGCGACGCAGAATCATGTGAGGCCAGTACGGCTTCAGCCCGTGATTCCTATCAGACGCAAACACCCAGTCATCGTCCCCGTTGTATGGCGAAACAGCACGCCACGCAGCAAGGTCTTGCAACTGATAGGCGTGAAGCGGAACGAGTTTCCTGGAAACCTCGGTCTTTACTTCGCCGAGATGACCGTTGACTATTCCCTTCGTTACCAGTGCCGTGCCTTGACTGCTGTTGATGTCGCGCCACTTGAGCGCGAACGCCTCGCTGATCCGCAGCCCATTGCCATACTCGATGGAGATCGCGGCCCGTTCCCTGAGTGACGAATCCAACCAAATAGCATTCATCTCCCAGGGTTCGAGGATATCCGGGATGCAACTCCGCTTGCCCGTCTGACGTACGAGGCTGATTGGGTTGTGGCCCTGTGGAACAAACTCGTAGCGCTGGGCATGGGTGAACAGCACGCTGAAGATGTTCCGGATGCGCTGCTTGGTTCCGTTTTCCAGTGGTTTGCCGGTTTTCGTGCTCAGCAGCATTGCCAGCCAGCCTTCGACAGCGACACTCTTCACATCCATCACGCGGGTCGTTTCCCACCGGGGCAGGATGAACAGGTTCAACATTTCCTTATAGTTCTCCTTGGTGGACCACGCGCGCCGCGTGTCAGATTCGGTCAGTTCCACGTCTTTGAAATGCTGTGCCACCTGCGCGACGGTCGGAACTTGGGTCGCGGGAGTGGCATTGTTAATGGTGATCCGCAACTGATCCGCTGCTTTGTTTGCCTGCGATTCCGTCTTGTACTGCTCGGTCGCGCCTACGACGGCCTGCCGCTGAACGCGGCGGCCATCAGGTAAGGTGACGCGATATCGCAAGATCCACTCGCTGCTGCCGTCAGCGCGGCGTTGGTTGAGTAAACTTCCATTCTGATACCGTTGCCGTGAAGCCATTTACTGAATCCTCCTCGGATCACGGCACGGGTCGCGAGGCAAGTTTATGCGCCCACTCATCCAGGCATCAAGTTCTGACATCTTGAATAACCAGCGGCGGCGTTGCCCATCGCCACGGGGATGGGCAGGAACGTTCCCTTCGCGGGCAAGCTTCTTGAGGTGGCGGGGAGACATACGCACAAACGGTGCTGCCTCCTCGGCTTCGACGAAAGGCTCCAGCACGGGTGGGACTAGCGACGTACTGGCAATCGATCCGATGTAGCTCGGCATCGACTAAAAGGTCTCCGAACTACAGCCCAAGGAGTAAGTACTCTGCCGATTGATGCCGTGGGTAGCCATCCGCCTTAGCGGTGACTTGTGACTAACGCGAGTCGGTTTCGGACCAAGCGACGGCAACAAGTACCCGGTACGGAATGGATTCTTGGCAACGGTTGCCCCTTTCTCGGGCGATGTTGCGGTGTTTGAATTACTCATCGTTCCTCCTGGTTAAGAAACTTCGCTGAGGTTGTACGACAACACTCACCCTGACACACGCCTCAATGTTCACCAAAGGCATCTTGGCGAGATCAGGCAAAATGCGCGACCCCGGTTGCTAACTTCATGAGCTGGAAACAAGGAACTGGGTGACGTCATTGCCTTCGGTCTGATAACGATTTCCGATCCGCTCTTGCACGTCACTGCCGTCCCTCGCCAGCCGTGATGAGTATTTTTCGGAGCCAGCCTATTTACAGGCTGGCACATAGCCTCCGGCTTACCAAAGTCTCATGCGGTTCTTCTCTTTCAGTTTGGCAAGCAAGCAGTTGAACCTGCCTACTAAAAGCATGCCAGAGGGGCGGGTGCCATCAAAAGGTATCGTTGGTACGATGTACGTCCGTTCCATCTAGGAGGTCATTCAGTATGGACTGGAATGGCGGCAGTCGAGTCAATTGCTAGAAACAGCGGAATACAGGCGCGAAGCGGCCTGGCTGATCGTCCCGCCGCCGCACGCTCCCTGGTCGTCAGCAAGACTTCCAACATGAGGGAGAGGCGATGGACTGGTCAATGGCGCGAAACCCTCCTCAGCCTTTTTGGTCCAGCGAATCCACACATTCAATGAGCATTGCTTGACCCGGTTGCGGTTCGACGGGTCTAGAACCGCGGATTCCCCGCTGGCGTGCTGCAGCACTCGAAGCCTTAGCTAGGTTGGCCAGCGCGTCAGCTTCTGCCCTAAGTCGGACTTCCTCGCACACCATCCGAGCCGACCGGTAACTCAAAGGTGACAAAGAAGGTAGACGGAAATTGCGCGCGCCGACCTCCTCCGCCATCGCCCTCCGCTGCGCTGCGGCGCGCTCCAGAAAGTGCGTAACCTCCGCGTGCTTGGATCGGTAATGCAGAGCGATATCTACCAGGCGCAGGATCGACTCGAGGTCTTTAGGTGTGCTTGGCGCAGAAAGGTACGGCTTCCAACCCCGCCGAGCATGTTCCGCTCCCTCGTCGGTGAGGGCATAGCAGTGGCGAAGGCGCTTGCCGCCGCGGCGCTCGTCTTCCCGACGGACGAGTGCCTTTTTCTTAAGCCTCTCCAGGGCCGGAACGCTGGCACCCAGCGACATCCCAGTTTGTGTCTGCAGGTCGTAGGGGGTCCTTAGACCACTGTCCAGTTGGCGCAGAATGAACAGGTCGAGCACGGACAGATCCACAGAGCCCTCCTTAGATATATCCTCCGAGGGACTATACCCCAGCAGTGGGGACTTCAGCAACGACCATCGCCTTCCGGAATTTCGCAGCGCGGTGCGACTGGGCAATGCACAGTTCCGGAACTTTCCTGTCGTCCACTACCTCGAACTCGTCCCCGATCTGGTCCAATGCGTACTTATAAAGGAGCTCTTCGCCGCGTTTCGGGTCGCTAATAACCCCGTCAACTGACCACCCGGGAATGCGGCCGTGGTGGAGCGCATCGATGACACGTTTGGCCAAGTAGCTGATCTTCTCATCCGCAACTGGCGCGCGGCCGCGGTCGGTGATCGCCTTCGCCATCATTGCGCAGATTGTCTCTGTCTTGGTGGGAGCGCGGCGGTACTGCGGCTTGCGTACTTGGCAGAGGTTGACGCGTATCCATTTCACGAATGCCTGCCAGCGTTCAACTTCCTTCTTGAAGTCTTCAGTTCCAATGGCATTGGCAGCGGCATTCCGTGCGCGCTTCCGGTAGGTCTCCAAGTGAGCTTCCAACTCCTTGAGCCGGACAGGCTTAGCCGACGAACCCTGAATCAATTGTTCCTGGCGTCCGATGCGAAGAGCCAGGGCAGATGCGGACAGCTCAAATACATTCAGGCGGATCTTGCTCGATGTTCCAATCGCGTGAAGCTTGTCGCGCGTACTCAGGACCAGGGCAGCCATCTCCTCGTTGTATTCCTGCCCCTGATACCCATTAGGCTGTTGAAGATCATCGTGGTAGAGAGGGTGGCGGTGTGGAAGATGACCGAGTTTGGCTTCGGCAAGGCGGTCCCCCAGGAACTCGAGGCCGGGTATGATGGCCGAGCGAGTCGACCGTTTGAGAGTTATCAGCTTTGTAGGAAGTGGCATTTTGTCTCCTTTTATTGATTGCCTGGATTTCAACGTACGACGCGGAGGGTGTCGTACCAAAGTCAGAGATGAAGAAAGCTTCATTCGAGCCAGGAAACTGTCCTTGAACTTCGACCTCGACTTGAGCCTGCCTCGACCTGCTACGGCTGCCAGAGCCTCTGCATCGCAAACCGCTTGACTGGTCGATCCTTTCCTTGGCGGCCCGTCCAGATGCGCTTCTGGCGTCCAGAGGCAGGCAGAATCTTCATGGTTCCGCCTGCGCCCAGCCAGAATCAGATAGTTGGCTGCTCCAGATCCGGCACCAGAGTCGTGAGAGATCCCGACCTTCGGCCAAGTCGGAGTCGCACCCTCATCGATTGGCCGATAATCAGTGATGCAAGCGACAACGAACTCTTTAGCGAATCGCTTCAAGCTCCTCGGCGAAGGGATTTCCACCGATTCAGCCCAATTGCTTGAACCGACTGCGGATTTGCCAGCCGAAACCTCGCCGGGCCGCCCCGCAGGCAGATTCCCTCCTGCATTCACTCATAGCAGCCGACTGAGGCCTACCAAATAGAAGGCCGCCGAGAATAGATGCAGCGGAACTTCGAGCCGACGCGAAGGCTGTCAGTGGTTGGACCGCTCGGAAATCCGGGATGGGGTCCAGAAACGGGCGGGAAAACATGAAATCAAGATTTTTGTCGGGATGGCTAGTAGCGATGGAGGCCAATGCGTTTCAGATTGGTGTTTGCTCATGCACAATCCGCGCACATTAGGCGAGGTCTTATCACGTCTTAACAGCATTTCCAACGACTTAGCTTTGCGACCCGCGCCGTGGAAGTTATTGTAAATACAAGCTGTTAACTCATTGACACGGTAGAGGTCAGGAGTTCGAGTCTCCTCGTGCCTACCATTTCTTTCAAGCACTTACATATCCTCCCATTCTGGTTGGCGACTGAACACCGGTCCCGGTTGAGATCAGCTGTAATCAGCAACACCGAGACACAGATAGAGACTTGCAGGGCAAGGCTTGCCATAGCTGCGCTCAGGCTATTTTTGTTGCTGCTTTCGGCTTTTTCGGCTCGCTAGCTGGTCGAGCTATCCAGGACGACACCGTCATCGGGTTGTCGCAGGCTCTCCGCTGAAGGAACGAAGTAGTAGGCGCCGGTGAGCGGACGGGTGTACCGCGTCAGCGCGTCTCGCACACCCGTCGTTTGACCTACCATGCTCTCCAGCATGGTTGAAAGGCGTCGCTGGTCGGCGCTAAAACCTACGAACATGGTGCCGTGATTGGTCACGGTTCCGTAAGGCATGTTCCGCCGGAATATCTTTCCGAACTTATCCTGATCGGTACTCGCGACGTGCGAGTCCGACGGCTTGTCCTCCAGTTCGACGCTGTCCAGTTTCTTCCGACCGATCACCAGTTCCTGCCTAGTGTCCACAAGTGACTCCCACAAAGACGTGTCATGCACCCACTTTTGCAGCAGGAGGATAGATCCAGCCGCGCCGGGACTCCCTTCTGGAATGAGCGCGACCTCCGGCGCATCGATCAGACTCGGATTCTCACTCCCGTCGATGAATCCCGTAAGATCACGATCGTGACGATACGGCCAACTCGTGGTCTCGTCTGCAACCGACGCCAGTCCCTTCAACTCGGTGATCGCCTGGCGAGTTACGTCAAAAATGATGTCGTAGGCGCTGCCGGACAGCCATAGCACCGAGTCGTGTTGAGTGGCCGGCATCTTGAAGCCCTCGATTCCAACCACATCCTCATTGAAGCCTCTGACTCCTGCGGGCATGTCGGTGGGCGCGAGTCCTCCCCACAGCTCAGGCCTGAACCCTACCACAAGGTTGACTCCGCCCATGGTCGTCCTCGGCTCACGAAGCGACGAGATCGCCGTGACCAGGTCGCGGCCGCTTTGCCCGGCCAGGACGTCGAACTCCAGGTAGGCGTGAGAGGGGTTTCCCAGAGCGAAGATTCCAGTTTGAGCGGTTCTCAAACAGTCACATTAACAAGACCCCCCCACCATAAACAATGCCTTAAGCCGAGACTACGGCTTATGGAACATTGACTTGGCAGGCTGGAAGCTGACACGGTAGCTTGAGTTCCCGGCATGGACGTCGAGGGCGCGAATTAAGAGCTAAATCCCGATTGACACTGTGCGCAATCAGTTGTAGCCGTAGAATGTGCCAAGAGGCCACGCCCCGCTATGCGACGGCTGCTTCGTTTTGTTCCACTCTCGAGGTCATGAGCATGAGACTGTTGGCTGTTGCATCCATCATTTGCGCCTGTGCCGTGGGCCTCTCCTCCCAGAACCCTGGAACCAGCCTCGAGGCGCGGCGTGGCCAGTTGCGTGACGCCTTGCAGGCTGAGTGGGAGTATTCGCTTCGCACCCATCCCGAATTCGCGACTTATGTCGGTGACACTCGCTACAACGACCGGCTTGGCGATTATTCTCCCGAAGCGATTGCGAAGCAGGTAGAGCACGACAAACAGCAACTGAAAGTCTTCGAGGCAATCGACACTTCGGGGTTCCCGGAAGCGGAGGCGCTCAATCAGCAGCTCATGGTGCGCGACCTTCGCCAGGCGATTGAGGGCGCGAAGTTCAATGGCTGGGAGATGCCGGTTGATCAGTTTAACGGCGCGCACTTGAGATACGCGTCAATGCCGACACAAATGCCGTTTAAGACGGCGAAGGACTACGAGAACTACATCGCGCGCTTGCATCAATTGCCGCGTGTGTTCGATCAGGTGACCGCCAACATGAAGCTCGGTCTGCGCGACCACCTGATGCCGCCTAAGTATCTGCTGGAGAAAGTGACCATCCAGGCGCAGGAGATCGCCGACGCCACGGAAGCGAAGAGCCCCTTCAACCAGCCGGTGATGAAATTCCCCGAGGGGATTTCAGCCGCGGACCAGCAGCGCTTGCGCGACGAGGTGGTGAAGACAGTCAAGTCCGAGGTCAATCCCGCGTACGCGAAGTTCTCTGCTTTTGTTAAGAACGACTACGCTCCGAAAGGCCGGACGGAAATGGGAGTCTGGTCACTGCCCGATGGCGATGCCCGCTACCAGTACGCCGTCCGGCGCATGACCACCACCGGGCTTCAGCCTGAGCAGATCCACCAGATGGGTCTCAAACAGGTAGACGAAATCGACGCCCAGATGCTGGTGATTGCGAAGCAACAGGGTTTCGCCGATTTGAAGAGCTTCAACGAGCACATTCGTCAGGACCCCAAGCTGCACGGCACCTCGGGCCAACAGATTCTCGATCTGTACCAGCATTACAGCGATCAGATGTACACCAAGCTGCCGCAACTGTTTGGCCGATTGCCGAAAAACAAGCTGGCGGTGGTTCCGATGGAAGCCTACCGCGCACCCAATGCGGTGCCAGCTGACTACTCGCCCGGAGCCGGAAATGGCTCGCGTCCCGGCCGGATCAACGTGAATGAGTACGATCCCGAGCACCGCCTGCTGTTGAACGCAGAGGCCATCGCCTATCACGAGGGCGTTCCAGGACATCATCTGCAGTTTTCGATTGCACAGGAGTTGACCGACATTCCTCCCTTCCGCAAGTTCGGCGGATATAACGCCTACTCGGAAGGCTGGGCGTTCTACTCGGAACGGCTGGGCAAGGACGTCGGTTTCTACCAGGACGCGTACAACGAATACGGCCGATTGGAAAACGAGATGTGGCGCTCAATCCGCCTGGTGGTCGATACTGGAGTGCATTACAAACACTGGACTCGCGAACAGATGGTGGACTTCTTCCGCGAGCACACCGCCATGGACGAGCCCAACATCCAGACCGAGGTGGACCGTTACATCGCGTGGCCGGGCCAGGCCCTGGCCTACAAGTTGGGACAGATGGAGATTCTCGAACTGCGCGACCTGGCAAAAAAAGAGCTCGGCCCCAAGTACGATATTCGCGCCTTTCACGATGAAGTACTCGACGCGGGAGCGTTGCCGCTCGACGTACTACACGCGCGAGTCACGAAATGGATTGCCGATCAGAAGGCAGGAAGTGTTGCGCAAAGCCCGCACTAGGATTAGACAACAACATATCGCAGCATCGTGAGACTTTTCGGAGGCGATTATGACCGACTCTCGCAGCTTCGACTTGTATCTCGAACCTTGGCTTCTCTCCCGCGTACCGCGCATGGCAAGCTATCGTCTGCAACTTGCGGACTTCCGCGACTGGGTGCTGACGGAAGTTGACGCACAGGCAAACTACACCGACCGCTACGCACCACCGGTACTTGAAACGTACGATCGCAACGGCGAGGTCGTGAATCGTATAGTGGCCAATCGCTGGTACGACGATCAGCATCAGGAACTGTACCGTCGCGGCATCGTTGGCCTTCCCTATTCTGAAAATGCTCCACATCTAATGACTTTCACGATGGGCTACTTGCTCGGACAGGCTGATATCAGCTTGCATTGTCCGGTGACACTCACCGGTGCGGTTGCGTATGTGCTTGGTTCGCACTCGCCCAAGGATATTCGGGAGCGTTTCCTCTACGATGTCGTGCGCATGGATGGTCACGCGAAAACTGGAGGCACCTGGGCAACCGAGCAGCACGGCGGCAGCGACGTGGGCGCGACCACCACGGTAGCCGTAGAAAAAGGAGACCACTTTGAGCTGCACGGATTGAAATGGTTCGCCAGCAACGCCAACAGCGGACTAGCGGTAGCGACTGCTCGCCCCGAAGGAGCGCCCCCAGGATCGGCTGGATTGGGACTGTATCTAGTGCCGAGTCACCTCGAGGATGGCCGTCCCAATCAATGCCGCATTCGCAAGTTGAAAGACAAGCTCGGAACCAAAGGACTGCCCACCGGCGAAATCGATCTGCTCGGATCTGAGGCGGTCGAGATCGCCGCTCCACCAGTCGGCTTCAAACTAATGATGGAGGCCCTGGAGTATAGCCGCGTGCATAACGCCGTGGGATCGGTCGGGGTGCAGCGCAGGGCGCTCAACGAGGCTCTCGCCTGGTCGAAGACGCGCCGAGCTTTCGGTCACGTGCTGACGGATTATCCGATGGTGCAGGACGAACTGTTGCGCATGCGCGTGCAGTTCGAGGCCGGAGCCCTGCTGGCGTTCGAGGCCGCCATCACTTTCGATGAAGTGCAACATGACGCGGAGCGCCGAACATGGTTGCGACTGTCTACCGCATTAGCGAAGTATCTCACCGCGGAGTACGCCATCACGGCGGCCCGCGCCGCCCTGGAACTGATCGGCGGCAATGGTTACACCAGCGATTATCCCGTGGAGCGACTGCTGCGCGATGCGCAGGTGCTCACAGTCTGGGAGGGGCCGGCCAACATCCAGGCGCTGGAGTTACTGCGTCTGCTGGCGCCCCGCTATCAGGGATGGGAGACCTATCGAATGCGAATACAGGGAATTCTCGATCGACTTCCAGATGGGATGGGAGAATTAAGCGCGGCGCTAACGTTGCGATTACATGCCGACAGCGACGCCATGGCGATCACGATATGCGACCAACAGAATGCACAACGCTTTGCCAGGAAGTTGCTGCATCGTATGAGCCAGAGTCTGGCGCTAGCTCTGCTGTGTGAGATGGCGGGTGATGCGCACCGGCAGGGCAATTTCCTTCCCGCACATAGCGCGTGGCGGTTCTATGAGGACATCGAGCCACCTGCGTTGGGCACAGAGAACGAAGCCGCACGTCGGGGAGTGATGGAGATTCTGACGGAAGAGGTAGCGCTAGATGCGAGGGTGCCGTAGCGGGCACTGTCGCAATGTTCGCTTGCACACCGCACCATTGCTGCGTTTTCGAAGATCGCGACCGTCCCGCGGAGGGAACGCTTCGCTGGTAGCTTACTGCTTCTCGGCTACCGGCGCTTTGCTCTGTTTCGCGACTTCGATGAGGTGCTGCACGTTTTCTTTGTCTTTCTGC
>DATBZX010000134.1:0-12495 GCA_036512955.1 Terriglobales bacterium
AGTTGCTCCAAGCTTCCTTCCCCACGGTCGTGGGCCTGCAGCAGCTTGCGCCGCAGATCGTCCCCGTACGATTTCGCCATTGCTGGTTTGCCGCAGAGTCTCGCCGCAATCCACTATACACCTACATTGGAACTGCTCTAGAACGCACACATAACGAAGAAGACGATGGACTCAATTCAGGATGGTTGCAAAAACAGATGACGGCACAGACAGAGACCGCAAAATGAACGGAAACAACCAATCGAACGCAGTCGAGTTGTTGACGCCAGAAGAAGCTTCTGCAGCTCTTCACAAAAGCCTACGCGTCCTACGTTATTGGAGAACTGCTGGTATCGGTCCCGCCTATGTGAAGCTCGGGAAAACCGTTCTCTATGACCGCAACGACCTGATAGCCTATGTGCGGAGCAACACTGTCCAGCCTTCCGTGCGAGCCGCAATCTAGGAGGAGAATCGTGTCGCTCTATAAACGTGGGCAGTTCTGGTATTACGAGTTCCAGGTGAATGGAACTCGCTACCGCGGATCAACCAAGCAGGCCATACAGACTCGGGCGCGGCAGATTGAGGTTCGCAAGATGCAGGAGGCACAGGAGAACGGCTACTCGCCGCTCCCCCGAAAGGCGCCGATATTGCGCGACTTTGCCGCTACCGCGCTCAAAATGTTCGACAATAGTTCACTCGATGCAGACACCAAGCGTTATTACCGAAACGGATGGCACCGCATCGAGAACACCCCTTTGGCCGCTATGAGGCTGGATCGGATCACAACGGACGCGGTTGCCGCGGTTACGCTTGACGGTTCACCGTCATGGCAGAACCAGGCATTGCGGACGCTCAGCGTCATTCTGGCAAAGGCCGTACAGTTCCGCTACCTGCGCCAGAAACCAACAATCAAGCTGTCGAGGGAACCACGCCGTGAGTGCCTCATTGACGATGCGGCTGAAAAGCAGCTCTTGGATGTGGCACGTCAACCCCTGGAGGACGTACTCGTAATCATGCGGGACATGGGCCTGAGGCCCGAGGAAGTGTTCCGCATGAGATGGGAACACGTTCACTGGGACAAGCGGCTATACTTCAACCCGTTCGGTAAGAGCCAGAAGGCTCGGCGCTGGATACCGATGAGCCAGCGGGTTATTGACGCTTTCAGGGAAAGGTTGCACCAGCAGTCCAACCCTGAATGGGTATTCCCGTCCAAGAAAGCCGCATCTGGGCACTTAACCACCGTTGCCAAGCAATTTCGTGAAGCAAGGTGTCTGGCGGGACTGCCTGAGTCGTTGAAGCTCTATGGCGCACGCCACGCTTTTGCGACTTATGCCGTTGAGGCTACCGGAAACATATTCGCCGTGGCTGACGCCATGGGGCATGAGGACTTAAAGACCACACGCATCTACCAGCATCCCGAACTCGGTGCGATTCGGGATGCTATAGATCAGCGTAATAACAGGAGGGTGATGTGAGAGTCCCCACAAAATCCCCCACAATCAAGAACAACGTCCACCAGCGATGGCGGGCATGTGGCGAAACAAAAGAAGTTACTGGAGCCGACGATCGGACTTGAACCGATGACCTGTCGATTACGAATCGACTGCTCTACCAACTGAGCTACGTCGGCCTCTTTTCGATTGTAAATGCTGTTCGAGGCACGGTAAAGCGAGGTTAAGTCCCGGATTTCCACCGCAGTGAATCGAATTGACACTTGCGCAAGCTGGCAAGTCCGCCGATAATCAGCGTAGAGCTCCGGTGGCCACTACGGGCTTCCATGAATCGATTTTGTCGATCTGATGTACTGCGGATTCTGCACATCACCAGCAGGCAACTAACTGGCTGGCAACGAGCCGGTTTGGCCCCAATTTCTGACGAGTTCTCCTTCTTCGACCTCATTCAACTCAAGAAAGTGCGTGATCTTCGCGCCAAGCGGGTGCGCTCGGCAGTTATTCACGAGTCGCTCGTCGCCATGCGCAAGCAAGTCGCCGGGATGGAGAACCCGTTGCTCGAAGCCAGTGCGTTCAACATCGGAAATCGGGTCGCGTTTCGTCACGACGGCCTGTCGGTCGAGCCGGTGGGTGGACAATTCGTGATGGAGTTTGAGCCGGTAGGTGCTGTCGTCTCGGTCAAAGTCAGGCCCATCTCCCGGGCCGATTCCGCAGCCGATTGGTTTGCCCGCGGAGTCGCTCTCGAAGAGCATCCCAGTACCCATGACGAGGCCATTGAAACCTATCTCCGGGTGCTGGAATTCGAGCCAACCCACGCTGCCGCCCACATCAACCTGGGTACTCTTTATTACAACCGCCAGGATTTCGCCTCCGCAGAGAAACACTATCGCCTGGCGATCGCAGCCGATCCACGGTATGCCTTGGCATACTTCGACCTGGGCAACGTGCTTGACGAGACCGGGCGACTCGAGGATGCGATCGCTGCGTATCGGACGGCCATCCAGTTGGCTCCGACCTACGCTGACGCACATTACAACCTTGCGATTGCTCATGAACGTCAGCGGCAGCCTCGCCGGGCATTGGTGCATTGGAAGACCTACGCGCGACTCGATCGCATGGGACCATGGTCGGTGCATGCCCGGAATCAGATAGCGCGCATTCTCGAGGGCGACAAGTTGAAGATGGTTTTCCGCCGGCAGAAGTAATTCCCTTCCTCCTCCAACTGCATAAACAGAGCCTATTGATGCGCGACACCGCTCGGTGTCCACCTGCGGACGGAAGCTCCATGAACGGACGAGCGGAAAGCGGCGCTGCCGAGTCCCAGACAGCCAACCGTATGAAATATATGCCCTTATGCGAAGTGTGCGTGTGGTAACGCAGTTGCACGTATCCTGCCCTTAAGGCTTCACCGGAGAGCCATCGCATGACCACACTACTGAACGACGTGTTCTACGCCCTTCGCCAGATGCGGAAATCGCCGGGCTTCACGCTGGTGGCGGTGATTACCCTTGCTTTGGGTATCGGCGCCAACGCTGCGATCTTCACCCTGGTCCACGCCATTCTGTTGCGGCCCTTGCCGGTGAAAGACCCGAGCGCTTTGTATCGCATAGGCGACAAGGACGTGAACTGCTGTGTGACGAGCGGACTGCAGGATGTGTGGGACATCTATTCCTATGCGTTGTACCAGCAAGTGAAGAAGCAGACTCCGGAGTTTGAGGACCTGGCGGCATTCCAGGCAGGTCTCGCGAATGTGAGTACGCGCCGCGCCGGCGACAAGAGCCCGGCGCGCCCGTTACACGCCGAATACGTCACTGGAAACTACTTCTCTATGCTCGGCCTGTCGCCCGCAGCGGGACGCCTACTGTCGCCGTCCGACGACCGGACCGAATCGGCTCCTGCGGCCGTGATGAGCTATCGCGCTTGGCAGAATTACTTCGCCAGCGATCCCTCGATTCTCGAATCGAGCATTGCGCTCAATGGTTTCCACTTTGCGGTGGTTGGCATTGCTCCTCCCGACTTCTATGGTGACCGGCTGACTGACACTCCTCCAGACTTCTGGTTGCCGCTGGCGCTGGAGCCGGCTGCCCGAGGCAGCGTTTCCATGCTGAATCAATCGAACGTGCACTGGCTGTACGTCATGGGACGCTTGATGGCGGGGGCTTCCTCGGAGCAGGTGCAATCGAAAATCACCGTCGAACTGCAGCAGTGGTTGAACAGCGAAGAGGGCACAAGCACCGTCGGCGACAACGATCGCAGCAAGATTGCCAAACAGAAGGTATTGATGCTTCCCGCGGCCGGCGGAGTCGCCGTGCTGGCCCGCGAAACTCAGAAGGGTCTGCGCCTCCTCATGGCGTTGTCTGGACTCGTGCTGCTCATCGCCTGCGCAAATATCGCCAACTTGCTGCTGGCGCGCGGGGCGGCGCGCAAGCGGCAAACTGCAGTCCGCCTGGCGCTGGGAGCACGCCGGCTTCGCTTGGTCCGGCAATTGCTCACGGAGAGTATCTTGCTGGCGATCATTGGGGGCGCGGTTGGCCTCGTCGTCGCGTATCTCGGCTCGCGTAGCATACTGGCCATAGCATTTCGCGGTTCCGAGTTCATACCCATCGACCCTGACCCGTCGAAGCCAGTATTGCTGTTCTCTTTTCTGCTCTCACTGCTCACGGGCGTTGTATTCGGGGTCGCACCCGCCTGGATCACGTCCCATGCTGATCCGGCCGAAGCGCTACGGAGCGGCGATCGCTCCAGCACGCACGGAGCCTCCCTGGCTCAAAAAGTATTGGTGGTTCTGCAGGCCGCCCTGTCGCTGGTGCTGGTAGCGGGAGCCGTCCTCATGGTTCAAAGCCTGCGCAACCTCGAGCACCAGAACTTCGGATTTCAAAGCGACTACCGTTATATCGTGCGACTGGGGCACGCCTTCGTAGGCCAGTCGCCAGAAAGATTGGCCGGAAGTTATCGCGACCTCGAGCAAAGGATGAGCAACCTCCCGGGCGTAATTACTGCCAGCTATTCCATGTACAGCCCAATGGGACTCAACAACTGGAGTACTTCGGTGTACTTGCCGGGCCGCACTCACCAGAGTGGAGAACATGGCGACTACGCGTCGTGGCTGCGTATCGGGCCAAATTACTTTACAACCATTGGAACGCGCCTGCTGCGAGGACGGACTATCGGCGACCAGGACACTCCGAACTCAACCAAGGTTGCGGTAGTCAACGAGAGGTTCGCGAAGAAATTCTTCAAGGACCAAGACCCTATAGGCAAGCGTTTCGGGGCCGGAGATCCCAAACACACTGCCGACTTCGAGATCGTCGGCGTCGTTGAGGACGCCAAGTACCAGGACACTCATGGCCAGGCCTACGCCACCTATTTCCTGCCCTATTTGCAGAACGTGGAGTATACGGACCCCTCCGACATCTCCAGCCAGATCAGCTCGCAGCAGATCGAGACGATCGAACTGCATGTGGCCGGCAAACCAGAGAACCTGGAAGGCACGGTGCGCCGCGAGCTAGCTGAACTCGACCCCGACATGACCGTCATTCGCATAACGAGCTTTGGCGAACAGGTAAGCGAGGCCCTCAACCAGGGAAGACTCCTGGCGCGGTTGACAACGCTTTTTGGAATACTTGCATTGACTCTCGCATCCATCGGCCTTTACGGCGTCACCTCATACACCGTAGAGCAACGCACGCGCGAGATCGGTATTCGAGTTGCCGTGGGAGCCAACCGCAGCAATGTAGTCGCCATGGTCCTCGGGGGTGCGTTCCGGCAAGTCGGGATTGGCTTGGCCCTCGGCGTCCCTCTGGCCTTTTTGGGGGGATGGCTCATCTCGAGCCAACTTTTCGAAGTGAAGGGGTACGACCCGCTGGCGCTGAGCCTCGCAGTGCTGTTGCTCGCCGTCTGCGCCCTTGTAGCGGGATTAGTCCCAGCCCGAAGGGCCGCGTCCATCGAGCCCATGCAGGCGCTCAGGACGGAGTGAATTCATTCGTTTGTTGGCCTCGCCTAGTGGGTGGCCGCGTTGCTCTTAATCCAGTGAGCGATGTCGTTGATCACATCTTCGGAAACATTTCCCGCGACGGCGTAATCCTCTGGGCTGGCCGGACCCGACCCTGTTCCCTTCATAAACAGGTGGGTGTAGTCGGGATAAAACTTGAATGTCGCGCGGGAGTCGTTTGCCAAGGCGCTCTTCCAGGCGTCGAAGTCGGCGCTAGTGACTTGGTAGTCTCTGCCGCCTTGTAAGACCAGGATCGGGACCTTGAGGCCCGCCGCGGTCTTACCGGGATCGTAGTTACGTAAGTCCAGAAAGTACGAGCCGGGTATGGGCGAACCGAAGAAGTCCACCATCGTATCGGGTTTGAGCGATGGGCTCTCCACTTGAACAGCAATTGCCTCAGCCTTCTCGATCTGCTTCTTGTCTTCAGGCGTTTGGGTAGCCGTCAGACTGGCGATGTACTTCACTTGCTCGACCACCAATTTCTCCAGGGGCCGAGCGTTTCCCGCCAGGATAATGATTCCCGCCACCTGCGGATCTTCGGCCGCGATCCGCGGCGCCAGCATGCCTCCCAGGCTGTGGCCAAGGATGTAAATTTGTTTCTTGTTGATCTCGGGCATCTTGGCCAGCAAGGCCACGGCAGCTATGGCGTCGTCGGTGACTTCATCTTTCACGGTAAATGGGGCATCGGACTTTGAGTCTGCGCCATACTGCTTGGTGCGCTTAACGTAACGCAGCACCGCGATGTTCTGGCTCGCCAGACCATAGGCCAGGTCCTTGAACGGCTTGTTAGGGCCGAGGCTCTCATCCTGGTCTTCCGGACCCGATCCCTGGATCAAAACCACAGCTGGCACCATGGTCTTCGTATTCGGCAAGATCAAAGACCCTGGCAATTCCCACCGTCCGCTGATGATGGTTGTGTCGCGCTCGTGGAATGAGTCAGGCTTCGCGTAACTCGGAGCCGTCCACTCGGCAACCGGTGCAGCGCTGGGCGCGTTGGACGGCGGCTCGAAGAACAATCCCTTCACTTGTCCCTGAGCGTCCATGTAAATCTTGGCGTCGAGTGTCATGCGCTCAAATTCGCAAGTAATGATCGCTGCATGTAGGCCCTGGCGCTCCGTAACCCGCGTGCTGACGATGCTTTTGAATGTCCCCGCCTGGCCCTGCAGCGAGTCCCAAACTTCCGGAATCTTGCTGGCTGGCAATGCGGCTTTCATCTGCGCGTCAAACTGTGCCTCGACCTGGTCAAACTGGCGAGCGACAAGCTGAGTAACGATTCCTTTGCCAATCGCTTCGAAATCCTGAGCGTGCAACAGTGGAGAGGAACAAGTTGCCAACAGAATAAGAATGGGCACAACCCTGCATAACGTCTTCATAGAGATGTTTTCCAAAAACAGTGAACACCAGACTCATACTACCGCGCCGACGGTCCGGGAACACGTCCGACAATGTCTCTTGGCGGTGCGTCTAACTTGGAAACCCTTTCTCTGGGCTGGCTGCCGCATATCACACGCAAGCTTTCACTCCGGTGCTAAAATCGAGGGTTTTGTAACCCATCCTTGAGGACTCATGCCATGTCAGATATCACCGCAATGGACACACCTCCCGCTCCCCTGGTCGTGCTGACCGAAGACGAAACCCTCTTTCGCGATACTATTCGGCAATTCGCTGACGAAACCGTGAGACCGCACGTTAAGGAAATGGATGAGAAGGGCGTATTCGAGCCCTCGCTGATTCGCAACTTCTTCGAGTTGGGGTTGATGGGTATCGAAGTCCCCGAGCAGTATGGGGGCGGCGGCGGCACATTCTTCGAAGCCATCCTTGCCGTTGAGGAACTGTCGCGCGTGGATGCCTCGGTGGGCGTGATTGTCGATGTGCAGAACACGCTGGTGAACAACGCGCTGATGCGCTGGACCACCGAAGAGCAGAAGAAACGCTACCTGCCGCGCATGTGCTCTGACACCGTGGGAGCGTACGCGCTGAGCGAAGCCAACTCAGGCTCAGACGCGTTCGCGCTGCAGACGCGTGCGGAACTGAAGGGCGATGAGTACATCCTCAACGGCCAGAAGCTCTGGATCACCAACGCCAAAGAAGCCGGCGTATTCATCCTGCTGGCCACGGTTGATCCCTCTGCAGGCTACAAGGGCATCACCGCCTTCGTCGTGGAGAAGGAATTTCCCGGCTTCAGCGTGGGCAAGAAAGAAGACAAGCTGGGCATCCGCGCCTCCAGCACGTGCGAGTTGATCCTGGTGGATTGCAAGGTTCCCAAGGCCAATGTGCTTGGTGAAGTCGGCAAGGGCTACAAGATTGCCATCGAGACCCTCAACGAAGGCCGCATTGGCATTGGCGCACAGATGCTTGGACTGGCCCGAGGCGCGTTGGAGTTCGCCATCAAATACGCGCAAGAACGCAAACAGTTTGGCCGCCCCATCGCCGAGTTCCAGGGCATCCAGTTCCAGATCGCGCAAATGGCGACTGAGATCGAGGCCGCCCGCATGCTGCTCTATAACTGCGCCCGCATGAAGGACGCCGGCATGAACTTCGTGAAAGAAGCGGCGATGACCAAGCTTTTCTCGTCGCAGGTGGCCGAGCGCGTGGCGTCGTTGTGTGTAGAGATTTACGGCGGGTACGGGTTCACCAAAGACTATCCGGTAGAGAAATACTTCCGCGACTCCAAGATCGGGAAGATCTACGAGGGCACATCGAACATGCAGTTGCAAACCATTGCCAAGCTGGTGATGGGCAAGTAGGAAAGGCTCGCCATGCTCGCATCGGAGAAGATCCTTGGCTTCGTGCCGATTACCGACGCCGCTCGCGCAAAATCGTTTTACGCGGAAAAGCTTGGGCTGAAGTTCGTCAGCGAGGACTCCTTCGCTGTGGTCTTCGACGCAAACGGAATCATGCTTCGCCTGACGAGAGTGCAGGAACTCACGCCGCAGCCGTTTACGATTCTGGGATGGCAGGTCTCAGACATCGTGGCGACGGTGAAGCGGCTTCACGAGGCTGGAGTAACGTTCGAGCGCTACGGCGGATTCATGCAACAGGACGAGCTTGGCATATGGGACGCACCCGGCGGCACCCGCGTGGCGTGGTTTAAGGACCCAGACGGCAACACGCTCAGCGTTTCGCAGCACTGATCACTCGACGAAACGCAGGATCCCGAACACTTCAGGCACGTGAAAGTTCGGCTGGGGAGTTTCGGTCGGCTGCCAGGCTCCATAGAAGCGGTGGGGATCGATCCCTTCGCAGCGGAAAAAGTTCACGCGCCACGGTTGAGTGGGTTCAAATCGAGCAGTGATCGCGCCGATTGGAATGGCCATCTCGGCGATCCACTCTTGTTTGGATTCGTCGACAGTAACTGAGCTTCGCATCCCGCTGGTGATGTGCCTCAGTCCCTGAGGTGTGATGTCAAGGTCGAGCCACTGGCCATTCGGGCTGACCTCGAACTCCTTGTAATACTTCTCGCCAAAACGATCGGGCTGCAGAAAAACTTCCGCCACATCGCGGTCCCAGAGTTCATCCCTGCGCGCGCTCGAGTCGGCATCCAAAAAAAAATGAAGCGTTCGGTAGCGGCAGCAAAAACGCAGGTAAAGCTCTGACTCACTCCAGAGGATCGAAACTTCGGTCCGTCTCTGCGGATCTTCGTTCTTCCCCTGCCAGTCGTGGAAAAAGCAGGTAGGGGTCGGGCGCTCCCATTCTTCGTTAAGAGGAAAACCGTCCGCACCAACTGGTTGGCTGAGACGAACGGCTGTGACGTCCGAGTTGGCCGCGGGCAACGGCTAATCAACCTCGTGCTTGGCGGTGTAGCCTTCGCGCGCAACAATCTGGTACTTAATTTCGTGGTTCTTTTCGTCTTTTATCTGCAACGGCGTGCCGTCCGGGCCCGTCAGTTCCACCTTCAGCTTGCGATACGTACCGTCCTGCTTGGGATTGCTGGATTGGTAAGTGATGGTGTACTGATTGCGAATCGACTGCGCAATCTCCTTGAAGTCCTCGGGAAGTTCTCCCATGAAACGGGGCGCATACCAGCGTCCGCCTGTCAGTTGGGCGAAGGTCTTCATCTGGTTGTCGGCCATGATGTAGTCCATGTTGGCCATGTTGAAGTCGGGATTGTTCCCATATCGCGATTCCGCGACCAGGCGCATCGCGGTTCCGGTCGTGACCGTATAGATCGTGACGTTGGGAGTGCTCTTGACCTTCTTGAGGATCTTGTCAAAGGTCATATGACTCATGGTGTCGCGGCCACTGGCGACGATCACCAATTCTTTGTGTCCGGGGAGGCGGTCGAGGCGATCCAGCGTGTCGTACATTGCGTCCCACAGGTTGGTTTCGCTGAATCCGGGAATGCGTAACATATTCAGCGCCCCGAAGATCGCCTGCTTGTCCTGGGTGAAATCCACAAGAATATGGGACTTCATGTCGAACTCGACCACGGCGACCCAATCGATCGGTTTCAGGCTCGAAGCGAACACGTACGACGAATTCAGCGCGTCGTACATGAAGCTGTAGTCGGTCGAGGCAAACTCGACCAATAGAACCGCCGTAATCGGCGCCTCGCTTTGAGTTACGGTCTGGATCTTCTGGGGAACTCCGTCCTCCCACACCTTGAAATGCTCTTTCGCCACGTTGGGTGGCAACGCCAGTGGCCGGCCGTCTTTCATGGTCACGCGGGCATCGACCGTGACCACGGGTACGTCCACGTGCAGGGAGTATTCCGGAATGTCGGCCTGCTTCTTCGGCTTTGGAGGCGGAGGAGTGTCGTCCGTTGATTCCTGCTTCTTGGGGACCGCCATGGGTCCCACTTCGCCGCCGGGACCACCAGCTTCGGCGGGCACCTGGTCCGGTTTCTGGGAAGTCTGGCTTTGCGACGACGATTGGGTGTCTGTCGATTGGGCCATGCCGGGAACCGCCAGGGCCATCTGGATGGCGACAATGGCAAGAATTCCTGCGCCCAGAGAGCGCCAGGTAAGGAGTACATTGCCGTTGTTTACCATTTGCTTCCTACGATACATCGAACGCCTCGTCGCCATAATTCTCTGCTAGTATAGCTGCACTTCAACCTCTTGTGATCTGGCGCGACTGCGCTCTTAAGACGTATTGAACCCTGATACGTCTAAACAGTCGCGGCGATTATTGGGTGCGGGACTTCCTTCTGGTCGCGTCTAACATCTTTGTCAGACGCGTGGGATTTCCTGCCGGAGCGCGGCTGTCGCGCTTTGAGTTTTGAGGTCAGGATGTCCGTAATGCGCAGCGTTATTTCGTCAGCTCTGCTTTGTCTACTTACGATGGCCGCTATGGCCGCCGCTTTGCAACCTAAAGTCCAAATCATGCCCGAAGGCCAGGTCAAGGCCGGCATGCACGGCGTCGCCTTCACCGTTTTCGAGGGGGTGAAGCCGGAAGCCATCGACGTCGAGATTCTCGGCGTGCTCCGCAACATGGCTGGGCCGAAATCGGACGTCATCCTGGTGCGTTTGCACGGCGCCAAGGTGGAATACACCGGCGTCGTCGCGGGCATGAGCGGCAGCCCGGTTTATATCGACGGCAAACTGGTCGGAGCGATTGCGTATCGCATCGGCGAGTTCTCCAAAGAGCCGATCGCAGGTGTGACTCCAGCCGCATCGATGATGGAAATTAACGAACTCGACAGGACGCCTTCGCCTGAAATGGAGGCGGCCAAAACTGGCGCGGAATTAGCCGCCAGCCACACTTCCGGCCCCGGATTCTCTGCCTTGCCGGGCCAGCCCGATGCGAGTTACGCCAACCTTCTCAAGCCGATCGAAACTCCCCTGGTTTTCAGCGGATTCAACGAAGGCACGATCCGGATGTTCTCGCAGCAGTTTGCCGCCGCCGGAGTGGTTCCAGTGATGGGCGCCGGATCGGTGAGCGACGACAAACAGCCCGAACCACTCGAGCCCGGTTCCGCCGTCAGCGCGATCCTGGTTCGGGGCGACATGAGTATCGCCGGCACCTGTACCGTGACTTATCTCGACGCCTCCAACCTGCTGGCGTGCGGACATCCGCTTTTGCAGTCCGGAAACGTTGACATGCCGATGACCAAGGCGACGGTGCTTGCGACGCTGGCCTCGCCCGCCAACTCCTTCAAGATCGTCAACACCACCGAATCGGTCGGATCGTTCGTGCAGGACCGCCGCACTGGCATTATGGGGCGCTTTGACCGTGAGCCCCACATGATCCCGGTCACGCTGAACTTCCACGGCGCCGCGCACCCCAAGCAGATTCATTTCGAGGTGCTCAACAACGCCAAGATCACTCCGACGGCGATGATGGCCACGGTGTTCAACGCACTTCAGGGCATGAACGAGTACGGCGAGGACACGACCTATCGCCTGACCGGCAATATTTCCGTCCAGGGATACCCCAAGCTGGGCGTTCAGAACATGTATGCTCCGGTGGACGGCAGTACTCCCACGGCTTATGCCATCGCAGTGTCGATTGGCGAACGCTTTGGCCGCATCTACGAGAACCCTTACGAGACGCCGACGATCCAGGGCGTGCAACTGAATTTCGACCTGGTTCCTGAGCGACGTACAGCCCGACTGGAGAACGCACGCACCGACGTGACCGAAGCGCGGCCCGGCGATACCATCACCATCGAGACCCTGCTTCGTCCGTATCGCGGCGAAAGTATGGTTCGGCAAATTCCTGTACGCATTCCAACTTCGGCTCCCAAGGGCACGTTGCGCATCCTGGTAAGCGACGGTGAAACTCTCGACAAGTTGCGCCGCGTTCCGCCAACCATGAGCCGCCGCCTTCCGTTAGGCTCAACCATCGCACTCCTGAACAAGGAGCACACTAACTCGCAGGTTTATGTTTCGCTGTTGGAACCGAATCCGCAGGCCATGGTGAGCGATACCGTCATGCCAACGCTTCCACTCTCTGTCATGAACGTCATGGATGGAATGCGCGGCACGCAGGACATGGTCGTGGTTGGCGAGTCGGCGACCAGCGAGGCCTCTGCGCCTGTTGATTACGTGGTTTCCGGAGCGCAAATCATCACCCTGAACATCAAGTAACAGTCGCTCAGGTAATTTAGCGCCTTGGTCGGGACGGCTGCCC
>DATBZX010000135.1:0-7950 GCA_036512955.1 Terriglobales bacterium
CAACCGCTGCTCTCGCCTACTGGTTGCTCAGGCTCGTAAAGTAGCTCCCGGAGCCTTGCTCATTCGCGAGTGGCGGGGTGCGGCGCATCAGGTCACGGTGCACGACGATGGGGACGTCTATCGGGGCAAACGCTATGGTTCGCTGTCCGAGGTCGCGCGGCTGATAACTGGAACACGCTGGTCCGGACCGTTGTTATTTGGTCTCCGGAAGCGCGCTGCGGAGGCTCGCGATGGAGCAGCCTAGTTGCAGGGCAAGACGCTGCGCGATCTACACGCGAAAGTCTTCGGCAGAAGGACTGGAGCAGGACTTTAATTCGCTGCATGCGCAGCGCGACGCGTGCGAATCGTTCATCAAGAGCCAGGCGGCCGAGGGCTGGCGGCTGGTCAAGACCGCCTATGATGATGGCGGGCTCTCGGGCGGCACCATGGAGCGGCCCGCGTCCCGCCGAGCGTTGCAGCCGCGAACGCAGCGGCCTGTGTGTGGCGAATTGCTGATTCTGGGGAAATCAGTAATTCGCCACACACAGGCCGGACTCGAAAGGGCTCGGCCCTTTTCGTCTAAGGCTTTCGTCCGAGGCGAGGCTCTACGAAACAGCTAACCCTTCACCCTTCAAGTTGGGTGAGATAGGCTGCGGCCTTTGAGATTCGGTTTCCGCCGGACGTCGGAAGCCGCCTGCGGACCGCTCTCCACAAGGCGAACCGCTTTCGACTGCCTGTCAATTCTGCGTCTGTCTATCGACCCAGCCCGTCGTTGAGACATGCTAAGCGAACCGTAGAAGCACGATCGTGAGCCTTTTCGGAGTTGGGGACTCTGGGTCTTCGGTAGGTGGTGCCGCTTTCGCTCGAGCCGCTGGAAGGCGAAATAAGCCCGCACTTTGGTGCGGAATCTCTCATCGGGAAATCTCTATTGAGCGGGGCGTCGAGGCGAAACTGGCAGCGGGATGGCAGTCGATGCCCGATTTGCGGCGCGATTCGGCGATGATGGCGCGCGAGGAGGCGGCTGCGGGCGAGCTTTGCCTGATTGCGTGCTTTTGCTTTGGGCGCCGAGTTCGAAGCTGGCCGAGGCCATGGAAGTGCTAAGCGCGTGGGGCTTCAGCTATCGCACGTGCGCGGTATGGGACAAAGAGGTGATCGGCCCGGTTACTTCTTCCGTCAGTAGCTCTCCTTACTGACAAAACACCGGTGACGGCGCGCAACGGAGGACGCTGGATGCGTCCTCCGTTGCGGCGCCCTGCTGCAAATTCCGGCCATTATTCGTCTGGAGTCTCGGCCGGAGTCGTGCAGAACTTCGGTGACGGCGGTGTGTGGTTATAGAAGCAATCGCCCGCCACGGAACTCGACGCGGCGGTGAATGGGAGGCTCCATCCCGTAGGCGGTGGGCCCGGTGTTTGCGGGAAGCAACTTGGTGGCGGCCGCAGCGCGTCCCTCTCCGCCTGGGTGGGCGCAGTTGCGAAGGTGCTCCCCGGGGTGAACGAGAACCCGTACGCGCCCGCATCGGGGTAATCGACGTCGCTGATCGCCCACTTGCAAAACGCGGTGCCGGGGCCGGTGCCATCGGGGTTGCCCTGCAGGCAATCGTTGCGCAGATAGAACTGGGCCAGCGGATCGGTGGAGCTGGAGGAGATGTTGCACTCACAGTCCGAGTTTGTGGTGTTCCACGCGCACATAGTCGACGGTTGGCAGCGCGTCTCGGTGGGATTCGAGGGATTATAGATCGAATTAGTGTAGTCGGTCGGAAATCCGCTGCCGCCCGCGGCACTCAAATCCACCGTAACCGTCAGAATACCTCCTCCTGTCGGGGGGCTACCAGTATCCAGGGGTTGGTACGTCTTGGTCCATCCGGCAGGCCACGGGAAGGTCGTGAACGTGGCGGCCGCACTGGATACATTCGCCTTCTCGGCCGTCACGGAATTTAAGAAGGTCGTGGTGTCGAGCCCCTTGCCCACGTATATCTGGTAAGTCTCCTTGGTGGCCGGGATGGTTGGGGTGGTTGGCGGGCCCGGCCTGGCGAAGAGCAGAAACACGTGGTACTTCTTGTTCGCCTGAAACACGCTGAATAAATTCCCCCTCTGGCGTTGCGTGCCTTCGTCCACTGTTGTGTCGATGTAGTAAAGGCCGTTATTCGCCGCCATCGTTTCGCGCTGCCCGGTGGCCGACGCTGCCATCCGGATAAACGGCGCCGTCGTTTCACCCTTATTCAGATACTGGCGATACAGAGGAACGCCATAACACGATGAGTTGGCGCAGTCGTAACTCCATGTCCACGAAACAGGTTTCACATGGGGATCGTTGCAGGCGCCCGGATTAATCTTCGCCGGCGGCGGACCGAGCCAGGGGACTGTGGCGCAATCCGGATACACAACTGTCGTGACGTAGTCGTAGGGGCTGGTAATGGCGGTACCCGCTTTATTGGCGGCCACGTCGGATTTGCACTCGACATCCTGAGTCGGCGCCTGGAAAAATGGATCCTCGTTGACCGAGACCGTGTTTACGAGGCCTGTCAGCGAACCGTCGTCATCGTTCAGTTCAGTCTGCCGATCGATATCGGTGAAGTCAGGGCTGAACATTTGCGGCTGGCGGTTGCAGTAGAGCCCCTTGGTGGCGTTATCGTCGGTCTTGTAGCTACCCGTCTCGAATTTGGGCTCGATCACGTAGTGGTGAATATCGACGTCATTGAAATACAGATTTGTCGAGTGGAAGGACGGGGGATAATAGAAGCCGTTAGGCTGTTTCCATGCGATCGCCGCGTTGGGAAGATAACAGCCGGTCGGCATGGTGGTACCTGCGATCCCCGGAAGACCCAGTTCCGTTCCTTCCATCCATTTGCTGTTAAAGCACCGATAGTCGATACCGGCGGTACTAGTATTGCAGTCCGTTAGCGGTGTTGTGGTGATGTCGAGAAAGGAGTTCGAGTCCTCCAGCGCCGGACCATCGTAGATGTTGAAGAACCGTTGATTCGCCGAGAAGCTGTCGCGGTTGAAAGAAACTCCCAGGTCCTTTCCAGCGGCGTCAACGGGAACGCAAAAGCCCGTGGCGGGCTGCTTGTTGCCGCATTGGACGGCATTGGGGTTGACCGGGCCTCCGTTGGTCGCATAGGGATTGGCGGCGGGATCCTGAGTATTGCCGATAAAAACACTCTTTCTGGCCAGGGCCCAATGCCCGATTAGCGCATCGGCTCGCGTGTAGCCGCCGCCGGTGACGAAGGTGAGGCCACCGCCGAGAACGTCGGTGATCGCGCTGTTGAGAACCAGGTTAAATTGCGGGCGGAGCCAGATGGCGGCGAAGTTCTTCGTCGCAAAGTTGAAGGATGTCGTAAAACGGTCGAGAACAAGAACCATGCAGTTAGCAAGGCTGCTATTGGAGCAATCGGGTTGAGTGCTGCAATCGCCGATCAGACTGTTGCATTTCGTCGGATGATGATTTCCTCCGCCATTCACCCGTGGATAGAAGGTTTCGTTCACTGGGTCGGGTGCCTTCGGGTCCTTTTTCACGCCTACCGGCAATGGCAGAAGATCGTTGTTGATCGAATTGAACTGCACCTTCGACTGGTCGATAGTAAAATTGGTGTTTATGCCAGCGCAGTAGCTGGTATCGCCGACCACATGGAAGGCCACCATTGCCGTCGAGCAGGTATTGCCGAGAAACTCCATGAGGGGCGAAGTCCCCTGATTACCGAAATTCTTTTGCAGGGACGAGTAACCAGTCCAGTACATATTTCGTGATGCGCCGCTGTTGGCGCCGGGCGGCATCCAATAGCAATTTCCGCACATCTCGGCGCCGACGGCCATGTTGTACTCGAAGTCGTTCCAGCCATTCATGATCCAGAACAGGGAAGGATGCTCGAAGTCGGAGTCGTAAGGGGTGTGTTCGCTGTTGGGGAGATACGGCTTCCCGTCGCCGTACTTGTTATTGGCAAGTATCCCGGGAACCCCCCGATAGTTCGCCTTGTCGTTGATGGCCGCGATTGCGGAGATGCCGATATTTGCGTAGAGCTTGTTGCCGGTCTCGGTGCCGTCCTCGAGATAGTAGCCCATTCCTATAGACCGGTAGCCTACGTTACGGGCGAGCAGGACGCCCTGGGTGGCATGAAGGACGATAAAGCGCGTCATCGAGTCCCAGATCGAGCTATCCTTTACAAAAGTGTTGGGCGGGACCTGGCGCGCCATATGAAAGTGCACGGGATAGTGCATCATCCTGCCGCCTTCTCCGAGCTGATAGAACTCGACTCCCTGAATCTGAAGCTGCGTGAAGCCCTGCCTGAAGACGACGTGTCCGCCGAAGTAGAGCTTCGGGTCGGGAGGGTTCGTCGGGGGCGGGTTCGGGGGAGTGGGAAGATCAGACATTGGCGTGTCGCCGCCAGACACGATGCGGATGTTCCGCGACAGAAGCGCGACCGCGGCTCTTGTGTCAACTGAGGTGAGATCGGTAAGCCCGCGCCCGGCAGGAAGCCGCGAGGTCTTGTCGCCGGTCAGATCGATTATCGCAGCATGATGGGGATACTGGAGCCCGGAGGCGATCGTAATTTCGTTGCCGTCGGCGTCTTCTGCGAGTGTCAACTGCTCGGTGTGCGAGGTCAGATAGTCAGTCGTCGTGACGACGATCTGATCTCCTGCTTTCCAATCGACAGCGCTGGAAAGGGTTAGAGTGGTGGCGCCGGGCTGGAGTACGCCCTCGGTGCATTTCGCGTCCGTGGTTCCTACCGCGCAATTGTTCAGACGCACCCAGCTAGTGCCGGTGCTGGTCGGATCGACGGTGGTATCGGGATAAGTCGCGCCTTTTTTGCCGTAGAGCCGCAACGTGCCGCCGTACCCGAGGCCCAGGACTTTGTACCCGTAAAAGCCTTTCACATTTCCGCCGTCGTCATACATCAGCGGCTCGTACTTGTAGAAACAGTCGTTGTTCGGAAGCGTCCCGCCCTTTGTCGACGCCGCGAAGCAACTCGTCGGATCGAGAACATTCATATTGTTGGACGTGAAGAGATCCGACGGGATGCCGCAAGTCTTGTCATGGCACGGGACCCCCACGGCATGCTCTTTGCTACTCTGCTGCGCCCCGTAAAGGTGGATCGTGATTTTCCCGCCCGGATTCGTGCCGACGGGTGATATCGTACCATCAGGCGCTACGCCGGCGGTGAGGGTTCCCTTGTTTCCGATAATTATCGACGCGGCCCAGAAGTCGATAGCCGCATCGGCGAAGGCGAGCGAGCCGGCGCCATAAATGTCGACGTTCTTGTACTTATAGGTGCCGGCGCCAACTGTGCACGCACCGGTGACATCGAGATCCTCCGGCGGCGTCTTTCCGGACTTCAGTGGTCCGGTGCACGTGGCCGCCGCTGTGGAGTTGGTAATAGGAGGCATGACCGCAAACGTATCCGCCTTCGACGATTCGGCGCCGCTGAATAACGCTCCGAATAAAAGCCCGACCGCGAATATCAGGGCCACGTTCCTGATGCGTGGGGCCTTAATGAAACTGGAATCCAGATGCCAACTCATCTTTCCCCTCCAGTCAAAAAAACGCGCCGGTAGCATGACATATGATCTCTCGTCATCGCAAAGCACGGCCCATTTTTGAATGAACACCTTTTTTGCTACTTGACACTCGGACCGAAAGTAAACAACGCCGGTTGGTTCAAGTTGTCTCCGGCTGGATCGGAATCCAGGAAGATGTTCGGGACTGGGCTGCCGCTCGCGGTTAGCTGATCGGGCGTGAACTCGACGATACTGCCGAAATTGTCGCTGACCGCATTGCTCACCCACAGGTTGCCGCTCTTGTCGAACGCCACTCCCTCGGGACAATCCAGGCTGAAGGAGGCCCCAGGCGGCGTGCTCACGCTCGTACTGCTCAGCACCACGACGGGAGTCGGGCTGCCGCTCGCGGCCACGTCGGAGGCGGCAAATTCCACCACGGTGTCTCCGAGACAATTCGAGACCCATTGATTGCCGGACGGGTCCATAAAAATATCGGCGGGGCCATTGATGCTCGCCGACGAATTTATGATGTCTGGAGTGAGATCCGCAGTCGTACCTTCGGCGGCGGCAAGGGTGGCAGCTTTGAATCCGAATATTTCAGACTCTTCGATGTCGGCGACCCACAGCGTCCCAGCCGCGTCGAACTGAATTCCCTCCGGATTGCCGAAGCTGCTTGACACGATTTTAGTGTCCGGGAACTGCACGCCGCCCACGCTCAACTGACTGGGCGTGAAGTTGACCAAATCGGCCGAGAAACGGTTGGACGCCCAAAGGCTGCCGTCGCTCCCGAACGCCGCGCCGTATGGGCAACCGAAAATATCGAAGCTGCCGTTGTCGGATAGAGTCACGTTCGGATTGGGAGTGGGATCTTTCTTCAAATTCTTCAGTTGGTCGCTGGTGAACTCCATGATCGCCCCGGCGCCGATCACCGGATCCGAACAACTGGTGATCCAAAGATTGCCCGAGGCGTCGAAAAGCGCTTCTTCCGGTGAATCAATCGCCGCGCTCTTGTTCGTTAGAGCGGGATTAGGCGTGCCGCTTTGTGCGCGCTGTCGGGCATCAAACGCCACGACGTTCGCGCCAAAAAAGTTCGGCACCCACAGTCCAGGCGGCGCTGTCGGCGCAGGTACAGCGCCGCTGGACCCACCGCCGCCGCAGGCCGCGACCAAGAGTCCCAAAGACGCGATCAGCGGCAGCATCCAGAGAGTTGCGGCACCCGATCGTCGTTCAGCCTTCTTCCCCCGAATGCTCATTTTTTGCTTTCAACCTCTTGGATACTCGGCAAACCAAGCCCACCTTCGTTGAGGCTGTCCCCAAACAGACAGTGTGTAGCCGAACGATACATAATTCGCGAACTTGTGTCACGCGCAAGGAACAAAAGTTTTACCGCTCGCGGCTGCATCTCGCTTGACTTAAGCCATGCGTTGGTGCCGTTTAGCCACCCATGTGAGGGATTGGTCGGTCCTCCGCGGGAGTTTTGTGGGCTTATAAAACCATCTATTTGAAACTCTCGACCTCGATTCTGCGGCCCGAAGGGTCGCCCGCAAACGGGAGGAAGAAGAGCCACTGCCGGGGACAGACCAGTGTCGCATTACCAAGTGCCCGGATGTCGGAACTGGCGAGCGAGACTTTTCGGGTGCGAGTGCCTCAAAGCGTCCGCGCGGTGACGGGTAGTCTTCGGGATGGTAGGGCGGAGCCTCAGATCCAAACCTCGAATGCTGCTGTTTCACAATGCGACTCCTTTTCTCTCACCGGTCACTCCAGTTCCTATAGTTGCGACCGGCAGCCTGCCATGGTGCAGAACTGGAGAATCCTTCCGCCTCTCAGCGCCGAGCCTAGACGACAGGCGCGCGGCACCGCGAACTTGCCCAGCCCGCCGTCGAGAGGGCGCGAGCAGGCAGGTCTTATATCTTCCCTTTTTCTCGCGGAAAGGCATGGAGGAATCATTTTCACGATCCCAGGCGTTCAGCGCCGCACTGCCGAAGTGATGGTGGCCGAAATCGGCGCCGACATGAGCCGGTTCCACAGCGCCGCGCATCTCTCGAGCTGGGCCGGCATGTGTCCCGGTAATCACGAGAGCGCGGGTAAGCGCCGCAGCGGCAAGACCCGCCCCGGTAATCGCTGGTTGCGCACCGCGCTGGTGGAAGCCGGCGGTGCTGCAGGCCGCACCAAGCTCGGCTATCCGGGTGGAGTGAGCCACTGCGGTTGACACCAACATGGCCTTGGCATAAGTAGCGAGTCTCCCCAAGTCGCGCTGACCTTCCAACCAAAAGAAGCGATTTGCCGAGCATTAGGCGGGCGCGGAACCTGGCTTTTGCCCTGTATCATGGCGGATGGCTCGATCAACTCCGGAGAGACACGAGAGCGATCCCAGAACCTGAAGCGGCGTTGATCGCGCTTTCTACTGAGAATGGGTTTTCTCAGTGGCTGGGGTTTGGAACAGTTCTGCGAGGTTGGTTGTGGGCGCAGGGTGGACGCACGA
>DATBZX010000136.1:0-3816 GCA_036512955.1 Terriglobales bacterium
AACTTTGGTGGTGCCAAACCAACCAAAAAGGCTCGGGAGAAAGGAGCCGAACAATGATCATTATAGGAGCAGATTACCACCCGGGCTTCCAACAAATTGCTTTTGTGGATACCGAAACTGGGGAACTGCAAGAGCGGCGACTGGAGCATCGCGAGGAAGCGGAGAAGTTCTACCGTGATCTCGCGGCACAGAGAATGGGGGTACGCGTGGGGATGGAGGCGAGCGGGCATGCGCGCTGGTTTGAACGGCTGCTCTCCGAGCTGCAGTTTGAGCTGTGGATCGGAGACGCAGCCGAGATCCGGACGAAGCGGGTACGCAAGCAGAAGACGGATCGCCAGGATGCGCAGCTGATTCTGCAATTGTTGCTGGAAGATCGCTTTCCGCAGATCTGGGTACCGAGTTGGGAGAATCGGGATCTGCGGCAACTGCTGTGGCACCGACACCGGATGGTACAGGCGCGCACGCGGATCATGAACCAGCTGCAAGCGGTGGCGCTGAACGAAGGGCTCCGGCGCAAGAAGGGGTTGTGGCGGGAAGCCGGACGGAAGCAACTGGAGTCGTTCGCGCTGGCACCGTGGGCGAACCGACGACGGCGCGATCTGCTGGAGTTACTGGACCGACTGAACCCGACAATCGCCGAGCTGACGCAAGCGATTGAGCAGGAAGTGGAGAAATGTCCCGAGGCGCAGCGGTTGAGGACGCATCCCGGGGTAGGTCCACTGACCGCGCTGGCCTTCGTGCTGATCATTGGGAGAGCGGATCGGTTTCAGTGTGGCAAGCAGATCGCGAGCTATCTGGGGCTGGTTCCAGCGGAAGAGTCCAGTGGTGAGCGGCGACGACTAGGACACATCAGCAAACAGGGCAACGCTTTGTTGCGCTTCTTGCTGGTGGAAGCGGCCCAGGTCACGGTGCGCAGCGACCAGGAATGGCGCAGCAAGTATTTCCACCTGGCGATGCGACGGGGACGGAAGATCGCCAAGGTAGCCATGGCCCGTAGACTCGCCGTTCGTCTTTACTGGATGTGGCGCAAGAGATGGGATTACGAGCAGTTGACGAAATTCGGTTCGCACGCGGGACAGCCCGGAACAGGCGATGGTGTGCAGTTGAACACCGAGTAATTGTAGGGTCGAGGACTGGCGCCAAGGCTCCGTAGATTCAGCCTATCGGTTGCTCCCCGTTTCCTCTGGGAGTGCCTCACTAGCCGAATCGTAAGCTGGTTTCCAGCCCCCGCCTCATCAAACCCAGCGTGCAGATTTCCTGCACTGGGCTTTCCTGTGTGTTTCACATCAAGGGTTATGTGGCCGATGCGTGCTGGATGGCTTTCAGCTGATGGCTCGAACGACTCGGTACTCGTGAAACAGTCCGAGTGTGTCATAGAGCCACTGCGTACTCCACCGCTTCCAGCCGAGTCCTTTGCGCCCTCGGGCGCGCATCAAATGCCGCCGAACCTTCTTCTCCACCCAGAGCTTAATGTAGGAAAAACACCGGCTCGAGTCCCCTACCGCAAAGTAGCGCACCCAACCCCGCAGAATCGGATTGATAAGTTCGATCACCCGCCCTACGGGCTGGCTGACGAATCGCCGGAAGATGTCCTTGAGCTTCCGCAGGAGTGCCGTCCGTTTCTTCAGCTTCGGCACATAGTGAGCCCGCCACTTTCCCTTACGGCTGCGAATGCGGCGATACTCAAACCCCAGGAAGCCAAAGCTCCCTCCCTTCGATAGATCAACCTTCCGGCTCTTCTCCTCATTGATTTCCACTCTGAGTTTTGCTAATTCTTCCCGCAGCCGTTTCTCCACCGCCCCAATTAGCCACTCATGCCTCGGATGGGAGTCAATCAATACCACCAGGTCATCCGCAAATCGCGCGTATTGAACATTGGGGTATTTTCCCCTTCGCGTGGTCGCAATCGCCTTTTCCAGCATGCGATCTACCTCAGTGAGATAGAGGTTGCTGAGCATTGGCGAAATCACCCCGCCCTGAGGAACTCCCTTCGCTCCGGTTGACTTTAGGATCATCTTCAGGACTCTAATCACCGATGTATCTTGGACCCGTCGTGCCACTTTCTCGAGCAGCAGAGAATGCTGCACATTGTCAAAATAGGCCCGGAGGTCCAAATCGATGATTCGTGTTAGTCCTTGGACAATCGCTTGAGCCACTCGCTCTACCGCTTCATGAGCGGACCGCTTTGGTCGATAGCCATACGACCCCGATTGAAAATCAGCTTCGAAGATCGGCTCCAGGATGAGCTTAAGCGCACCCTGAACCACGCGGTCGCGGATTGCGGGGATCGAGAGAACGCGGACTTTGGTGCCCCCGTCCTTGGGAATCTCCTTCTTCCGCACCGGCATGGGCTGATACGTGTTGCAGACCAGTTCATCCTGAATCTGTTTCAGAAAACTCTCCACTCCGCTTTCTTCGATGGCATTGAACGTGATGCCATCGATTCCAGGTGCGCCATTGTTGCTCTTGGTCATCTGGTAGGCTTCCTGGAGCGTTTCCATCTTGCAGACATGGACGTATAGTCCCCAAAAGCGCCAAGTCGGTTCTGCCTTCGCCTTGACGTATATCCTCCTCCTCAGGTCTTGCAAACTGATGGGTGCCTTTGTCATCTCACCCTTGCCTCCCGTGTGGTTGGAGTTCTTACACAACAGCAGGGCCTCTTCGCTCCACGGGCATTACCCCGCTTCACCGCTACTGCTGGCCCCTCCGTCACCCTCTCGCCGTCCACCGACTTCCCGGTGTCGCCGGTTATACGGTTTTCCTGCTCCGCGGATTTCGCCACGGGACGAGGAGGGCTTCTCCAGTTGCTTAAGGCGTCCTTGTCATCGTGCCGTCGCTAACGCCCCGCCAGAGCGTCTCGCCGCGTCAGTCAGTGTGCGACGATCCATGCTGCCTTCACCCCCCAATCGTGGGCTCGGCCTCTGGATCTCGGATTCTCGAGGTCACCTATGCGTTCACTTTCGTTACAGCCCGATGACTTGCTCACCATCCCATGGATGGCTTTGTCGATCGACTCCATGCGCTTCGTTTCCTCCGCGCATGCGATCCTGGCTACAGGGCTCTGACTCTTGCCCCGGTGGGCCTACTCCCACTGAACACCTCAGCCTTTTCCTGGACATGCGATTGGGTATCCCGCTCCCCTTCACGGGGGAGTTCGAAGTAGTAATCATGATCGAGGTTGTGACCGAAGAGATGCATGGGTCGGATCGAGTGTCCTGACCTGAAACGATTACGAGCGAGCCTTGGGTTGGTATGGCAATGCTTCAACTAGAGCGAAATGGCGCGCTCTTCGGAGTGCACGGGCTAGTGCGCCCAAAAAGTGCTTGACACCGCCGACATTGTCAGAGACGCGATTTATCGCCAACTGGCCCAAAGTGAAGCCAGTGCAGCGATACAAGCAAGTGTCAGCAGTAGAAGGGTCGAGAGTTGTGCCTCCCGCCGCATCTTGGGCGTGATGGTTGGAAAAACGTCAATTGGGCCGAGCTGTGCTGCTGACTTCCACGCCTGAAGCCAATCAAACGTTCGACCTTTGAAGAGCTGCCACACAAAGAGAATTAACCCGATTCCCCAAGCACAAAAGAATATGCAGCCCATCAGTACCCAAAGTCCGTCTGACACGGCGTTCAAGGAGTGAATTTTGAGGGCTGCTCCAAGGGATGCGGTAAAGATGCTGCTGCCGAACAAACAAACGAATGCACCGAGCACCCGAAGTTGATTCCGTGTAGATGTGTCGAGAACTAGGCGCTGGTAGTATCCCTCTGCGCTGGGTGCGAAAGGAA
Organism: Terriglobales bacterium; assembly: GCA_036512955.1. GTDB lineage: Bacteria > Acidobacteriota > Terriglobia > Terriglobales > Acidobacteriaceae > DASRAA01. The sequence continues at coordinate 3,780 of DATBZX010000136.1, forward strand.
GCAGGTTTAAACGCATAGGATTCCTCATTGCGGCAAA
>DATBZX010000137.1:0-12108 GCA_036512955.1 Terriglobales bacterium
CGTCAGCCCCGTCACCGAATACTCGTCGATGTAAGTTTTTAGCGTGCCGTTGTTCAGCAGATCGCGCGTGATGTTATCCAGCCAAAGACTCTGTCCCAGATCGTGAAGTAATTGCGTCGGTTTCATACAGTCTCCTCACCATTATTTCTTAGAAGCTACCAGTCCCGGTTCACGCAGACAACCGCAAAGCGCGAGGTGCGCAAACATCCATGATCCCACAGAACTTGGCATTCGACACGCAAACCGGGCCGGGATGGATTCAATCCCCCGTGCAAGTCAGATCGATTCGTGCATCTGTAATTTTGAGTCGAAGGATGGCCTAAATGTTTCAGGAAATCGGTACTTCCAAGTGCAATCCCCGCTCGCTAAGACATCGCTGCCGCAAGGCGGCTTGCTGGAACCTGACGCGTCGAACGAAATGGACGGCGCGCGTATAGAATCTTGTTTCCGCCATGCTGGAGAAGATCAACCTCAAGAAGAAGCTTTCCCGGGAGGAGTTCAAGCGTGTCCTTCCTGGGCTGCAGACCCGTCTTTACGACCTCGAAAAAGCATGTTGGGACAACGGCGTCCCATCGATCGTGGTCCTTGAAGGTTGGGACGCGTCCGGAAAGGGCACCACCATCGCCGCCCTCACGCAGCGACTGGACCCGCGCGGATTCAAGCTCTACCCCATAACTGCGCCCCGTACTTACGAGCAGCAACGCCCCTGGTTGTGGCGCTTCTGGCTCAAGGTCCCCAATCGTGGGGAAATGGTGATCTTCGATCACAGTTGGTACGGCCGAGTACTGGAAGAACGAGTTGAAGGGGCAATCCCGGAGAAGGCGTGGCGGCAGGCTTATCTCGACATCATCGAATTTGAGCGCATGCTGGCTGACGACGGAACGGCGATCCTGAAGTTCTTTCTGCACATCAGCAAAAAGGAACAGGAGAAGAGGTTTGAACTGATCGAATCCGACCCGCTTGAGGCGTGGCGGGTCACTCCCGCTGACTGGGCTCGTCACAAAAAGTACCAGCAGTACCTGGCGGCCTACGAAGAAATGCTGGAGTTGACTGAGTCTGAATATGCGCCCTGGACCATTGTGGAAGCTAAATCGAAGTGGCATGCGCGGCGGAAAGTTTTCGAGACGATCATCGCCACGCTGGAAAAACGATTGGGCGACAAGGCCCCACCTGCGGACGCTTCTCCGGAAGAGTTGTCAAAGGACGCCGAACTGCGAGCGGCCATGGAATCGCTGACGGAGGATGGACTCTGATGCTCGAGACCATCGATCTCACCAAGAAGCTCGACCGCGAATCCTACGTTCGGGAAGTGTCGCGGCGGCAGATCCAGCTTCGCGAACTGGGCTACCAGGTTTACCTGCGGAAGCGCCCGGTCGTCCTGGTATTTGAAGGCTGGGACGCTGCCGGTAAGGGCGGAGCCATCAAGCGGATCACCGAGAAACTCGATCCGCGAGGGTACGTGGTCTATCCGATCTCTGCGCCGCATGGCGAAGACAAGACTCGTCACTACTTGTATCGTTTCTGGCGGCGGCTGCCCGAACGCGGACAAATCGCGATCTTCGATCGCTCCTGGTACGGGCGCGTGCTGGTCGAGCGGGTTGAAGGATTCGCTCAGGAAAATGAATGGAAGCGGGCCTACAAGGAGATCAACTCGTTCGAGCGTCAGCTACGGGATTTCGGTGCGGTGCTGGCCAAGTTCTGGGTCCACATCTCCCGCGAGGAACAGCTTCGCCGCTTCGAGGAACGAAAAGCCATTGGTTATAAGTCCTGGAAGCTAACGGACGAAGACTGGCGCAATCGTCAGAAATGGGGCGTGTACGAGGACGCCGTCGAGGACATGCTGGTAAAGACCAGCACCAGCGGATCGCCCTGGACGCTAATTGAAGGCAACGACAAATACTGGGCGCGGACGAAGGTTCTGTCGCAACTGGTGAAGATCTTGTCGACAGAGCTGAAGTACACGCCCGCCGATCCGCTGGGTAAAAATGCAAAGAAGAACAAACCCAAGCCTTCAGGAAATTCCCCGAAATAAGCTCCATGCAAAAATCGGAGAACGATGTGCGGTCGAAGAAACCGCACTTGTTCCGCGGACGGTTCTCATATTCAACTTACAGTTAGTCGCGTTCCCACATTTGCTTGCTTGGAGCTTGTGCTGGCCCGCCCCGTGGATGCTGCTTCTGCCAGTCTGCCTCGGAGATGACTTGAATCGGATCCAGCTTCTGCTTCGTCAAGCCAGAATTAATAGCCGGGAGTTGTCCCGCTGTCAGCGTTTGGAATTCTTTGATCACGTCCTCGAGTTCTCGCCCCAGCACGTCGGTACGAGCGATCTGTGCGTCGGTCGGACGGCCATCATAGCCGGTGACGTCGCCGTACACGGTTGACACATACTCGCGAAGCCGCTCCTCGCCGGTAATTGCGCCACCTTCCTTGGTGGCCACGATCTTTCCTCGAAGCTTGTCGCACGAAGCCGCCAGGTCCGTCAGCTTCTTGTGCAGTGGATCGGTGGCAGGGACCTTCGCAGCTCGTTGAGTCGCCTCGTCACGCACTGCAATAATCGCGTCCACGGACCAGCTCATGTGCTCCAGCATGGCGTAGAGTTTCATCGCCAAGTCAAACTGCGCCTTGCGGTCTTCCGGGGTGTACTTGGAACGCGGGTCGGTGACCACCTCCAGTTGCGTGGTGTAGGTTTGCTCACCCTTCGTCATCTTCACGGTGTAGGTGCCCGGTAAAACCTTAGGGCCTTGAGCAGCGCCAAATGCCGCCGATGCCGCCGGAGGCACGATGGGAGGATCAAGATGCATCGGCCACATGGCGCGATTGAGTCCGCGATGCTTGCTGCCGCTGAGTGTGTCGAGCAGTTTCCCCTGCTGATCGAAGACTTCGATCTTCAAGTCACCGTAAATGTGCCGACCCTTCTGATAGTAGGTAATGAAGGCTTCGCCGGGTCGGGAAGGTCCGACAAACGTCTCATCACCTTCCGCCCAACCTCCATTGGCTTCGATATACTCCACCGCCGGCCTTGCAGTAATAAAGGTTGCTGTTTGCGACATCACGTCCGGGGTCAATGCCCGCAGTGGCGAGATGTCGTCGATGATCCATATTCCGCGCCCATGAGTGGCCAGCACCAGGTCAGAAGCTCGTGGCTGAACCACGATATCTCGCACGGCAACATCAGGGAAATCGCTGCCCTTGTATTGCGCCCATCGCTCGCCTCCGTCAATGGAGATCCAAAGGCCAAATTCTGTGCCGAGGAACAACACATTCGGTTTCACTGTGTCTTCCGTGATGACATGCGCATAACCGCGCACACCACTAGCCCGCACCGGCAGAGCCTTCCACGTCTTTCCGTAGTCCGTCGTCTTGTACAAATAAGGACTCAGGTCTCCAAATGTATGGCGATCGAACGTAGCATACGCGGTCGCCTCATCGAAACGGCTGGCCGCCACCGTGGAAACCCAGGAGAACTTAGGGACGCCTACTGAGCCGACCACGTTAGCCCAAGTCTTGGCGCCATCGCGCGTGACCTGCAAATTTCCGTCATCGGTGCCCACCCAAATGACCTGGCCATTCTTGGGCGACTCGCTGATGGAGTAGATCGAGGTGTGCATTTCCGCCGCAGAATTATCGACGGTGATGCCACCGGACTCTTCCTGCTTCTGCTTTTCAGGGTCGTTGGTTGTCAGGTCGGGCGAGACGCGATCCCAAGTCTGGCCGTGGTTGCGAGAGCGGAAGAGGAACTGCGCCCCGATATAAATAGTTCCCTTCTCGTTGGGGCTCATATGGATGGGGGTGTTCCAGTTGAAGCGCAGCTTCTTCTCGCCATATTCCGGATAGGGCATGATTCCGCGCGTCTCATGAGTGTTACGGTTCACTCGCCCAATGGTGCCGCCCTGTGCCTCGGCGTAGATATAGTTCGGATCGGCTGGGTCCTCGAACATCCAGAAGCCGTCGCCGCCGAACATGTTTTCCCAACGGGAGTACGATACTCCGCCAGGATAGGAAGAATCGCCCACCCAGGAACTGTTGTCCTGCAGGCCTCCGTAGACGTGGTAGGGATCGGCGTTGTCCACGCTGACGTGGTAAAACTGCGAAACCGGAAGGTTGATCTGGTGCATCCAGCGGGTTCCGCCGTCTTGACTGCGCCACAGTCCACCGTCGTCGCCCGCATAGACGACGTTGGTATTCTCCGGATCGATCCAGATCGCGTGGAAGTCGCCATGGGCTTTACTCGACACTGGGCTGAAACTTTTGCCGCCGTTTACGCTCAATAGCAAAACTAGATCGGGCTTGAACACCTTTTCTGGATCTTTTGGATCGACGATCAGGTTAGCGAAATAGAACGGGCGCCAGACCATGAACTGGCTTGCGTCCTTCTTGGCCCAACTCTTACCCCCGTCGTCGGAACGATAGAGTGCGCTGTCCTTGGACTCGATCATGGCGTACACGATTTGGGTGTTGGATGGCGCGACGGCCAATGCGATCCGGCCGTACGGCTTTGCCGGCAGGCCCTTGGTATTCGCTTCCGTCAGTTCCTTCCAGTGTTCGCCGCCGTCGGTAGACTTAAACAGTCCGCTGCCCTCGCCACCCGAGCGAAACGTCCAACCCTGACGACGGAAATCCCACATCGATGCGTACAGAGTCTTAGGTTCCAGCGGACTCATGCTGAGCATGCCGCAGCCGGTCGATCCATTCTTGCCCGCGAGCACCTTGATCCACGACTTTCCGCCGTCAGTGGTCTTGTAGACGCCGCGCTCGTTGTTGTCATTCCACAGATGACCAGTGGCGCACGCGTACACGGTGGTGCCATCTTTCGGGTCAACCAGGATCCGAGCGATGTGCTCGGAATCCTTAAGCCCCATGTTGGTCCAGTTGTCGCCACCGTCCGTGGATTTGTAAATGCCGTCGCCCACCGAGACGCTGTTGCGCACCCAGGATTCGCCGGTACCCACCCACACGACTTTTGAGTTTGTGGGATCGATCGTGACCGCTCCGATTGATTGGACGCTCGGTTTGTCGAAAACAGGGGTGAACGTTGTGCCGCCGTTCACCGACTTCCAAACGCCGCCACTGGCTGCGCCCGCGAAAACCGTCAGCCGCCCCTGGTCATGTACCGCGTCAACCGCCGCGATACGTCCGCTCATCACCGCCGAACCGATGTTGCGCGCCGGCAATCCGGAAACGGATGCGGAATCAAACTTGACAGGCGCTTGCGCCATGGCGCTCACTGCCAATGCCACCAGGCAAAACACGTAGCGGCAACCAACGATTCGCAGACGATTCCGGACAGAGCATGCAATAGCCATAATTCTGAAGTCCTCTCAAACCACTGTCGCCACGGAATACGTGACGTCCAAATAAAAACTTATTGGGTTATTTCTTTGTGGCAGGCATCTTGAAGAACGAATCGTCCAGCGGGACATTCGCTTCAATTTTGTCGATGCTGTATCTCGCATGGTCGCCCGGGTTGTCCTTCGAGCTGGCGTCGATGGAAAACGGGTAATACACCCCCGCAACCTGCTTGTACGAACCGAGGTCCAGCTCGGATTCGCGCACCGAGCCACGAATGAACTGTTGCTTTCTCTTTTTGATCTCAAGATAGGTGTCTGGATCGAGGTAGTAATAAATGATGTCGCCGTTCTTCAGGGTGACCTTTAGCTCGTAGGCATCATCACCGTCAACCGTGTCGTGCCCGAGGTATTCAACCTTATTACCCTTGGCCTGATAGTCGACAAGCGGTCCGTCAATATCGGCTTCCTCCATCAGGTCGCGGTAGTCGTCCTCGCCCATGAGTTCCGGGTCCTTGCGGCCATTGAACGGTGAGATTTGCCAGCCCGCTTTGCCGTCGTAGGCTTGAACCTGCGTCATACCCTGTACGGTGAAATTCTGACGAATCATATCGGCCCGCTTGTTTTCCTGGCTAACCTGCGCGTCGATCCCGACGTAAGCCTTGCCCGTCATCGTCAACGTGTTGATGGCTTTGATCTTGTCGACTCCGCCGCGGGCCTGAAGGTTCTTGGCGACGAGTTCTTCCGCGGTTTGGGCCGTGGCTGCTGCCGCCAAGCTCAGAATTCCAACGATGACCACTCGGGTGAAACGCATGCAGATTGCTCCTTGTCCGACTCTTATGACACCGCCGGATTCCTGAACTTATTCTCGAAGCTGTACATTGAAAGCCAACTACCCGTCGGGTGATGCTCCGTAGTTTACCCGGCGGTGAATTATACCCGCTCGACCCTGCCTTTCGTATATCTCGCTACTTCGTAGACTTCCGCGTCACCGTGAAACCTGCGACCACTAGACGAGATATGCACCGACGTTCGCTATGCGGAAACTCGGCCCGCTGCTAAGTCAGGTTGTCGGGGTCAAAAGGACTTAAGACCTTATAGACGCTTGAATAAACGATTGGTAACTGGCACAGGGATCTCACCTGACAAGGAGACGCGAAACTGGATCAAAAATGGCTTCCACCCTCGCTAGAACAGTCGGGATAAATCATTCAAGTAAGAGTGGCTAGCAGGGCTGCAAGCCTGACCATCAGCGTAGGCAGATGCGATTCAAGTGGCCATCATCGTCGATTCCAACACCACCTAGGGGTTAGCCGTAGCCACATTCTGCGGCCACTCGTCGTCTGTCGGCTGCCACGTCTTGTCGGGGTTGTAGAGTTCCATCTCCTTCGCGATCTTGAGCGAGTCGGGGCCCAGGTCTTTTTGGTACACGATTCCGTCGTTGCTCACGATGAAGGTCTTTACGCCCGTCACACGGTATTCGGCAGGCACGGCAACCAGGGCAAAGCCGCCAATCATGATGCCTTCGATGACGTAGTTCAGCTTACCCATCGGCGCTGCCGGGCCCTGGCCCTTCAGGATTTTGAAGTAATAGCCGTGGAATCCACCCTTGCCTGAGGTGTAGCCTTCCGCCAGCGCGTTGGCCACCGCTTCGCCAATGGGGCCATCGGGAGTTCCATCAGCATTCTTCCAGAACAAGCCGTCCTGCTTGCCGGGCGTGCTGATGATTTTCTGCGCGTACTGGTTTACGCCGGAGTCGTCGTGAATGTCCGAGGCGTATTCCTTTTGCGCTGATACGTAGCCGCGGCACACGGTGATGGCGTTAAGTTCGTTCTCGCCGATGCGCCGGAAGAGAATTTCCTGACGCCCTTCCTTGGTGTTGAAATACCACTTGCCACTCTTCTTGACGAGCGGAATCGGCGCGGGCCATTCCCCTTCTCCAACGATGATGGTGGCGCGGTTGGGATTCGACTTGGCGATCTGGATGGAGTTCTTGGCCGCTGCCTCTTTGGCGAAAGCCTGGGCGTTGTTCTTGTCTTCGACCTGGTCGCCGGAGGCGACGAGATCGTGGCCGTCGGGACCTAGGATCGCCAGCAACTCCGGAACGTCGAAGTCTCCCGCTGCCTTGGTCAACGCCTCGGCTGCCGCCTGCGGTGTGTCGAAGCCCTTCTGGGTGGCTGCCGCAGGCTTGGTTGTAGGTTGGGTTTGGGCTTGAGCCACGCTCATCATCGGCAGTACGCAGCACAGGGCAACCAGGACGAGGATGATACTCGTTAAGGGCTTATTCGCAATTAGCAATCTCGATTTCATCTTTTCCTCGCTCATCATGGTTCGCATCACTACCTCCGCCTTCCGCCGCCGCCACCGCCACGGGAGCCGCCACTGCCGCGAGACCCACCGTAGCTGGAAGAGCCTCGCGAGCTGCTGGCGCGTGCCTGGCTTCCGCTCATGCCGGAGGAGGCACCACCGAACGCGCTGCGGTTGGTGGAACTTGGGGTGTTGCGAACCTGCTGGTTGCCAACGCTGTTCGAACCGGTGCCGCGCTTCGCGCTCATGTTACCGGCGCTCGGACTGTTGCCGCGGTTCGCCGTACCTGCACTGGGTCCGGCTCCACGGTTTGAACTCATGTTGCCCCCGCTCGCACCACGATTGCCCGCACCACCTGCAGGCTGCTGGCGCGCCTGGTTCTGGCGGGCGTTGTTCTGGCGCGACTGCATGGAGTCGCCGCGCGCGGTACCGCCGTACTTGTTGGCGGTGCCTCTGTCGCCATATGGAGCTCCGCCACGGTGCTGCGGGTTGTGCTGCCAGTTGCTGTTTCCGCTATTGACGCGGTTCCCGCCGTTTACGTTGTTCCGGTTGCCGTTGTTGACGAAGTTATTGTTGTTGTTGATGGTGATGTTGTTGTTGCCGCCCCAGCCGCAGTTGTAACCCCAGCCGCCGCCCCACATCGCACCCATGGCGACGCCGACGCCGAAAGAAATCGCCATGCCGGCCGCGTAGTATCCCGGCGGCGGGTAATAGATGGGCGGATACGGATAGATCGGAGCGCCATATACAACCGTCGGATTGTAGCTGGGCACATAGACGACCTGCGGATTGGCCTGCTCGATCACGATGACCTGCTGGCTCTCGACGGTTTTCGTTTCCACCTTCTGCTGTTCGGAGGACTTCAGATTTCCATTGCCCTGGGCTTTCTTCCTCATGCGCTGCACTGCGTCCATCACATCGTTCTGCTGCGCGAGAAAGGCGTTGCCAAGGTCGGTCGTCCACTTGATGTTGTCGGCCAGTTGCTTGACGGCATCGGGCAAGGCAGCTAGTCCCTGGATGCTCGGGTCCCAGTCCTGCTTCTTTACCGCATCGGCCAGCGCCTTTTCGTTCATCCCTTTGTTCTGGGCCAGCCACTGCTGCAACTGAATGACCTCCAAAGGATAGGTGGAGGCCACCAGCACCTGGCTGAGCAGTGGATCGGGGTAGAGCGCTATCGGCGCCACCAGCGAATCAAGCTGATCGGCAGGGATTTTGGCCGCGGACTGCTCGGCTGGGGCTGCAGCCTGCGGTGGTTGTACCGCTACCGCATTTCCGGACACCAGAGCCCCAATGCAGATGACCGCTGCGAGTTCTCGAACCGCGCGGATCATTATGTTTCTGAAGCTGTATTTAGGATTCATAGCCGCCGTCTCCGTGTTATTGCCATGACTGCTCCAGTTTACAACTCTGTCCGCGACTCAGATCCAGAGGGCAGAAGCTCATTCGTGCTACGTTCTCCTCCCACGGCTGTGGGACCAGTGGGAACAATTGCCTTTCCAGCGATATGGTGCTTCGCTGGCAGATCAATGTCAGTGATGTGCCACACATCGATCGAGGGCAAGGGAGGACCCTAAAGCCTGGCGCGGTTCGAGGAGGAAAAGCTGCGGCTCGTGAAAATCTGTGTAACTTTGTTCAATCTGCAGCGTACTGCTTTATGGACGTCAAGAGAAACAATGCGAAAGGGTCGCAGCTCCGCGAGGGTAAAGCCACGCAATTAGAGGGGCCGGATCTGGAGAGCGTAATCAAGCGCGCACAAGGCCACGATGCCGAGGCGCTGGGGGAGATTTATCGCCTCTATGTCCGGCGCGTATTCGGCTTGTGCCGTTACATGCTGGACTCACGGGAGAGCGCAGAAGATGCCACAAGCGAGGTTTTCCTCAAGCTGCAGCGCTCAATTGAGAGCTATGACGGGTCAACGCCGTTCCCTAGGTGGCTGTTGCGGGTGGCTGGCAACCAATGCATTGACCTTTTGCGCCGCCGGAAGCGTGGACGGCAGGTGATTGTGGAAGTTGAAGACGGAGTCGCGGTCATCGAGGCAACCAGCCCGGAGCCGTCGCCGCTGAGTGCAGTCCTCAGCACGGAAGAGAGGGCGCAGGTGCGGGATGCCATTGCAGGTCTGCCCGAGAACTATCGCGTGCCGCTGGTTCTGCGCTATTACGGCGAGCTGAGCTATGACGAAATCGCGCAGCAGTTGGGCCTGCGGAGTAACTACGTGGCGGCATTGCTATTTCGGGCCAAGCAGGAACTGCGCCGGACACTGGGCCACAGGAGCAAGTGATCATGGAATGTTATTCGGAACAGGTCGTTTCGATCTTCGTGGACGGTGAACTGGCGGCTGAGGAGGCGCACCGTCTGCGAGACCACCTCGCGAGCTGCCGGCGCTGTCGCCAACTGTTGGACGCATTACGCGCTGAGAACCGTGCTTTGACCGAAAGCCTGCAAGAGCTTCCGGAAGAAGCCCCCAGCCCGGCCGATTTATCCCGTTCGCCGTGGTCTGTAGCGTGGGGAGACGTAGCGGTCGCAGCCGCGGTGCTGGCGGTAACTTCGATCGTGGCCTTTTGGATCAATGAGCTGAGCGTTCCGGAAGCGCTGCAGTGGTTAGACCCATTCAGCTTAAACGGCCGCACCAACCTGCTCTTCAACCTTTCTTACTACTTTGCACAAGGAGGTACTGCCATGGTGAGTGAATATGCTGCTCTCGTCGGAAAGATCTTTTTGGTGTTGTTATTGGGCGGCAGCGCACTGCTGCTGGGACGCCGATGGCTACTGAACCAACCCGGACTGCGCCTTCTGATCGTGTTGCTTGCAATGTCGTTGCCTGGGTTTTCCCTGGAGCGGCGTCATAGTGACATTGTCAACGTAAGGTCGAACGAGACGATTGAGGACACGCTTCTGGCCGCTGGCAACATTGTGCGCGTGGAAGGCGTGGTCAATGGGGACCTGCTGGCTTTTGGCGGAACGGTCGAAGTCCGCGGCACGGTGAAGGGTGACCTGGTGAGTTTTGCCAAGAGGATCGTGATCAGCGGAACCGTGGAAGGGAACATCTTCGACTGCTCGAATTCGCTCGACCTGGACGGGCAATTGGGCCACAGCCTCTACGGGTTGATGCAATCGTTGCGGGTAAATGACCGGGGTCGCATTGGAGAGGGTATGGTGGTTGGCGCCGGCGACGTCACCCTCGAGGGTGAGGTGACCCGCAGCGTGAACCTGTACGCTGGCAACGCCGATGTGAGCGGCAAGGTTGGCCGCGAAGTGACCATGGCCGGAGATAACCTTACGCTGACGAACACGGCCCGCGTCGGAGGCAATCTGAGCGCTCGCGTGCACGACCTGAAGAAGGTACACATCGCTGACGGCGCGACGATTACGGGTTCCCGTGAAATTCAAGTGTTCCAGAAGCCGAACCGTTTCACGCACCCCACATTCTACTTCTTCTCAGCGATCTGGCTCGCTGCCGCCATGCTGGTGGGATGGCTGATCCTGCTTCTGTTTCCCGGCTTTTTCCAGGCCAGCACGCACGCCGTGGGTGAAGGGTGGCGCAGCCTCGGGCTTGGGATTGCAATCCTGGCGGGCGTGCCTGTGGCCATAATCTTCTTAGCCGTCACGCTGGTTGGCCTTCCGGCTTCGCTCATGCTGCTGATGGCGTACCTGGCTGCGATCTACCTGACAAAAATCTGGGTTGGAGCATTCCTGGGGCAGATGCTCCTGAAGCCATCTGGAGCGACCAAGGGAGATTGGATGCTGGGACTGCTGGTTGGCATGTTGATTCTCACGGTCGTGAGGTTCATACCGTACCTGGGACCGCTGATTCACTTCGGTGTGATTTGTTTAGGTTTGGGAGCGTTTGCCTGGCAGCTTCATCGGGTTATACGACCGGCAATTTCGGCCTAAATTAGGTCTCCTGAGGCTAGTAGGAGATGAATAGGTCTGGCGACTGTGTCCGGGAAGGAACTATCCGTGGTTTGTCGGTGCAAGATCGCGAATTGAGTTGCAACCCTTTCAACAAACGAGTCACGGCTGTTCAGGAATTTACCGATTTGGCGGGAACGGGGCGTTCCGGGAATTGGCGCTGTGACCTTATCGGGGAGCTCACCAACCGATCGCTGCCGGTATGACGTTAAGTAATCGTCAATCCGGTGAAGTTCGGCCGGGCTTTTCGGAAAGGCGTGCGATCGAGTGAGCTGGGGAATCTAGCCGTTAACTGATCGCTATCTGACGGTGATGCGACGTAAATTGTTGAAAATATGGCGGAGAGACAGGGATTCGAACCCTGGGTACCCTTTCGAGTACACACGCTTTCCAAGCGTGCGCCTTCAGCCACTCGGCCATCTCTCCGTTCGGGAAGCGCAGGGCAAGGCATCCCGCGTGAACAACGCCTTTTCATTGTAGCGTATTGCGCGCCCGGCTGCGGCTTGGGCACGGGCGCGTTAAGAAGCCCAACAGGTCGCTACTCGTCTTTTTTCAACTGTTGCGCCAGGTAGTTCTGGTATCCCATTTCGCCGATGGCGTGTAACTG
>DATBZX010000138.1:0-6041 GCA_036512955.1 Terriglobales bacterium
CCGCTGGACGCGCAGACCAACCCAACCAGCAGGAGCGCTGCAACTGCAAACAGCGGATGGCGATGGCGAATCATCAGGGACCCCGTCTTGCCCAAATTATAAGCCCAACGGGGAGCGGAAATGCCACTAGTTTGTGACATCGGGCAGCAGAGGTTCATCTTGGTTTTCCGATTGCGACATGACAGCGGGATTCGCCAGACGATTCAGCGGAAGCTTCCAGACGAGGATGAGACCCGCGACCACGGCAAGCGCTCCCGGTGCACTGGCTTCGATTCCATAACCGCCGCCGGTCAACCACTTCGGACCTCTGACGGTGGCGTGAACCGCGACATTGAATAAGCGTAATCCACTGACGGGCAAGCCCAGCATCAGACCGAGGACCGTGTTCCAGGCAAAATGTATCCCCCACGGCAGCCACAACGCCCTGGTTCGCAAATAGGTAACGGACAGCAGCACTCCGATCGCAATGGTGACCGTGAGCCCCCAAACGCTCGCACCAGGATTCGATAGGTGCACCACTCCGAAAAGAATGGAGAAAACAACAATGGCTCCCGCCGGTCCGGTTGCCTCGACCAACCGTTGAAATGGATAGCCCCGAAACATTAGCTCTTCAGCAAGCGAGCCCGAAGCCAGGACTCCCAGCAGGATCGCGGCTCTGGCCAGGTTGTAGAGGCTGAAGCTGGTCCGTAAGCTCACGCTCCCCCAGATAACAACGGGGAGAACCGCCACGAGCACCAGCAGGAATCCGATCCCGCACCCGAGGGAGAATTGCCGCGCCCACCCTGCCGACAAAGGCAGACCCTGGGCCGCGATGCGATGATCCTCGACGTGGTTCCCGACGGTAAGTAGCCAACTGAAGATAGCCAGCAACAATACTGCCAGTACAGGTCGGAAGACGGTCTCAAAGCGCAGAACGTGATCGCCGGCAATCGCCGAAGCGGAATACCCCGCCACCAGAAACGCAACCACCGAGAGCAATGCCGAAAGCACAAATGCCCAAATGGGATGCAGCCGGCCATCGGAACTAGTGAACATGCTTACGCCTTGTCAAGCTTCGGGACGGGCCCGTGGAAACGAAGTCCGTCGCGCGCGACCTGAAAGTCCAGGGGTTGCCCGCCATTTTTCCGGATTGCCCCTTCTACGCGCTCCCGCGTACCTTTCTCGATCAGTACCACAACGCATCCGCCGCCTCCGGCGCCGCACACCTTGGCGGAACGCGCACCTTGCTTCATGGCGGCTGCAATTAGCTTGTCGATCAGCGGAGTCGTGATGCCCGGGGCATTGGTGCGACGCAGCCTCCACTCTTCTTGCAGCAGACGTTCGACGTCATCCCACTTGGCTTGCTTGAGGGCCTGATGCATTTCCTGCGCGATGCGCGAAATCTCCGCAAAATTCCGGATGACGTGTTTGTCACCGTTAATGTGCTGCTTGAAGACCTCCCAGTTGTTGATCCCCGACTGCCGGGGAGCGCCCGTATAGAAGAGCACAAAACGTTGATCCATTTCTTCTACGGGAATTGCAATGCGCTCGCAATGGATTCCATCCGGATCGAGGTGGATGGCGTTTACTCCGCCGTACATTGCCGGATAGTAGTCCTGGCAACCGGTGGGCACACGGATCAGTTGCGCCTCGACATTTTGGGCGATCACGCGAATTTGTTCGATGTCGATTTCCCGACCAACGAAACGCGCCAGCGCCGCGCTGGTGGAGATCATCATGGCTGAAGACCCGGATATACCTGCACCCGCGGGCGACTCGGAATGCGACTCCAACAGAAATCCCTGATCAGGCTGAAAGAACCGCACCAGATACGCCGCCAGAGAGTGCCTGTATTTCTTAGCTTGCAGCAGTGCGTCGAGGCTGGCGAACCGATCCTCGCGGCCCATGTCCAGCGACTTCAGGTGAATGCCGCGCCCTCTTCGGGGTGTGATCTTACAGGTTGTGAGAATGTTGACCGCCATGTTCACCGTCACCGATCCCGGGTGAAACAGGTACAGCGGCCAGAGGTCGAGGGTCGAGCCGGCCAAGTCAGCACGACAAGGTGCCTGCGCAAAAATTTGATCACTGGTGGCGGGTGGAGAGATTGGACACTTGATCGACATCTTAAGACTTGGCCCCTGGAGTAAGTGCTCTGCCGACGAGCGACACTTCGTCGATGACCGCTTCGACGTCGGCCGAAGTCGTGCGATGGTTCACGATACAAGCACGCAAGGCGAACTTGCCATGAATTGTTGCATTGGATACATAAACCCGGCCGCGTCGCTGGACGTCGCGAAGGATGCGCAGGTTCAAGTCGTCCAGCTGCCCGTCATCCAAGCTACCCGCGCTCGGCACGTACCGGAAGCAAACAGCGCTGAGCGGAACTGGTGCCAGCAATTCCATCTCAGGCGCGGCATCGACTAGAGATGTAAGCCACCTCGCGCAATTCAAATCATTTTCGATTTGCTGCCGGAAGCTGCCGAATCCGTGGTAGCGCAGTGACAGCCAGAGCTTTAAGGCGCGAAAGCGTCTGGACAATTCCAGCGACTCATCGAAAAACGCGAAGTCTTCCAGCGGATCTTCTTGCAGCGACTTGGCGTAATCGCCGGTGAATGAGAAGGTCCGCCGTGCCTGTTGCGAATCGCGAAACAGCAGGCAGCCGCAGTCTAGCGGCTGATAGAGCCACTTGTGAGGATCAAGCGCGACGGAATCGGCGAGTCCCATCCCCTCGAACAGCGTCGGTCGGGCAATGGCCGCCAATGCACCGTAGGCGCCATCGACATGAAACCACGCACCCGATTGCTTGGCGATCTCCGCCAATTCAACTAGCGGATCGATGCTTCCGGTCGCAACCGTGCCGGCCGATCCCACAATGGCGATCGGGCGCTTCCCTTCCTGTAGGTCGTGGTCAATCGCCTGGCGTAGTAAGTCGATGCGCATTCGGAATGCGTCATCACATGGAATCAGGCGCAGGTGATTTCGTCCAATGCCCAATAACGCAACCGCTTTGGCGATCGACATGTGAGCTTGCTCGGAAGCGTAGACGGTTCCTACTTCGCGAACGCCCTGCTCATTGGCAGGCAGACGGGATTCGCGAGCCATCGCCAATCCCATCAGATTAGCGGACGATCCTCCCCCGGTCAGGCTGCCTCGAAACCCTTCGCACCCAATTGCTTGCGCCAGCCATCCCACGACGAGATGCTCCAGTGACACCGCCGCCGGGCCGGAACGCCATGCCGTGACATTCTGATTGAGCACACTAGCAAGAAGATCGGCACCGGCGGCGACCGGCTCTCCTGAACCAAGAACGTAGCCGAAAAAGCGTGGACCTTGTGCGCGGGAGGCCTCGATGACCTTGGTCAGATCGTCAATTGCCGCTGGTCCCATGCCCTGTTCGGGCAGTGGCTCGCCGAAAAGCGTTGTAGCCTCAACTCCTGAGATGCCGGGAAAGCACGAGCGCTGCTCTAGCCCCGCAAGATAGTCAAGTGCAAGCTCGGCAATGCGTTCGTACACTCGCCTATATTCCGCGTCTGAGAGTGCTAGTGGATTCATACAGAGTGCGTCCAGAGTCCCAATAGCAGGACAGTCATTGTAACGCGGCGCCAGGGTATGGATCGCCAGTACTACAAATCGTGGTAGCTGATCAACTCGACGCCGCGCCTTTGCAGCGCATGCTTGGCTTCAGGAGAGGTAAGCACGGCCAATTCCTCTACGCGCGACTGGCGCAGCCGGGTGCGTACCTGGTTGAGATCGGCATCGTTGTAGCCGGGGTGGCACACGAATTCCCACGTGCCTTCCGGAAGGTGCTCAACGATGCATAAGAACAAGTCCTGATCGAGTTCGCCAGTTACCAACACTCCCGCCGAGCCGTCTGGTGTTC
This sequence comes from Terriglobales bacterium, assembly GCA_036512955.1. Classification (GTDB taxonomy): domain Bacteria; phylum Acidobacteriota; class Terriglobia; order Terriglobales; family Acidobacteriaceae; genus DASRAA01. Next base: position 3,860 of record DATBZX010000138.1, read on the forward strand.
GAAAGCCAAGCTTCTCCACTTCGCGACGGAAACTTGCGGCAAATATATTCAAGGCGCTCATTTGTGCCAGTCGGGTCCACAAGTTCGGGCGGTGCAGCAGTCGATCCAACGGCAGTGGAAGAAACTTGCTAAAGGGGTTTCGCACGGCCCGAATTCCACGCGCCTTTGCAGCTCGCAGCAACGGCTGAAGTACCGCCGGAAGCATGTGCGCATGTTTGTGGCAATCAAAGTGGCTGACCTCCAGTCCGGCCGCTTGAATTCGTCCGAATTGTGCGTCAGCTTCGGCCTCGATTTCCTCCGGATTCAATTTTCCAGTTAACGCACTGCGGGTAAAAGCGTTCAGGCTGGCACGCAGTTGTGCGCTTCTTCCATCTTCAGAGGGATCCAGCAGAGATCGCACGTGCTGCGGGGGCAGAATGGTCTCCCCATCGAGCAATGTGACATGACATCCTACGCCGAACTTGGACTGGTGGGCCTGGAGACTGTTTACGACTCTGACCGCATCGTCGAACGCTTTCGACGTTGCCATGAGCGTAGCGGAAGTAATGATTCCCTGCTCAGCACCTTCTACGATGGCACGATTGATGCCCGCTGTCATTCCAAGGTCGTCGGCATTGACGATGAGTCGGCGCACGATTTCAGTGTAGCAAGCAACAAAAAGGGGCCCGTGGACGGCCCCGCACGACTTAAAACTGTTCAGTCTACTTTGCGGCCGCGGGACGCACCAACTCGACGTCAATGGTGATAGTGATGTCGTCACCGACCATCGGGTTCGCGCCACCGACGCCAAAGTCGGTTCGCTTGATCGTGGTGCTCGCCGAGGCTCCCACGTGTGCATTGCCGCGCGGGTCGTTGGCCGCAGCGCTGGGGCCATCGACATCCAGCACGACCTGCTTGGTGGTGCCATGGATCGTCAAATCGCCGGTGATCTTCAACTTACCGGCACCTGCCGCTTCTACCGACTTTGATTTAAACGTGATCGTGGGGTATTTCGCTACGTCAAAATAGTGGTCGCTGCGCAGATCGTCATCGCGCATGGACACACGGGTATCGACCGAGGCAGCTTCGATGGTGGCATCGACGGACGTCTTGCTGGGATTGGATGGATCGTATTGGGCAGTTCCGCTCACTTTGGTGAACGCACCACGGACGGTCGAGATCCCCATATGGCGGACTGAGAACTGCGCAGCAGTGTGATTGGGATCGATGTTCCAGGTTTGAACTTGTGCGACAGCCGAACCCACCAGCATCGCGAGTGCACACAGAATAGTCAGAAAGCGCGTCATTCCTATTGGATCTCCTTAAAGTTTGAATTACGTCGCAGCCCAGGCATCGGGCCCAGGCTGCGAGTCTATCAGAGGATTACTGGCCAGCTACCTGGTTCGGAGTGTTGTGTAGTACCAGAGTCTGGTTGCGGAATTGGATTTCGGTGAGTACCCGCGCGCCGTTCTCGCTCTTCGTGGAAACGGCATCGCTCTTGCGACTCACTTCGACCAACTTTGCCGGAGTGGTCACTTTAGTCTTCCCCTGCGTGAGCGTAACTTCGGCGTTCGCTCCTGAACCGGTCCATGTCACCTTGTATTCTCCCGCTGGAAGTTCAGCCGCTCCTACCTTCACGGCACTGTCGAGGAAGATCTTTCCCGAACCGCTATCAGCGGCAAATGCCGTCGCCGCGATCAAAGTGGACAGTACAATCAAAGCTGCAAAACGTCTCATCGTGTTCTCCTGGTGTGATATGGGATGCGATCGCGGGATTTTTGGCTGCCTGAACTCATTGCACATGGCTCCCGCGACTCGTTGTCGTTTGCGATCTACCTGTTCAGGTATCTCGCCGGTTAGGTATTAGACGGCGGCGGACCCTGATAAGGAGCAGCGAAAACGTGATTATGTGTTGGAACACGAATCGAAAATATCTATGGGAGTTATAAGCATTGAGCGGTTGTGAGTTACCAAACTTTTCCATTTCGTAGAAATTTATAACCCCTGCGCATTACTGCGACTGCAAGTCACACCACGCGCGATAATATCCGCAACGCGTATTCGCCTAAGGAGACTCTGAACAAGTACTTCGATTTCCACCGATCTGCGGTTTAGATTGAGAGGAAATTTGGCGGAGGGCTGGTAGAGCGATGCAACAGCAGACACTGGCGATGGCGAACGGGTTTGAGCAGTACGCAAAGAA
>DATBZX010000139.1:0-32152 GCA_036512955.1 Terriglobales bacterium
TTCCGCGGAGTTCCAGGACGGCTGGTTTTCACACTTTTCGGCACTCGGCAGCAAGCTTGATTAATGCCCGTACCGGCAATCTGAAACTTGCTCAGAAGCTGTTGGGACATTCCAATCTGAGCACCACCGCCGACGTGTACAGCACACATCGGCAGAAGCCGACGCAAGTGCTGCGCTCGCCCTAGAACAGGCGATCTATGGCGATCTGTTCGCAATTGTTCCCAAAACTGAGAACACGAACAGCAGCGCAGCGATCAACTAGCAAATGGAAAATCGTGGCTCAACTCGCAACTGGAACGAAAAGAATGACTTGGAAGAAGTTGTTCTGGGAGGGTTTGGTTGCGGGGGGTGGATTTGAACCACCGACCTTTGGGTTATGAGTGCCACCATTCACAGAATCTAATGGACTTACGCGGCGCAAAGAGTAACGTAATGTCACCATTAGGAAGCCTTCGGAATGGCAATTGCCCTCGGATTGCCCTCGTGATCAAGCACATCCGGCACTGTCACTAAACGGAGCCTCGTGGCAGCCTGTGAGCGGCGGGCGTCAGGGTAAGTACGGCTACTTCAACCCAGCGCAACCGTCGTTAGAAATACAAGCTAAGCACCAGTCCCAACGCATTGACCTGTCGATTGGGAGCAGTTCCGGTTTCGTTTTGATGTTCGTAATATGGCTCGAGTTCGTACCGCTTGCGGAACGGAAAGATACAGCCAACACTTTCGGCAGTCCTGCTCCATTTGTGAAAATTGCCGTCGTAGTAAGCTTCAACCCGGATGTAGGGCGTGAAGTGATAGGAACCCAGGGGGAGGGTTCGTTCTGCCGTGAGCCGGTTGCGATATCGCCACGCAAGTTCACCGTCGATAGACCTCAAATCAACCCGGTTTCGATCCGAAAGTAATACGCCCCGGATGAGCGGGTACCTGGCTGTCGCTTCCAGCAGGCCTCGATGCTCGGTTGGCCCATTCGTCGAGGGCATGTATCGATATCCCGCCCGAAACATCAACAGCCGGCTCTTCGATGGATCCAACTCGAAGACAGTGATCCTTTTCAGCTTCACCAGGGGCTTGAAATAGAAGTCGATATTGGGCCCAATCTCGGCATCCGTCCCGTGGCGGTTCTCCCGAGTTGCAGCGGCAAAGAAAGAGACCCGCACATCCGACTTCAAGTTGAAGTAAGTGTCGACTTCGGGCCAGCCTTGTAGCGACTGGGTTTGAGCCGCGAGCTGCGTAGCCAGAACTGCCACTAGCAGCGCCAACGCCGCCGACCATCCCACTTCAGACCAAGGATGCATTTTCGGCCAATGGCACTCTCTCGGATTCCAGCGTACTTCGCGCCAGACTCGGGTTGATGCTGGCCACGGCATCGAACTGGGTCAGGTGGACCTGGCCCGTCAGCTCGTGCAGCAAATGAGACCGTTTCAGGCCATCCATTATGGGGCCTTTCACCTCGGAGAGATCCAGAGTGATTCCGCCGTCCTTGAGGCGCTGGTTGATGGCTTCGAGGCTCTCGAGAGCCGAGTAGTCAATCGTGTTCACTGCCGGGCATTCCAGAATGACGTGGCGCACAGCCGGGTTGGCGGCGACCGCCTGGTTGATGTAGTCCTCGATGAAGCGAGCGTTCGGGAAATAGAGACTTGCATCCACTCGCAGTGACAGAATCTGCGGGTCGGTCACCACGTTGTGGCGGGCGACATTGCGGAAATTCATCGTCCCCGGAATTTGGCCCACAACCGCTACGTGCGGCCGGGAAGTGCGGTAGAGGTGGAGGAAAATCGCGAGGCCCACGCCAGCCAGGAGCCCTGCCTCTACCCCCTCATACAAGGTGAGGAGAATAGTGGCGGCCATCGCGGCAAAGTCGGCCTTCGAGTAAGCATACGTGCGTTTGAGCGCGCCGAAATCGACCAGCGAAAGCACTGCGATGATGATGGTCGCGGCCAGGGTCGCGTTCGGCAGGAAGAACAAGAGCGGTGTAAGGAACAGAGTGGCGAGCGCGATGCCGACTGCGGTGAAAGCCCCGGCGGCGGGAGTTTCGGCTCCAGCCTCGAAGTTCACCACCGAACGAGCAAAGCCGCCGGTGACGGGGAACCCGCCTGAAATCGCCGCGCCGATGTTGGCAGCGCCGAGTGCAATCAGTTCCTGGTCAGGGTCCACACGCTGGCGACGCTTGGCTGCGAGCGTAAGGGCGACCGAGATAGACTCCACGTAACCAACGATGGAAATCAGCAAGGCAGGGACTATGAGCTTCGCCCAGAGACCCATGTCGAAAGGCGGCAATGCGAGTTTCGGCAGACCCTTGGGGACCGTGCCGACGATCTTCACGCCGTGCTCGGTGAGACCCAATGCCCATACTGCTGTGGTGGTCGCAGCGATGGCCAGAACCGGGCCAACCTTCGCGAGGATATCCGCGGGGCGCTCACCCAACCCGAAGCGGCGCAGAAGAGGCTTGAGGCTGCGGCGCACCCAGAAGAGAAACGCAAGCGAACCAAACCCGATCGCAGCTGTGTACGGATTTATGTGCCGGAGATTGGGCCACATCGATTTCAACAGGTCCACGAAGTTCTCGCCTTCCGCGTGGATGCCGAGCACGGGTGCGAGTTGGCCGGCGGCGATCTGGATGCCCGAGGCGGTAATGAAGCCCGAGATAACGGGGTGGCTGAGAAAATTCGCCAGAAACCCCAACCGTAACAATCCCATGGCCAGCAGTAGCAGCCCCGAAAGCACGGCGAGAGCGATGGCTGCCGCGAGATACTCCGGCGTTCCCTGGGACGCGACCGTTGAAGCAGCGGCCGCAGTCATGAGGCTGGCCACCGCCACCGGACCAACCGCGAGTGCACGCGAGGTGCCGAAAATTGCGTAGAGCACCAGCGGCGCGATGGAGGCATACAGTCCGACCTGCGGAGGCAGTCCCACGAGCATGGCGTAGGCCAGAGACTGCGGGATCAGCATGACGGTGACAATCGCTGCAACGATCAGGTCGTTGGCGAAGGTCGTGCTGTTATATCTGGCCCCCCAGTCCAGAATTGGGAGATAACGGCGGAGCATGCTGGAGTGGGTCTTGGAATAGTTCATGCCTGATCTCCGACAGCGGTCCGGGCCGCCAGCTTGGCGAATATAGGCGGCACTGCCAGCAACCCGATGATGACGTGCAGCGGGACCACCAGCAAAACCATCAAGAACATCCCCTCGGGCGGGTTTGTAATGCCATAGAACGCCACGAACCCGGCCGAAATGTTCCGCGAGCTCTGGCCAATCGCCATGACGCTGCGCTGATTCTGTTTCAGGCCGAAGCCGATCACATACGGCACCACAGCCATCACGACCATGAATATGACCCATGCTCCAGGCGCAAAGCTGCCCACGGTAGCGAGCATTTGATTGCCGTAGATCCACAGGCACGTCAGCAAGCAGAGCATCAGAAAGATGCCGCCGGTTTTCTTGACCGGCTTGAATATCTTGGCGGCCACAGCCGGCATGTAATGCCGGATCGCTATGCCAATCAGCAACGGAATCAGCACTAATATGATGAGCGGTTTCGCGAGCGGCCAGGTGCTCAAGGTCAGCCCCTTGATCAGCATCGGTGCCATCAGCGGCATCAACACGACCGTGACGACGGTCCCCAGCAGGATGTAGGCACCGGTGAAGGTCATGTCGCCACGGGCCTTTGACGCAGCCAGCGGCAGAAACGGCGCGATCGGGGCCAGACTGGTCAACATCAGCCCGGCGGCATGCCCCTCTGACAGCGGTAGGACGAGGATGATCAGCCAGGCAAGGGCCGGCCCGACCACCCAGCCCCAAAGCAGGCTCGGCACGAGGAGTTTGGGGCTTCGCAGCCACTTGAGCGCATCTTTCAAATCGCACTCTAGCCCCCCGGCCATCAGGTTTGCCACGGTGAAAACCACCACCGTGATGTTGAACCAAGTCATAATTGACATAGTCTGTTTCCTCGAATTACCCGAAGGGACCGGAGCGGAGCAAGATGCTTCCGAACATCATCGCCCCCACAATCGCTGTCAGCCACGCCACGATGAAGGTCAGGTTCCAGGGCTTGTAAGGCCTATCTGTCCTTAAGCTCCCCACGTAACTCCAGTGTTGAATCGCCGCGACCACGGCGACAACGGTTCCAAGGCCGGTGAGCGTGAGTCCCAGGTTCCGCGGGGCCTGCTGCCTCAAGGCGGCTACGGTACTCTGCTGCTGAATGACCTGAAACAACTCGTAGATGAAAAACCCGAAGCCGATCATCGAAAGAGCTGTTCGAACCCAGGCCATGAGCGTCCGGTCGGCAGCCAGTTTGTTGCTGTCCAGCGCCTGCATGTCGACCAAATTGAGCTCCGGTTGCGGCATCTTTGCTCCTGCGTTGCTCAGCTTTGCGCCCTCGTATGTCTCAAAGTTCGGGTGCTCTGCTTATCCGGCGTTCTTCGTTTGCAATGACTTCAAATCCACGGTGAGCATCGCCCGTGACAACATGCCGCCGGAAATGGTTCGCGCCTTGAATCCGTTCTGCAAAAGGATGCGCGTCGCGTAGTAGGCGCGCTGAGCAGACCGACAAATGACGTGGATCTCGCGGTCGCGGGGGAGTTCGCCGAGACGCGAGCGCAACTGGCCCATCGGGATGTTGACCGCTCCCGGCACGCTTTCGACGACCAATTCCGCCGGCTCGCGCACGTCCAGCAGAAATGCAGTGTCAGCGGAATCCCAGTGTGTGAGCGGCATGTCGCCATGAAGCACATCCGCGGCGACCATTCCGGCGAAGTTCACCGGATCCTTCGCACTGCCAAATTGCGGGGCGTAGCAAAGCTCGGATTCTTCTAGGTCGTAAACCGTCGCGCCCATCTGGATGGCCATAGCCAAAGCGCTGATCCGCTTGTCCACCGCGGGGCCGTCCCTGCCAAGCGCCTGCGCTCCGAGAACTTTCCCGTTGGACTTCCGGAAAATAAACTTCATGGCGATGAACTTCGCGCCCGGATAGTACCCGGCGTGGGAGTTGGGGAATAGATAGATCTTTTCGTAGTCGGTATCGCCGATACGCTTCAGGGTCTTCTCGCTGACTCCGGTCCAGGCCGCAGCACCGTCGAAGAGCCCGATGATCGAGGTACCCTGCGTGCCACGGTAGCGGGAATCACGTCCGGCAATAACGTCGGCCGCGATGCGGCCCTGGCGGTTCGCCGGGCCAGCCAGCGCAATGAGACTCCACTGTCCGGTGCCGAAGTCCTTTACCTCAACGGCGTCGCCGACGGCGAAGATGTCCGGGTCGCTGGTCCGCATGTGCTCGTCTACGCGGATACCTCCGCGTTCGCCGATTTCGAGCCCCGCCGCCTTAGCCAGCGTCGTGTCGGGACGAACGCCGAGCGCGAGGATCACGACGTCGGCCGGATACTTCTTGCCTGACTTCGTTTGCACTTCCAGCGCGCCGCCATCCAGTTGTGTGAATCCGGCGACCCCGTCATCGAGCGCCAGGTTCACGCCGTTTCTCGTTAGATGTCCTTCGACAAGATTGGCCATCTCGCGGTCCATGGGAGCGAGGACCTGATCGAGCATCTCGACGAGAGTCACGTTGAAGCCGAGATGGACCAGGTTTTCGGCCATTTCGAGGCCGATGAAGCCACCGCCGACCACTACCGCATGGCGAACAGGCTTCACCATCTGGATGCCCGAATAGTTGGACATCCCCGTCAGGAAAGTCGTGCCGCGTTCCACCCACTCGCGAACCGCCCTGGCGTCCGGCACGGTGCGGACATGGAAGATCCCGGGCAGATCGATGCCCGGCAGCGGCGGACGTACGGAAGGCGCCCCGGGTGAAAGCACCAGTTTGTCGTACGTCTCAGTCGTGACCTCGCCGGTTGTGACATTGCGCAGGTCTACCGTTTTCTTCTTTGGCGAGATGGCGATTGCCTCGCAGTCCGTCCTCGCATCGATCGCGAAGTGCGCGCGGAAGAGCTGCACGCTCGCTACCAGCAGGCTCGATTCCTTGGGAATCACGCCGCCGACGTGGTAAGGCAGTCCGCAGTTCGCATACGAGACGTACGGTCCGCGTTCGACCATGATGATCTCTGCTTTTTCATCCAACCTGCGCAGTCTTGCCGCACAAGACGCACCGCCCGCCACTCCACCAACAATGATGACTTTCATGATTTGTCTCCATTCAAACGATCAATAAACCGGTATGGCTATCTTGCTACTGCGACCAGAGGCCTCGTCGATGATCATCTTTTGGTCGCTGGATTAAAGGTCAAATCTCGACCGTCTATCACGAATAGTCGGAACTCGTTTTACTAATTCACGTCAGTCGTGCCGCACATCTACTTCGTCGCTGCCAGGTTCTGCAGCCGCATCTCTTCCCATTCCGACATGCTCGACGGAACATGGAACCACTCTTCCGCGGACACCGGCACCATGTTGATTGCCTCAGTCGTGCATGCAATCACGCATACTCCACACCCGATGCACTTCGCCCGCTCGACCTTAGACTTGCAATTCTCGTCGTCGGCGATGGCATCAACTGGGCAACGCTCCTGGCAGACGCCGCAGGCAATGCACGCCTCTGAGTCGATGACGGCGCGGTAGTTCGATCGCTGTGGCCCTTCTTCCAGCCCGGCGAGAGTCTTGCCCTGGAAAACGCCACAGCAACAATCGCAGCAGTTGCACGTACCCACGAACTGAGGAGACTCGGCTGACATAGTGAATCCATAGAACGCGAGGTGAACGTGCCCCATCTGCTCGAGCTCGGCAAGGAGCTTGGACGCGTCCTCCGCGTTCAGCACGTTTTCCCCGAGCGGGGTTTGCGGCGGCAGTCCGACGAATCCACAACGCTTCATTGGCTGCTTGCAGCTGTGGCCGTGCAACAACTCTTTTTCCCGTTTGCAGACGCAGTCAATGACGAGGAAGCGTTCGTGCCGTTGGAAATGACCGTCGATGTTCAGATGGGGCTCCATCGTCTTCATCAGCTCAGGCTTGAGCGAGCCTCGCACCGGAACAACGCCGAGCACGCCGGGCCGTGGCGAAAAGATCCGCTCACCACCACCTTCAATCACATACTGCTCGAAAAGCTCAGCAAATTCCTTGTCTAGCAGCCGCATGTTGGCTTCGTACCAGCCAACCAGGAACGGCCCCAACCGGTATCGTTTCTCGCCCACGACCGTAGGCGCGAGGCCGGGTGCCGCCATCCCGGGCGAGTCCAGACGGACTAGGCGTTTAGGAATCAGGCTCTCTAGCGTCTCTCTAACCTGTGCTTCGTCACGACCAACTCGCTTCGCGATTTCAGCAGCAGTTTGGGGAAAGCGCGTCAGTTGTCCGGCGAGCCAGACCTCTTCGGGGGTGAAAGCCTTTTTGATCAGGCGTAGTTCCGCTCGGGAGGGTGTTCTTGCAAATCCATGGGGAAGCGCATCCATCGCATCCACGAGCCGCTCGTAGATGTCTTCCGAGTATTCAGCATTGCTCATCGATTGTCCGCCTTCCAAACCCTCATAATTCAGGCCACTCCTATGTTGTGACCGCCGCTTTCTGAACATTGCGGCCGAAAACTTCGTCGATGATCGCCTGCAAGTGCGCCACCAATTCAGGACTGGGCGACTTGTAGTCTTCCAGTTCGTACACCCAGCCAAGGAACTGGTACTTGCCTAGCCCGAAGCGGTGATAGGGCAACAACTCGTAGTCGATTACGTTCTTGTAGGGGCGAATGAAAGCCAGGACCGCACGGATGTGCTCTTCGTCGGCATTGATGCCGGGAATCAGCGGCGTGCGTGCGATGAAGTCTATTTCAGGAAAAGTCTCGTAAGCTTTTTTGAAGTTCTCCAGGATCCGCTTGTTGTCCACGCCGACCCACTTCTTGTGCCGCTCCGGGATCGTCATCTTGTGGTCGTGGAGCATGGTATCGACGTGGGGCAGGGCCTGTTCCAGGAAGCGCCAAGGCACGTTACATGCAGTCTCAATCGCAGTGTTGAAGCCGCGATCGTGCGCGCCCTTCAATAGCGCTGCACTGAAGTCGGGCTGCAGCAGGCATTCGCCACCGCTCAGCGTCATCCCGCCGCCGGTTGTGCGGTAGAAGGAACTGTCCTTCTCCACTTCATCCAGTACCTGGTCGACAGTCATTCGTTCTCCGAAGAGATACAGCGCCTTCGTCGGGCAAACCGCAACCGTCTCTTCGCCACAATTGCTGGCCAGGTCCCAGTTGACAAGGATCTTGTCATCGGGACCGTCGACGACATAGAAGGCGCCTTCCGGACAGGGAGGCTTCAAACACGCGCCACATTCCTTCCTGCCGGTACACAGCTTAGGGTCATACGCCAGTTCCGGCTTCTGACGGATGCTCTCGGGATTGCCGCACCATTTGCAACGCAGCGAGCATCCCTTCAGGAAAACGGTGGTGCGGATGCCGGGACCGTCGTGGCTGCAATAGCGCTGGATGTTCAGGACTGTTCCGGTCGGAGCGGATGAGTTGTTGGCTTGATTGTTCACAGCTCCCTCCCGAGGCAGATGCCGAGGGATTGGGCGATCTTGATGAACTCGCTATCCGCAGGCACTGTTCTGACTTTGTTGATCGCTTCCGAGAGCGGTACGTATTGAATGTCGGGCGGAGCAAAGGCCATCATTACTCCGTATTTGCCAGATCGCATTGCCCGTACAGCCCCAGCCCCGTAACCCAGACCGAGTTGGCGGTCGACTGCAGTTGGAGCACCGCCCCTGACCCAGGGACCCAAGACGAGGGGGTAAGTTTCCTCAGCGATCAGCAGCTGTAGCTTGTTCGCCACAGTTTCGGCCGCACGACCCGACTGCTGAATGACGTGCTCGCTGGCCTCACCCGTCGCGAGTGGCGAGAGGGAAGCTTTTAAGGGATCGACGGATGGTTTATCCGCCTGCGTTTGGGCGTCATCGACGAACTTCGCCCCTTCGGCCACCACTACCAGCCCATAAGGCCTCTTGGGTGTCACCTTTTCCTTCAACCTTGTCGCGACCTTTCTCAGATCGCAGGGAATCTCGGGAATCAGCACCGCGTCGGCCCGCGCTGCGATGCCGGCCTGCAGCGCCAGCCACCCGGCCTGTTCTCCGAGGACCTCCACCACTCCGATCTTGCGGGCGGACTGTGCCGCCTGACGAACCCGGTCCAGCATCTCGACGGTGAAGCTCAGTGCGCTGTTGAAGCCAAAGGACACCATCGTGGCGGCGATGTCATTCTCGATCGACCTTGGAACGCACACCACATTCAGCCCTTTGCGGTGGAGCTTGTAGAGAATACTCAGCCCCCGGCCGCCAACCACAGAAATCAATCCATCAATGTTTTCTACCTTCAGCCTTTGCAACAACTGATCGGACATGTCCACTTCTTCGACCATGCCGTCTTCCGTCACCTGGCGGACGTGGAACGGATCGACCCGGAGCGATTGCCCCAGGACACCCGAGCCGGCCGGATCCAGGTTCTCGATCAGTTGAGCGTCAAGCGTGACGAGTCCGCCATCGGGGTAGCGGTCCGGATGCAGCAAACCATCAAACCCATCCCGGATGCCGACCATCTCCCATCCCAGTCTGCCCGCTGCCAGAGCCGCTCCCATAATCACGGCATTCAGCCCTGGAACGTAGCCGGCTCCCACATTGATAGCAATGCGTCTGAGGAAACTGCCATGACCTATTTCTGTAGACATGATTTGCCTCTCGTATTAATGCGTCTTGCGTAGGTATTCATTGCTTCCCGACCTTCCAGGCCGTGGCGTCCAAGGAGGAAATTCCGGTACGGCGTGACGGGAGTGCCACGCCGTACCGGTTAAGTTGAGGTCAGCACCTGCCGAACTCTTGCTCGGTGCGGGCAATGATCTCGTCCTGGACGCCCGGGTGCAGTCTGGTGAAGAAAGCGCTGAAGCCCGCCACCCTCACGACGAGGTCGCGGTAGTTCTCCGGGTGCTTCTGCGCGTCCCTGAGTGTCGCGGTGTCCAGCACGTTGAACTGGATGTGGTAGCCATCGTTGTCCATGTAGGTCTTGATGAGGTTCAGCAGGGTCTCCCGGCCCTTGCGGGTCTTGAGCTGGTTCGGTGGGAGCTTCATGTTCATGTGAGTCGCGGTGTACTTGATGGAGTCCTGGCTCTTCGCTGCGGACATCGCCAACGCGGTCGGCCCCTGGACGTCGGTTCCGGGCATGGCAGACAGACTGCCGTCGGTGAGCGCCACTCCAGCCCTCTTTCCGGTCGGCAGAGCTCCCGTCACGAGACCCATCATGTTGTGGATGCTCTTCGTGTAGGCGTCCGGCGCCGACTGGATGTCCCGGCTGATGTAATTGCCGCCCCCATCCACATTCTGGAAGGCCTGGAAGATGGAGCTGTACACCCTGCGAACGAACCGGTTGACCTCCGGGATGTCGTTACCGTGTTTTGGGGCTTCGTAGCACAGCTTCCGAACGCTCTCGTACTTGCCCTCGAAGTTGGCGGCCAGGGCCTGCTTGAGTTCGGCCATAGTCAGCTTCTTTTCGTCGAAGACCAGGTGCTTTACGGCCAGCAGCCCGTTGGCTGCGTCGACGCCACCCACGACGATCTGCGCGACCGTGTAGTAGTTGGCCCCGCCGTTCCAAACCTCGGTACCGCTCTCGATGCAGCCCCCGGTCAGGATGGAGCGCCATGTGACGGGCAGGTACTCGGCGCACAGGATGCTGGCGATCCAGGCCTCCTTGCGGAGCGTGTCCTCGCAGAACTGGAGCTGCTGCTCGAAGGCTGCGTACAGTTCTTCGAAGTTTTTGAAGGTCTCCGGATCTCCGCTCCTGGGTCCGAGCTGCTTTTTGGTGCGGGGATCGAAACCGTCGTTCATCGTCAGCTCGAGGATTTTCCCAAGGTTCGGCTGCCCTTCCACGGGGTGCCCGGTCTCATACGGAATGTAGCTCCCCACGCAAGCACCCACACAAGTGCGCCTGGCTTTTTCGAGCGTGATGCCCTTCTTGCTGTTCGCGAAGAGGTTCAGGGCGCGCTTGATCATCACGTCGCCGTTAACGAACTGAGGCATGCCGACGCCGGTGTCGATGACGTCGAGGACCTTCTCCAGGAACCTACCGCTCATCTTCTCCGTGTAGCAGCAGGACAGCGGTGGCTGCGGCAGTTTCAGGTACTTCGCCGCATCGAGGATCAGGTAGTCCATCTCCGCGGTGGCGTCTTCCCCGTCCTCGGTGAAGCCGCCGAGGGTGATGCTCTGGCCGAGGTCGGCAGAGTTCTGGAGCGCGACCTTCTGCCCGTAGTAGTAACCGATCTCGTTCAACTTGATGAACAAGAGCTTCAGCAGGTAGGTCGCTTCCTCCGGGCCGACCAGGCCCGCCGCCTTGTCACGCTGGTAGAACGGCTCGAGGTTCTGCCCTAGGTAGGCCTCCGAGTAGCCGCAACCGACCTGCTCAATCTCCGCGCAGATGTGACACAGGAAGTGGCACTGGATGGCCTCCCGCAGGTTCCGGGCGGGGTGCTCGGGGACCCATTCGCAAACCTCCGCGATATCGAGCAGTTCCTGCTTGCGTTCGGCATTCTTCTCCTTCGCCGCCATCTCGCGGGCCAGCTCGGCATAGCGGTGCGCCAGCCGGATGATGGCCTTCATTGTGATCAGGCAAGCCTCGTAGAAGTAGAACTTCGAGGCGTTCGGCAGCCGCAGGTCGAGGGCCATCTGGCGCTCCGCGACATCCTTGATGATGCTCGCGAGCCCCTCGTTGTAAACCCGGGGGTAGTTCAGGTTGCCGCCGCCGCCCGGCCAGGACATGAACTCGGCCACGAGACCTGCCTGGTAGACCGGGGCCGGGTCATAGCCGTACTTCTTGATGAAGATCTCGTCGGCCCGCGGCCGCAGTGCCCACTTGTCCCAGTACTCGAGCGCCCACTGGTTCGCCTTCCGTTCTTCTGGGGTCTTCGAGTTCTCGACCGTCTTCTCTTCTTTCATCCACTGCACGTTCCATTCCGGGTACGTGTAGACGCCGTTGACGGTGCTCGCCATGCTGCCGACGATTAGGTTCTCGTCAATGTACAGCTTCTTCTTCTCGATCACTTGCTCGAAGAACTTGGCTCTACGGATGATCTGCTGGTAGCCCGCGGTGTCCTCGTAAACCTCTGCCATGATCCGGACCCGCTCGTTGTCGATCCCCTGGGGCGTGCTCATGTGCTGCTCTTTCAGCCGATCGACCCTTTCGTTATCAACCTTGATGTGCGTTTCGGGTTGCGTCATAGTTGCTGTGCTCATCTTGATTTCTCCTTGTGCCTCGTTATGAGGGAAAACTTTTTAATCGTGCAATGCGCTTACACTGATAAACCTCAAACTTTTTGCGCCAGCTCCAATCCATCAAGTTCTGGTGCAGTCCGGAACTCGAGAGTCGGGGAACGGAGCTCGGTTTCACCAGTTCACCCCTGGCGTTTAGGAAGCACCATCCGCTCCGGTGTGAGCTTCTTGGTCCACGGACATCCCGAGTTCTTCCAGCCGTCCTTCAATGGCTGGGCCTGAGCCACACTGTCAGAGTCCGCATTTACATCTCCTTCCATGCCGTCCACGATGTTGTAGACATGCTTGAAGCCCGCTTGGGCCAGCAGGTTGACCGCGATGGCACTGCGACCACCGGATCGGCACATGAGCATGAGCGTGTCATCAGGGCTGGCGACTTCTCTACACCGCGAGACGAAGTCCGGGAGGGGCTTCATCGGGAAATTCTGTTTTTCGTTGTCCCACTCATAAATCTGGATGGCAACGGGAATCTTCCACGCCATCGTGGGATGACCGACAAAGAGGTATTCCTCAGGAGTGCGGACATCGATGATCTTGACTTTGTCAGGCTCGGCTTTCCACTTCTCATAGGCTTCCTTGGCGGTTACATAGAGTCCCAGCACCGTCTGTTTGCCTTTGGGAAGATTTGCATTTGGATCAGTCATATTCACTTCTCCTTCAGCCTGTCGTGCGCAGTGCGTCATCGTAGCCGTGCTCATCTTGATTTCTCCTTTTGCGTTGCCATGTAGAACATTGCTTAATCAGGGCGAAGCGCGTTCAAGCTGAGACACCTCGAGCCGTTTGCACCAGCTCCAATCCACTAACTTCCTGTACAGTCCAGAACTCGAGGACCGGCGGAATAGGACTCAGCTCCATCAAGAGCAGCAGCCTTTTGTAGTTGTCCGATTGAAGGTGACGGGTCAGGTCGTCTAGGGTCTCCCAATTCGCTTCCAGCACAAGCTCGTCCGGGTTTTGCCAGCTTTGTAGCAACCGACATGTCAGGCATCCCCGTTGAACCTGTGCGGGCCCGGACAGCGAAATGAGGGCTTTGCCGACTTCTTGGCGTTTTCCCTTCGGTGCACAAATGGTCAGCTGTTCGATAATCATTTCGCTCCCGTCCGGTGAAATAGCTCTCAGCCAGGCAGGTTCCCATCGCGGTGATGCGAAGGAGAACGCGCCGTGCAAACCAATATCGACGACTTGGTAGTGCAGGGCAGTGGCCAAACCGCGGCCAACCCTGGTCGGAAGAGCTAAGTTATAAGAATGGATTGAGATGCTTGCGAGAGAGGGACGTAGTCGGAAGCAACGGACTGTCCGCAGAACAGTGGAGTTTGGAGTTTTTCTCCAATAGGTTGGAGTTTCCGATTGGCCAGCGAACTAGCTGGGCCGGATAATCTTGAGCTTCTTCATTCTGGCCTCAAGAGTCGTCGGCTTTAACCCTAAGATTTCTGCAGCGCCTCCTTTTCCTCGGATACGCCAGTCAGTTGCCTGCAGCACTCTGTGAAAATGCTCCGATTCAACTTCGCCAAGACGGCGCATCTTGGGTGCAGGTTTCTCCTCGGCTTCAGGTATTTCTGCCTTGAAAATAGGCCCAGTGGTGAGAATGAGGCTTCGTTCAATGACATTGCGAAGCTCGCGCACGTTCCCAGGCCACGCGTACTTCTGAAATTTCCGCATCGTGCTGGCCTGCACTCCGTCGAAGTTTCTTCCAAATCGGGTGCCAAATTCTCCCAGAATGTGCCAAACCAGCGCGGGAATATCCTCCAGGCGGTCCCTCAGGGGAGGAACCACGATCGGAAAAACGTTGAGCCGGTAGAAGAGATCGGGACGGAATTTGCCTTCCCTCACCATGGCTGGCAGGTCTCGACTGGTGGCCGCAATCACTCGCACGTTTACCTTGATCGTTTTTGCGCTGCCTAGACGTTCGAACTCGCCCTCCTGCAGAACCCGCAAGAGCTTGGCTTGCACTTCAGGAGGGAGTTCTCCAATTTCATCCAGGAATATTGTTGACTGGTCAGCCAGCTCAAATCTTCCGATCTCTCTGGCGAGAGCTCCGGTGTAAGCCCCCTTCTCACGACCAAAAAGTTCGCTTTCGATCAAAGTCCCCGGAAGTGCCGCACAGTTGGTCTTGACCATCACCCGCCTGTTGCGTCCGCTCATCTCGTGGATGGTTCTCGCGACAAGCTCTTTGCCCGTCCCAGTTTCGCCAAGAACCAGGACTGTAGAATCTGTGCCAGCAACCTGCTCCGCCTTCTTCAAAACAGCACGCATTGCCGCACTATTGCCTACGACAATTTTGTGGCTGTACTCAAGCTTGATCTCTTGCCGTAAGTAACTGTTTTCCTGCTCGACCTGTTCCTTCAATCGCTGAATCTCAGCGTAGGCGGTTTGCAACTTTTCGTCCACTTGCTTCCGCATGAGGGCGTTCGCGAACACTTCGGCGATAGCCTGGAGGCGCGAGATCTTCACAGCGTCCCATCGCTGCGGATCACGCATGCTGCTACAGGACAGTACTCCTACCACCCGGCCGCCAACCCGCAAGGGGACGACCAACGATGACTTGATTCCCTGCGACTCCATGAACTCTCTTTCTAAGCGTGCCTCGGCGGGTAAATCTTCTGGCGCGTTCGCAATTACCGTTTCCCCCATCTTTATGCGTCGTGAAAGCCACGGCATTAAGATGTGCAAAAATCCCTTTGAATACTCTGGAAATCCCCCACGAGTCCACGCATGGGTGATGAGGATCTCCTCCGAGTTGGCCTGGACAAAGCCTATGCTGGAACGATCGCCCCCCAATATTTCCGCGAGGATCTTCAGCCCATTCGCAATCTCTCCATCCACACGTTCTGGGGAGAGATTGATGAAAGTCGCCGACAGCGCCGACATTGTCCTTTCAAATTCCGCCTGCTTCAGCAACTGTTGCGCGGCGAGCGTTCGCTCAGTGCGATCGCGAACTATGCCGATTATCAGTTTGTGAGCACCGGACTGCACGGCACGCAAACCGACTTCGACCGCCAATTCGCTGCCATTTTTATGCATCCCCCAGATATCGCGTGCGGCAATCATGGGCTGGCCGCCGGGTTCCGATACATATCCCTTGCGCCGATCGACATGAGCGGTTCGGAATCGATTCGGTATGAGTGTTTCTATCTGCGCGCCGATCAACTCCTCCCGGTCATAGCCAAACATCTGAAGGCATTGCACATTCAGATCGACGATGCGGCCCTTCGAGTCACAAGCCAGCATGGCATCAGGAGCGTCCTCGAACAATGTCCAGCGGTCCTCCGGCGTGAGCTGCAGGTTGAGATGTTCACCGCTGGCGGACGAGTCTTGTTCTGACGATGTGGGAGGTTCGATGTCGAGCAGACGGGCTCCTGAAGGACTGAGACTCTTTTGATTCATCCTGCGCACTCCCGCGACTCAGCGGGTACAAGAGTACGGGACCGAGCCATTTTGGGGGATAAGAAGAGCTTAGGCTGCTGATTCGGCCCCGTCAATCCAATATGTTGGAGGTGTTTTGGAGGACGTTCAAACATACGTTGGAACGCTCCCGTTCGTCGCCTCGGCAAGTTATTGAAGTGAAGGTAGTTAATAGTATCTGCCGTTCCATTCCAGTTTGGCGTGCGACGTGCATTACCTGAGTGTCAGCAATCGCGCAAAAGCAATAGCACGTATATACCCCAGAGGTAGCTTGAGCGCATGCGCAACGCCAAGTGCCCATTAAGACATACGGAGAAATACCGCGGAGGCGGTAACGATGAAGAGCAACCACAGTTTCAGTAGAAACTTGATAATTCACGCCGTTCGAGAACTCACGGCAATCCTCTGCATCGGTGTACTGATGCCTTGCAGCCCGGCGTCGGCGACAGCTCAGACTCAGTTGCCCGACGCTCCGTCCGCGCAGGCGGCGGCCAAAATCCCGGCCGATCAGCTCGATTCACTCGTCGCGCCGATCGCGCTCTACCCCGATCCGTTGCTCAGCCAGACGCTGGTGGCTTCCACATACCCCCTAGAGGTCGTCCAGTTGCAGCAATGGCTGGCTCAGAACAAGGGCCTGAAAGAGAAAGCGCTGGCTGACGCGGTAAAGAAGCAGGACTGGGATCCCAGCATCCAGTCGCTCGCCGCACTGCCCGACGTCGTCAAGCTACTGTCCGAGAACATCAAGTGGACGACCGACCTTGGCAACGCCTTCCTCGCACAACAGAACGATATGATGGACGCGGTCCAGCGCATGCGCAAGAAGGCAAAAGATGCCGGAAATCTGAAATCGTCCGACCAGGTGAAGGTGGAAACGAAGTCCGTCGCAAGCACACAGGTCATCGTGGTGGAGCAGGCGAGTCCAACGGTTGTCTATGTGCCGAGCTACAACCCAACGGTCGTGTACGGTGCGCCCGTTTATGCCTACCCCCCGATCGCCTATCCGCCGCCGGGCTATTACGCCGCTGGCATGGCGATTTCTTTTGGTGTCGGTGTTGCGATGGGAGCGATGTGGGGCGGCGGATGGGGTTACAACTGCGGATGGGGCGGCGGCAATAACAACATCACTATCAACAACAACAATAACTTCGTCAACAACAGCAACCGGCAGAACGTCAACGGTGGAAATCGGGTCAACGGCGGCAACAGCAACTGGCAGCACAACCCGCAACATCGTGGCGGAGCGCCATACTCTGACCGCGCCACCGCGAACAAATATGGCGGAACAGCGCGTGGCGACTCCATGCAGTCGCGCCAAAATAATGCGCGTCAGAATCAAGCGCGCCAGCAGCCCGCAGGCGGTGCTGGCAATCGCGGCGCGAGCGCAGGCAACATGAGTTCAAACCGTGGATCGGGACCCAGCGCAGGTACGGCGAACCGTGGCAACAGTCCGAGCGCCGGTAACATGAGCTCGAACCGCGCCACCGGTGCCAACAGCGTCGGCAACCAGCAGGTCCGTAACACCCCCAGCTCCACCAACAAGAATGCTTTTGGCGGCGCGGGCAGCGGCATGAGCGGTAGCTCAGCACGCGCCAGCAGCTCACGCGGCTCCTCCAGCATGAGCGGCTCTCGCGGAGGTGGCGGTTCCCGCGGCGGCGGTGGCGGCGGAAGGCGCAGGTAGGAAGGCACATCATGACGAGCGAGGAACTTATGAAATCAAGAATGTTGATTGCGACAAAGCGAATTTCGACGATCGTTCTTGTCCTGGTGGGCCTGTGCTGTATGTTGCCGGTCGTGAGCATGGCACAAGCCCAGCCCGCTGCAACAAGCGCGGCAACCGGTCCCAAGGGCTTCGATACTCCTCAGGCAGCAGCCGACGCGCTGATCAAAGCAGCGGGAAACTTTAACGTGCCGGAGTTGCTGGCGATTCTTGGTCCCGAAGGCCAAGATCTCGTTGCTTCCGGCGACCAAGTGGAAGACAAGAACAACGCCCAAGCGTTTGCCAAAGAGGCGGCGGCCAAAAACTCGATCGAGATTGCCAAGTCCAACCCGAACCGCGCCACACTCATTGTTGGTACGGAAGAGTGGCCTGCTCCGATTCCGATCGTGAAGAAGAACGGCAAGTGGTACTTCAACACCAAGGAAGGAAAGCAGGAAATTCTCTTCCGCCGCATCGGCGAGAATGAACTCAACGCCATCACCGTCTGCCGCGGCTTCGTGTCCGCACAGATTGAATACGCCTCCGAAATCCACGACGACTCCGGGGTAAACCAGTACGCGCAGAGGATCATTAGCACGCCCGGCAAGCAGGATGGCTTGTTCTGGAAGAACGCTGATGGCACTCCCGGCGGCCCCATCGGCGAAGCAGTAGCCGACGCGCTGGCCGAAGGCTACACCGCCGGCAAGGGCGGATTCCATGGCTACTACTTCAAGATCCTCAAGGGCCAGGGCCCGGATGCCCCCAACGGTGCCATCAACTATGTCATCGAAGGCGTGATGATCGGTGGCTTCGCTCTTGTCGCCGTGCCCTCCGAGTACCACGTCACCGGCGTCAAAACGTTCATCGTGAACTACGACGGCATCGTGTACCAGAAGGACCTGGGGCCGGATTCGCTGAATATCGTAAAGAGCATGGAACTCTACAACCCCGATAAAACCTGGCAACGGACTGATGACGAGTGGCCGCCTTCGACAACAACGGCTGCGCCGTAGTCAAGGAGACAAACATGGCTAACGTCCGTTCCGACGCACTCGTATTCTTCGGAGCTACTGGCGACCTGGCTTACAAGAAGATCTTTCCCGCCCTGCAGGCGATGATCAAACGAGGCAACCTCGATGTTCCGGTCATCGGCGTGGCCAACGCTGGTTGGAATCTCGACCAGCTTCGCGCCCGGGCTAAGGACAGTCTGGAAAAACGCGGCGGCCTTGATCCGCAAGCTTTCAAGAAGCTGAGCGGACTGTTGCGCTATGTCGATGGTGACTACAAGGATCCCGCAACTTTTCAGAACCTGCGCCGTGAACTGAAAGACGCTCGGCGGCCAACCCATTACTTGGCGATTCCACCCGTCCTCTTTGAAACCGTGGTGCAGGGACTCGTCCAGTCGGGCTGCGGCGACGGAGCGAGGCTTGTGTTGGAAAAGCCATTTGGCAACGACTTGGCGTCCGCGCAAGAACTCAACCGGGTGTTGCTGAACGCGTTCAAAGAAACCGAGGTTTTCCGTATCGATCACTATCTCGGAAAGAAGCCGATCCACAACATGCTGGTTTTTCGCTTCGCTAATGCATTCATGGAAGCATTCTGGAACCGGAATTTCATTGCGAGTATCCAGATAACCATGGCCGAAGACTTCGGCGTGCAAGGCCGCGGTGCCTTTTACGATCAGACCGGCACGATTCGTGATGTTATCCAGAATCACCTGTTCCAGTTGCTCAGTAATCTGTGCATGGAGCCTCCGGCCAGAACCGACAGCGAGTCCATTCGCGATGAAAAGGTGAAAGTGCTCAAGGCCATCCCGCCGCTGGCAGTGGGAGATCTGGTGCGGGGCCAATTCCGCGGATATTTGGACGAAAAGGGGGTTGGCACGAACTCTACAGTGGAGACGTTTGCGGCAATGCGACTGAACATCAATTCATGGCGATGGAAGGGCGTACCGATCTATATTCGCGCGGGGAAATGCCTGCCGCTCACCTGCACGGAAGTGTTTGCCCGCTTTCGCAAGCCTCCTACTGTAATCAAGGAAAGCGAACTATCGCCGAACCATATGCGGTTGCGTATCAGCCCGGATATCGCTATCGCAATCGGCACCATGGTCATGGGCCCAGGCGAGCAAATGACGGGCCAAACGGTGGAGATGTTGGCGAGCCGCCAACCTCGCCCCGAGGAAATGGAAGCTTATGAGCGAGTGCTCGGCGATGCGATTGCCGGCGACGCCACACTCTTCGCGCGGCAGGACTACGTCGAGGAAGCGTGGCGAATTGTGGATCCAGTACTGAAGCAAGGATCTCCGTTGCATGCCTACGAACCGAACACGTGGGGACCAATCGAACTCGACCAGCGACTGGCGCCGCGCGGTGGCTGGCACAATCCCACGGCAGATGTGCAGGAACAATTCTCGCTGCCAGAGCAGATGTGAACCGACCAGATTCGCTGGTGTGCGGGTTGAAGCTGTCCGGAGCTGACTCTGGCCTTGGCATGTCGTAGTTGGTCAGGAGGTCACGGACGAACCGCGATACTTCAACGCGAATCTGGTGGCGAGGCCGTTCACCGCGTGGTGACGGTAAAAGTGTCTGGAGATTCCAGACGGCCGCGCCTTGCGTGTTGAAATCAACCGAAGAGAGTATTCATACCAATAGATATCCGCCACTGAGGAGCGATTATGCCGACCGCAACAGCAAATGCACCAAGCCGCACAAAAGACGGCAAACAACTACCGAAGAGGGAGCCTGTAACCCCGAGCTGGGTGGGACGCGTGCCCCAACTCAGGCCGGGCCAGTATGCCGATGGCATGCCCATCCATACGCCGGAGTATGTCTGCTGCAAGCTCATTCTGCGGCCTAACAAGTTCCATTCGCGCGAAAGCTTCTTCGACTTCGGTAAGGTCTTTAAGGAGCCCGCAAAAGAGTTCGGCGTGAAGTACACGACGGAAGGCTTCATCGAACAGCCGGTCAAGATCCGCGAAGTGCTGTTTATTGACACAGATGACTTCCGCCTTTACAACAACGCCTTCATTCTTCGCCGCCGCATCCCCTACAAAGACGGCTTCCCCATCGGCGAGCCCGAAATCGTCTTCAAGTACAGGAGTGGAGAATTGCAGACGGCGGCCGAGACCGACGTCCGGCCGAACATCCTCGGCGACCACCGGGTCAAGTTCAAGGTCCAGGCCTTGCCACTGAAAGAGAAGCTTGGCGGCATCCGTCTGCTCTACTCCCACATCGTCCAGTTCTATCGCGGCGCCATCGGAATGGGCCGCGAAAATATCGAGGACATGGATGCTCTGATCGACATACTCCCCGCGCTTGCGAAGGTCAGGAAGACCCCGAAGGAACAGATCCATCTGGTCAGCAACACCATTGTCGAGGAGGTCCTCCAGGATATCGGCATGCTCGACTTCGGCGACGGCCTGACCTGCAAGGCCAACGTGGCCATCTGGCGCACCCGCGGCGAGCACCGTCCGCTCATCGGGGAGTTTGCTTACCAGTTTAGATTCAAGGACCGCTCCCAACTCAGCCCCGACGCTCTGCGCCGTACCGAAGCCTTCTTTATCGGACTTCAGTACTCCGCCGAAGCGTACATCAACCTGGGTGCCACCAAGACGGCCACGGTGTACCGGTTGCTGGGAAACCCACCCAAATCGCACGAATGACAGCGCCGCGATCACTTTCACGAAAAGCCGAGACGCTCGCTCAGCGCCTCGGCCTTTCTTACGACCGCCTCCTCGGAGTTCGGTTTGCCATAAACGTTCTCATCGCCAGCAGCATTGTCTGGTTCACTCTTGGTGCCCTCCACGACAGCAGTCCGATATGGGCGATTGCCTCTTTGGTTGCCGCCTCCGACCCTGAGCCGCAGCAGGCGCGCCAGCTGTTTCGCAGCCGCATTATCAATGTGGTGGTCGGCTGTGTCGTTGGTTTCGTTTTCCTCTTGCTCGGCAGCGGCAAGCCCCGGATGGTCCCTGTTGCACTTGCCGTCACGGTCCTGATCTCCACCTATCTGGTACGCGTTAGGACCATGTGGCGGCAGGCCCCTATCACCGCGGCGATCATCATTGCCGCCAGTCTCGCTAGCGCCTCCACCAAGGTTGGACTCGAACGCGGGTTGCACAGGGTTGCCGAAGTGCTCTTCGGCAGCATTGTGGGCGTGTTGGTCAGTTTTCTCATGTCGAGGGTTTGGCTGATTCGCAGCCCCGAAAATCGAGCCACACGGGAGCGAAGTTGAAGAGGAGCAAGTCAGCATACGTAGCTATTTATGCGCCCATCGCCCCGCCAGTTTCCAACATCTACCTTTGAGACTTGCGACGGCTATCCGTAGACGTGCCGAAACGCCGGAACATTTGGAAAGGTTTTCATGCTGCAGAAAGCAAGAACACGACCCGATTTATTCCTGCTGTTATCACTCCTCCTAATCATTCTCGTCTATCCGGTGCTCGACCACGGTGATATCCGGCGGGTAATCCTTGGGGTTCTGATGTTTCTGCCGGTAACCCTGGCGATCATCCGGCTTTCGGAAATTAAGAGTTGGGTTTGGCCGTCAGTCGCGCTCATGGTGAGTGCAGTGATCGCCTCCATCGCAAACACTTTCGTTGCCAACCGGTACCTGGTGGGCGCGAAATGGGGATTGCTGACTGTCTTCTTCGCAATTACCGTCGTCGGCCTATTCTCCTATTTGAAGAATGCCCGCAGTGTTAAGGACGAGCACCTTTACACTGCGATCAGCATTTACCTTTTGCTCGGGATGCAGTGGTTTGCTCTCTACTCCGCCATTAATGTCTTCTTCCCGGGGGCGATCCTGCAAAACCACGCCGCATTAGCGGACCGTCAAAGCGAACTGCTGTACTTCAGCCTGGTGACCCTCTCGACGATCGGATACGGAGATGTTGTCCCGCTTTACGGCGAGGTCCGCATGCTGGCCGCTCTGGAGGGAGTGACCGGTGTCTTGTACGTCGCGATCACGGTGGCGTTGCTGGTCAGCGCCTACAAGCAGCAGGGCACATCAGGTGAGGCTCCACCGCCTGCATCCTAGAGCAGGGATGCGAACTCTCCCCGGTTGAAATGACCCCTATAACGCCGACAATTCCAACCGCCCGTGCGAGGAGGCAGGACTGTGATTGACGCCAAGCGAACCGTGAAGCAAAGGCGTTCGAGGGGAATGGAATATCTCTTCCTATCTTTCTATCTCGGGTTCGTATTATCTCTCTCTGCTGTCTATTAGGTTGTAATTCTCGCCGAGCACAGCGTCAACTACGCGCCGCACAGATTCGCGATTCTCAACGCACTGGCGTTGGCAAAGCTCATCCTGGTTGGCAGAGGAACTGCATTTCGCCGAGCAGCTGCGCGATGCGCCAGTTATCGGGGCACGTCCGTCTATTTTAGGGGTGAAGACGCACGGAGATATTGAAACTCCGGAACCACTTGGAATGGAGTCAACGGAGGAGTCGGAATTTCCCCAGCTTGATCGAGGAGCGCAGGAAAGGAGTTGCCGAGGAATCTCGAGCCTTCCCGAATGTGCGCGATGCGGTCGGGTTCAAGCCCCATCAATCGGGTGCAGGTAGCGTCCGCCGCCACTGGATCGTCCGCAAGCACGATATTTCCCATGGGACGTGGGCTGCCGTTAAGGGGACCGTTTCCTTCCATCGCTACAATACCGTCCGCTATAACGAAGTGGACCGGGATGGTGGCGCATAGATCGAGGATGCTCTCCTGAATGCACTTCCAGTGGAGAATTTTCTTTGGCCAACCGTATCTCGCGCCCGTAGTACGCCGAACATGTTCTTCATGCTCAGTGTCACACCAGACCGGTGATGGGGTCTTGATTTTGGGCATGGAAACCAGAAAATCTGCTTCCAACACAGTGCGAGGGAGCCAGAGGCTCTTCATTCCGGTGTAGCCGATTCATAGCGGCGTGGCAGTCCGTTGCGCTTTCGGTTCGCCAGAGAAAGTCCGACGCTCGACCTCCTGCTGAGCACCCCCTACATTTCCTAACCGAGATCGACGATCTCGGGAAGTGTTCGGGGCTTTACGACAGCGCCAACCGTCGACGCAAACCGATTGAACCAAAAGAGCTTAAATCTAGTGCCGGGAGGGGGAATCGAACCCCCACAGGACTTTCGTCCCTGCGAATTTTAAGACCGACCCACGCAAGTCAGAAGTTACTCTAAATGAATGATTACAGGCACTTAGCTAAAAGTGGCTGTTCGGTCTCGCAGTGCAAAATGCGGCCTTTCGAAGGTCTGTACATCACGTTTACGTCACGGCGAAGGAATAAGGTGATGCCGATGGCCAGACCGTCCATGGGCGAAAAGTTCTTGAGATGCATCGCCGGCGCCGGAGCAGAAATTCACTTGCGTCCCCGGAATATCAGGGCGAGAGCGATGATCAGCACTACCCCGAACAAACAAATCCAAACCACATTGCCACCCATGTTCCAACTCTGCATGCTATTTCCGTGCACGGGACCTCCTCCCGGACTGCTGTTTGGGAATGCGAAATGCTGCCAGACTCACTTCTTCAGATCGTCCATCGTCCCCGTGTGTTTCTTCATCGTTTGCATGTGATCCGTCATAGCTTGCAAGTAGTTAACGATCGCCTGCTGCAGTTCCATCTGGCTCTTCATGCTGGCTTGTTCAGTCTCCATGTGGCTCTTCATGGCGGCATCGGCGGCCGCCATTTTCGTCATGGTGTCCTTCATCTGGGCCTGTATCTGGTCCATCTGCGCACTGATCTGCTCCATTTGCGCTTTCATGCTCTTCATGTCCATGCCGGAACCTGGCGTGGCGGTCTGAGCCTGCAGAGGTGCACTGTAAAAGCCCATCAGCAATAGGCCGAGAATCGATACGAACAGCAGCTTTGGCATTCTCATTTCTTCATCTCCCATTTGCTCTGAAATCGACTGCCGATAGAGATCGGCTCAATCAAACCAAACGCCGCCGTCAGGGCACTCGTTCTGAGAATGGCCGCGGTAAAGCCGGCCACGCGACAAACAGCGCAGTCCAAGACGGCAGAAAGAAACCAGTTCTTATGACTCCCACCTGCGACGTTGTTGAATCTAGCCGCAGCAGCCAGGGCCGCTCTTTGGCGTTCCCGCGGACTTTCCCAAGTATTGGTCCGGCTTAAGATCGAAGTTCTCTTTGCACTTGGAGCCGCAGAAGTAATACGTCTGCCCTTGGTACTCGGTTTGTCCAGCGGCTGTAGCCGTCTCTACGTCCATGCCGCACACAGGATCTTTTACAACTGTTGTACTCGTCATTTTGATCTCTCCGTCGTTCGTAACTCTTGGCTCGCCGGCAGGCCAAATTTTGATTGGCCGGTTTCAGCGACTCATTCCGCACTGGACTGCCTCTTCGTCGTCTGGAAATCGCCAGCGCAGCGCACTGGTACGGAGGTTACCAATCGATGTGCCATTACTTCTGTGCAAGAATGACCACCGTCGCCGGGCCAATCGCATGTACCCTCCAAAAATGAGGGTATATGGACCACAATAAGGCGCACGGGAAAGCGGCCGACCCGCACGCCGGTCACACGATGCCAGACACTCACGGGGACCATGACCGTCACGCCGGTCACTCCGTCGCGATGTTTCGTGACAAATTCTGGCTGAGTTTCGCTCTCACGATTCCTGTCGTATTTTGGTCGAGCGACGTTCAACACTGGCTGGGTTACACCGCACCCTCCTTCCCCGGCTCGCAGTTCATCCCCGCAATCCTCGGAACTGTCGTCTTCGTTTATGGCGGCTTAGTCTTCATCCGCGGGGCATGGCGAGAACTTGCCGACCGCAAGCCCGGCATGATGACTCTCATCAGCCTGGCGATCATAGTCGCCTTTGGGACGTCGCTCGCCGCAACATTCGGTCTCTTCGAGATTGAAGTCTGGTGGGAACTCGCATCGCTGATTACGATCATGGTCCTCGGCCATTGGCTTGAAATGAAAGCCATTTCCCAGGCTCGTGGCGCGCTCAATGCACTCGCTGCGCTGCTCCCAGACACTGCCGAACGTGTGAGCGGAGCCGAGACCCAGACGGTTCCCATCTCCGAGTTGCACCTGGATGACGTTGTCCTTGTGCGGCCCGGCACCCGCGTCCCGGCGGATGGCGCAGTCGTCGAGGGATCCGCCGATGTTGACGAGTCCATGATTACCGGTGAGTCCCGGACAGTCTCGAAGGTACCAGGCGGCAAAGTCATTGCGGGAACGGTCGTCAGTGGCGGAAGTCTTCGAGTCCGCATTACGGCAGTCGGAGACCAAACCGCTTTGTCCGGCATCATGCGGCTGGTTGCCGCTGCGCAGGCCTCTGGATCTCGCACCCAAGCTCTTGCCGACCGGGCCGCCGCAATTCTCTTCTACGTGGCGGTCGCGTCCGGGGCAATTACATTCACTTACTGGTGGCTTGCGGGGGACAAAGAACATGCCCTGATCAGGACGGCCACCGTTCTCATCATTGCTTGCCCGCACGCCTTGGGACTGGCGATTCCGCTGGTCATCGCAATCTCCACGTCACTTGGAGCCCAGAACGGTCTTCTCGTCAAGGACAGACTCGCGCTCGAACGCGCCCGCAATCTGGACATGGTGATTTTCGACAAGACCGGGACACTCACCAGGGGTTCGCCTGCAGTATCGGGAGTCGTGGCTGCGCCCGGCAGCAATGAAAGCGATTTGCTTTCTCTCGCTGCTGCCGTAGAAGTCGACTCCGAACACCCGCTCGCGAAAGCCATTGTGGCCGAAACCAAGCGCCGAAACCTGCCCACATTGCAGGCTGCCAACTTCGAAGCGCTACCCGGTCGCGGGGCAAAGGCGTTGGTGAACGGCAAGAAGATCGAAATTGGCGGACCTCGCCTTCTGAGCGAAGAGAAAGTAACCGTCCTGCCAGAAGTTGAAAAACAGACGGCGACTTGGGCGTCCGAGGGAAAGACGGTACTCTCTGTCGTCGCAGACGGGAAACTGCTCGGCGCTTTCGCAGTCGAGGACGAGATTCGGCCCGAATCCCATGAAGCCGTTACGGAACTTCATAAGCTTGGTATCCGGGTCGCAATGATCACCGGAGATTCCAAGACGGTAGCCGATTCGGTCGCCCGTCGCATCGGTATCGATGAGGTCGCAGCCGAGGTTCTTCCCGCTGACAAGGCTTCGGCAGTCAAACGTTTTCAGTCCGGCGGGAAAAGGGTCGCCATGGTTGGTGATGGCGTGAACGACGCGCCAGCACTGGCGACCGCGGATGTTGGCATCGCGATTGGCGCGGGAACCGATGTAGCGATCGAGTCGGCCGGAATCGTGCTCGTGCGCAGCGATCCGCGGGACGTTGTGGGAGCGATTGAACTGTCTCGTGCTACCTACCGAAAGATGATCCAAAATCTGGTTTGGGCAACCGCCTATAACCTTGTCGCCATCCCGATCGCAGCCGGTCTTTTCGTCCGCTGGGGACTCGATCTTCCCATGAGCGTTGGCGCGGTCGCGATGAGTCTCTCTACCATCATCGTAGCTGCGAACGCCCAGTTGCTTCGCCGACTGAAGCTGCAGCCTGCGGCGCTTTAAGGTCTGACTTTCTTCATTTGCGAGCCATAGAGGAACATTCGCAGGAATTCACGGTTGTGCACCCGGTACCGCGAAGATAACTCCGTTAGGGTCGCTTCGCTTTGTCGTCTGCCTCGAATCATCGGGTAAATATGTGACGCCAAGCATCTGCATGGCTGAGAGAACTGCCGGCACATAGTTACGAGTCTCCTGTGGCAGTAATCGCAGGCTGCTCAGTTGAATGAAATCGCTTATGCCGGAGCGGTCGACTGCTCGTTGAACACTCTGCTCGCCGGCGTTATAAGCCGCGAGGGCAAGAGGCCAGGATCCAAACTGCTGGTAGAGATCGCGCAAATAACGCGCGGCGGCGCGAGTAGACCGCTCGACATCCAGTCTCTCATCCCTTGAGGGTGTGACGACCAGTCCATATCGGCGAGCGGTGTCAGGCATCAACTGCCAAAGTCCCAGTGCGCCTTTGGGGGACAGTGCGTTGCTTCTGCCGCCACTCTCCACGACCACAACGGCAGCAATCTCTTGCGGGATACCTTCATCCTCCAAGATTGGAATCAGCAAAGGGCGCAGCTGATCCACCCGCTTCAGCGCCGATGACAGGCCAATCGACAGATTGGGGCGATATTCCTGATCGAAGTCACGGACCAGCAATTCAGGCGAGCGAGGCGGAACACCTCCGTGACTGTCATTGGCAGCATCGGCCATCCGCCGAACCGCGTCGGCAAGAAGGTCGTTCGCCGTGCGATCCAGAACGTCGTGGATGGCAGAGAATTGGTCTGGCGCTTGCAGCGACGCCGTGGCAGCCGGTTTTGTTTGAGCGCCGGCAGTCGGTAGGCAAAGAGCTGCAAAGGCAAGGACCGCACCAGTAAGCAGCGGCTTAAACATGCGCTACCTCGGTTGCCGGATTGAGTTGTAAGCCTGCTGGGTTTTTCTTCAGGGCTGGCTTGACCTCCCAGTTCCACTTCCAAATGGCATAGACGGGTGGATAGACCACGAGTTCCATCAGGAAAGACGTGATGATGCCACCCACCATGGGTGCGGCGATTCTCTTCATCACATCGGCCCCGCTTCCTGACGACCACATCAGCGGCAGTAACCCGAACAACATGCATGCCACAGTCATAATTTTGGGACGGAGCCGTTTGACGGCGCCGTTGACGATGGCCTCACGCAGATCATCCCAATTGCGCATCTCTCCTTTGCGGATGGCATCGTTGAAGGCGAGATCGAGATAGAGCAGCATGAAGACAGCGGTTTCGGCATCGACCCCAAGCAAGGCGATCAAGCCCACCCACACGGCGATGCTCATGTTGTAGTTCAGCAGGTAGAGCAGCCAAACCGCGCCGATGGCCGAGAACGGGACCGCCGAGAGGATGATTGCGGTCTTTGTTACCGAACCGGTGTTGAAGTACAGCAACAGAAATACGATGAGCAACGTAATGGGCAACACGATCTTCAGCCGCTCTTTCACGCGCTCCATCGACTCATACTGGCCGCTCCAGACCAGTTGGTAGCCGGCAGGCACGCTGATCTTCTCTGCCACCACCCGCTTTGCCTCCTCCACGTAGCTGCCAATGTCGCGGCCGGATACATCCACGTAGACGTAGCCGCTGAGTCGCCCATTTTCATCGCGGATCATGCCGGGTCCGGTCTTAACCGTGATGTCGGCGATTTGTCCCATGGGTATCTGCGCGCCAGAGGGAGTGGAAACTAACACGCGCCTGAGCGCTTCGAGATCGCTGCGGTAGTCTCGCAGATAGCGTACGTTCACCGGGTATCGTTCGCGACCTTCGACCGTCGTGGTTACCGGCTCTCCTCCGATGGCTGACATCAGTACGTCATTGGCGGCGTCAATCGTCAGCCCGTAACGCGCCAACTCGTCGCGCTTTAACGTGAAGTCAAGGAAATAACCACCCGTAGTGCGCTCGGCAAAGACACTGGTCGTTCCTTTGACGTCCTTCAGGGCCATCTCGACTTCTTCGCCGATCTTCTGAATCTCTCCAAGATCGGAGCCTAGTACCTTCACCCCCAGAGGCGTGCGGACGCCGGTGGTGAGCATGTCAATACGGGCCTTGATGGGCATGGTCCAGGCGTTGGCAATGCCTGGGATCTGCAAAGCGTCGTTCATGCCACCCGCGCCGTAAACCAGATCCTGGGTTGACTGGTGATCGGGCCAGAAGCGGCGTAAAAAGCTCTTCGTCCATTTGGGAGCCCAACTGGAGTACCAGCGAGGTTGGGTCGGCCATTGCTCGTGGGGCTTAAGCACGATGACGGTTTCCATCATCGAATAGGGCGCCGGATCGGTAGAGCTTTCCACTCGTCCGGCCTTGCCGAATACTGTCTCGACTTCCGGAAATCCCTTGATGATCTTGTCCTGCACTTGCAGGATGCGAGACGCCTCCGACACGGAGATACCGGGCATGGTGGACGGCATGTACAGCAGAGTGCCCTCATCGAGTGGAGGCATGAACTCGGAACCCAGCTTGAAGAAGACGGGCACCGTGACCGCCATAGCGAGCAGCGCCGCCGCGATTGTCTTCCATTTGTGCTCCAGCACAAATTCGACCACCGGGTGATACAGCTTCATGAGGGGACGGCTGATGAAATGATGGTCCTCGCTTACGATCTTGCCGACCAGAATCGAGTTCACCACCTTCCCCAACCAGCGGGGGCGGATGTTGAAATTCGCCATGTGGGTAAACAGCAGCCGCATCGCGGGATCGAGCGTGATAGCCAGCACAGCCGCAATCGCCATAGCGAAATTCTTGGTGTAGGCCAGCGGCTTGAACAGACGTCCTTCCTGCGCCTCCAGGGTAAACACCGGCAGGAAGGCCACTGCGATGACCAGCAACGCAAAGAAGCTCGGGCCACCTACCTCTTTTACGGCTGAGATCACGACGTTGTGGTAATCGCCGGGACGACCATCCGCTTCCCAATGCTCCAGCTTCTTGTGGGTCTGTTCCACAACCACGACGGCGGCGTCGACCATGGCGCCGATCGCCACCGCAATCCCGCCAAGCGACATGATGTTTGCGGTCATGCCACTCAACTGAATGGGAATGAAGATCAGAATGACGGTGACGGGAATCGTGATGATTGGGATGATCGCGCTGGGAAAATGCCAGAGAAAGATCATGATGATAAGGCTCACGATGATGATTTCTTCCATCAGCGTGTGCCTCAGGTTGTCGATGGCGTTATCGATCAGCTCCGACCGATCATAGGTCGTGACGATCTTCAGACCCTTGGGCAATGTCGGTTCAATATCTGCCAACTTGGCCTTCACGCGCTGGATCGTCTTGTCGGCGTTCTCTCCAAAGCGCATGATCACCACGCCGCCGACGGTCTCGCCCCGTCCATCGAGTTCAACTACGCCGCGCCTGATCTCGGGACCATAGACTACGGTAGCGACATCACCCACCAGAACGGGAGTGCCGGTCTGCGGGTTATACATGATGACGATGTCTTGGATGTCCTTCAGCGACTTGATGTACCCGCGCCCTCGCACCATGTACTCACGGCCGGTCATTTCCACCAGCCGCGCGCCCACATCGTTGTTCCCCTTCTGAATGGCGTCGATCACCATATTGATCGGGATCTTGTAACCCAACAGCTTGTTGGGATCGACGTTGACCTGATATTCGCGGACGAAGCCGCCGGCGGGAGCGACCTCCGCCACGCCCGGCACGGATTGCAGCGCATAGCGCAGATACCAGTCCTGGTATGTGCGCATCTGTTCCAAGCTGTACTGTGCACTGGTATCCACGAGAGCGTACTCGAAGATCCATCCGACCGCCGTTGCGTCCTTCGCCAGCTCAACGTTTACACCTTTTGGAAGGCGGGGTGTGACTGAGTTGAGATACTCCAATGTGCGTGAGCGCGCCCAATAGATGTCCGTCCCTTCGTCGAAGATGATGTAGACGTAGGAATACCCGAAGTCGCTGAAGCCGCGCACGTCTTTCACCTTGGGCATGCCGAGCAAGGCCGAGGTAATGGGATACGTCACCTGGTCTTCCATGATGTCGGGGCTACGGTCCCACTTGGAATAAACGATCACCTGGGTGTCGGACAGATCGGGGATGGCATCCAGCTTGGTGTTCTTCATGGATTGCCAACCGAAGAGGACGGCAGCTCCCACCAGCAGGAAGACCAGGAACTTCCGCTTTGCCGAGAATTCAATAATCTTGTTGATCATTGCGGCTTCGCCTCTCCGAGCAGTTGCTCCATGCTCAGGATCTGGCCACCGTTCTGAGCGATAAAGGCTTCCGCGTCTTCTTTCTTCGCGAAGGCAAAAGCTCCGGGCGAGCAACGGTCAAACGCTAGGTCCTCGCTGTGCTTCATCTCATCCATGTGCATCCCGTCGTGACTACAGGCGAGGGCACGGCTTTGATTGACGTAATATGCCTGCGCCGGGTCAATCACCTTCGCGGTCGAGTAGTCGCGTACGGAGATCAAGCGCACCGGCTTGTGCTCCTGGCGCGATTCGCTTACGGCACACTGTGGGCAACACGCTTCTCTTCGCTGTCCGCCGATCTCGACAACAACGCGCAGTCTGTCTCGTAAGGGACGCTGGCAAAACCCACACTCCTTCGGAGTGCGAAACTCCCTGTACTCGTACCAGCCGAGACCAAGCATCGCCAGTACTATGACGCCAAGTACAACAAGACCCGTTTTTTTCTGTGCGCTCATCTTGTCCTCCTCAGTGCTGCATTCCGCCCATGGCGCTCTTCAGGCGGCTCTCGGAATCGATCAGGAAGTTGCCGGAAACGACGATTTGTTCGCCCGGCTTCAACCCGGACAGTACAACAATGAGATTGTCGAACTGTGGCCCCATCGTGATCCTGCGGGGCTCGAAGATGCCGCCCTCACGCACGACGAAAACGACCTGCTCATTGCCGGAATCCAGCACGGCTTCCGCCGGCACCACCACCTTGCTGCCATAGTCGACTTTCAGTTGTGCATCGGCAAACATCTGCGGCTTCAATTCCAACTCAGGGTTAGGAAGTTGAACGCGCACCTTCAAGGTGCGCGACTGTGCGTCAACAACCGGGTAGATGTAGCTGACCTGTCCGTGCCACTTACGTCCGGGGTAATAGCTGAGCTGCAGTTCGACATCTTGGCCCACATGGATGTACGGAACCTCGTATTCGTAGACGTCGAGGTTGGCCCAGATGGTTGAGAGGTCGGAGATCGTGTAGAGCTCCGTATCGGAACTTACCGAGGTCTGGGGAAACGCCTTGCGATCGGTTACAAAGCCTGTGGTCGGCGAGTAGAACGTCAGGTTTTTCGTGACCTCACCGGTTTCATCGAG
>DATBZX010000140.1:0-8377 GCA_036512955.1 Terriglobales bacterium
AGATCATTCCTGCGGAAACTCTCTTTGACACGATCAGCGTTCCGCCCATGGAGTCGATTCCCCGCGCGCCGCTACCGCTTCCTGCCGAGCCTACTGGGGTCGAGCCCGTGATAGCTGACGCTACACCCGTGAACGCCGACCTGCAGCCGTCCACTCCTGACGTCCCGAGCCACAATGCCTAATCCTGTACTGGAAAAAGCCCAGAAGCGTGGCTCCGAAGAAATGACGGGCATGAGTTTCCTCGAACACCTCGAGGAACTGCGCCGCCGCATCATCTACAGCTTCCTCTACGTCGTGGCCGGATTCTGCGCCTGCTGGTGGTTTCACGAGCAGATTTTTGCGCTCATGCAGAAGCCCATCATGGTCGCCCTCGCGGCCCACCAGATGGAGCAGAAGCTGGTTTACCTCAACCCCACCGACCCCTTCAATATGTACTTGAAGATCTCGTTTATCGCTGGGGTCTTCGTGGCGTCTCCGTTCGTCCTCTACCAGATTTGGCTGTTTATTTCGCCCGGCCTTTATCGCAACGAGCGGCGATACGTGATGCCGTTCATGTTCAGCACCGTCGGTCTGTTCCTGGCCGGCGGCCTGTTCGCCTACAAGATGGTGTATCCCGCCGCCCTCGACTTCCTCATTGGCTGGAGCGTGCAGTTCAAGCCGATGATCACCATCGGCGAGTACACCGACCTGTTCCTGACCATCATTCTCGGCCTCGGCATCGTCTTCGAGATGCCGATCCTCGTCTTTTTTCTGTCGCTGATGGGCATCCTGACCGCCGGCTGGATGTGGCGCAACTTGCGCTATTCGATCCTGGTCATCTTCATCATCGCCGCGGTGATCACCCCCACCACTGACATCATGAACATGTGCATCTTCGCGGCCCCCATGATCGTTCTCTACCTGGTCAGCATCGCGATTGCGTGGTTCGTGCATCCCGCGCAACGCCGCAAGCGGGCCGAGAAGTCCGGCGGAGAATCGTAGTGGCATAGCCTTACGACACCTATTGAGAAGTGGTTGAGTTAGGGTCACTTCTGGATCTCTGAGCCCTCCGCAGGTCGTAACCAAAACGAAAGTGCGTGAGAGTACAGGTCGTCGTTCAGATAAGTGACGGCCTTATGCGAAAGCGTAGGAAGTTTCCTTTTGCGGAAACCCCAACCGACGGCTGTACTAACAGAATTATTGACCCGAAACCATCTTCGCGGTATTCTCCGGCCACTTGACAGTTCCAGAATTGCGCCGGGTTGAGGAGTTTCCAGTTGCCGATCGTGCCGGGTTTTAAGTATGACCTGTTTGTAAGCTATGCCCACGCCAACGACAAACCCTGGGGTTGGGTCAGCGATTTTATTGGTACTTTGAAGGCCGAACTGGAAAGCAAGAGCCGCGATTTCAATGTCTGGTGGGACCCCGGCCTTCGGACCGGCGAGGACTTCAACCTGGCCATCGGCAGTGCGATCTCCGAAAGTGCTATCTTCCTGTCCGTTCTTTCTACCGCGTACGGCGACTCCACCTACTGCAAGAAAGAGGTTGAGGAGTTCCGCCAACAACGCCATCCTGCTTTCGGTCTCACGGTTGGGACGCTAAGCCGATTTCAGACAATTGTCATCGACGGTGATTTTGCCAAGGAGAACTGGCCTCCTGAGTTGCGAACTACATCTCCCTGTCCGTTCTACAGCGACACAGTGCCTCTCTTCAGCAAGCCTGACAAACTCGATAGCGCCAGCCCCTGGATCAAGAATCTCTGGAGGGTGCGGGACTCCATTTGGGCCACGCTAGATGAGATGCAAAGGCAGCGCAAGAATGGCGTAGCCGTAGAGCGCTCCTACGACGCTGCCACCATCGGCACAGGCCAGGGGAGGACGGTGTATCTCGCCGAGGTGACCGACGATCTTTACAATCGACGCGAGAACCTGCGTACCTCCTTGGCGCAAACCAACGAGTTGCAGGTGTTGCCCTGGTCTGACGCGGGAGCCCCGCCCTCCTCCGGCCTCGACGTGTTGTCCGTGCACTTGTTCGGGGCGTATCCCGGACGTCCCCAACCGGGCACGGACCTGTCTCTTCCGCGCCTGCAACTGGACGCAACGCTACGTGGTAATCCCGCCCGCCGTCCTCTGGTCTGGGTCGCTCGCGATCTGGACGTTGACAAAGTGGAGACTGACGCCCACAAGCAATTCCTTTCGGATCTCTCGACCCGTAGCGATATCGAAGTGCTGCGGACCGACTTCGAGGATCTCAAGGACGAAGTTGCCAGAAGGATGCCGAAAAGCCCCGCCCCTGCACTGAAAAAATCGCAGGCCCGCGAAGACCCCATTGTCCACATCTGGTATCAATCCGGCGATCCCTCTTCTCTCATGCCGTTGAAGCAGTATCTTCAGCAAAAGAATTGCGGAATATCCGTCTTCGACTACGCGACGACTCAGCCGGAAAAACTGCAGTCTAGGCTGGCGATTTGCGACGGCTTGGTGGTGCCCTATTCCTCTGCAACCAAATCATGGGCAGAGAATGTAATGACGGAGGCCTTCAGCATTCGCAGGCGCGAGGAGCGGCCTATAGCCTTTGCAGCCGTCGAAATGCCGCCCACCACCACCGAAGAGTTCAATTTCGAACACCCACGGGTCGTCTCCGTTCATGCCTCTCAGGCTGGCGGCTTTCAAGACATCGACGCGTTTCTCTCCAAGTTGGAACAGGCAGATGTCTAGCATCGCTGCGGCCGTTTCTGCCTCCTCACTGAGCTCTGCCCGCCCGTATCCGGGCCTGCGTCCTTTTGAAGAGGGAGATTCCGACTGGTTCTTCGGCCGCTCCGGCGAAATCAATGAACTGCTGAAGCGTCTGCGCCGGGTGCGCTTTGTCGCCATCGTAGGTCCGTCGGGCTGTGGCAAGTCTTCGCTGATCAAGGCCGGTGTTCTGCCATCGGTGAGAGATGGCTATCTCGATTCATCATGGTCAATCGCCACGTTTCGTCCCGGCGAGCAGCCTCTCGACAACCTGCCACACGCTGTCTCCGCCGCAATTTCTGCTGATTTCGAGGGCGTTCGCAAACTGCTCGACAGCGGCTCCTTGGGCCTGATTAAGGCGATCCAGGCCAAGCAGCTTGCTTCCGGCAACAAGCTCCTCATATTGGTGGACCAGTTTGAGGAGTTGTTTCAATTCGCCCAGCGGCACGGAGACCAGTCGCAGGAAGAAGTGAAGGCATTTCTGAAACTTCTGCTGAGCGCTGCCAGCTCAGACGATATTCCACTCTATTTAGTGCTCACCATGCGCATGGAGTGGCTCAGCGAGTGTGCTACCTACGTTGGACTGGCTGAGGCCATCAACGAAGGTATCTATCTGGTGCCGCAGATGAGCCGCCGGCAATTTCAGCAGGTGATTCTTAACCCAATCGACAAGGCTAATGGGGCAATTACTACGACCCTGCTGGACGGGATGCTGAATGACCTCGGCGGCCGCAGCGATCAGCTTCCCGTGCTGCAACACGCCCTGATGCGGTTGTGGGAACGCAGACGGCCCGGCGAACCGATAGACATCGCGGATTACGACGCGGTCGGCACCTTCTCCAATTGCCTCTCCAATCACGCCGAGGAGATCTTCGCCGAGTTGAGTGCCCAGCAGCAGAAGGTCGCCGAACTGCTCTTCCGCTCCATCACGCAGGTCTATAAGAACCGCAAGATTCGCCGTCCCAGGCCGTTCAGTGAACTCGCCAGTGTGCCGGGCATGGATGCGACGGAGTTGAAGGCGGTGATCGAGGCATTCGGCAGGCAGGGCCGCTCTTTCCTCTTCACCAGTGAAGGCCCCCTCGGACCCTCCTCCGTCATGGACATTTCTCACGAGGCCCTCATGCGGCAATGGGGCCGGCTCGCTGCTTGGGTCGAGGACGAAGCCGAACAGGAGGCCCGGCTGGGTCGCTTGCGGGAAGACGCGGCGGAGTGGGACCGCACCGGTAGAAAAGACCGCAGCGTTCTTTATGGCGGCTACAAACTGCAGAAGGCCGAGGAAGTACGCCCGCGCCTCACGGACTCTAAGACCGAGGGCGACTTCCTGCGTGCCAGCCGCAAGGCCGAGAGATCGGCCAAGCTCTTGCGAGGTGGCGCGCTTTTTCTACCGCTGCTGTTGCTCGTTGCCGTTTTTGCGGTATATGCAGTTGTGCAGCAATCTCGCGCGAGAGAGGCCGAAACTGCCCGCGCGGCCATTCAGAAGCTTGCGGAAGAACAGGAGCGCGCTCGCGAACAGGCGGAAAAGTTGACTCAGATGGCTACCGAGGCGCTTTACCAAGCAACGAAGGCCGAAGAACAGTCCAAAGCCGCCGACGCCCGTACCGAGCTCCAAGGACATATGGTCATTAGCGCCAGCGAAGCCTATGAGGCGGCTCAACTGGCCGAAAGCCACCTGATCGAAAAGGAAGAAATTCTGCAGCAGGACATGGATATCCGCAAAGACGCGGAAACCGTCGCCCGCGATAAAAAAGAAATGGATGCGGCGATAGTCCAGACTCAAACTGTAAAGGTCGATGCCGCGCATCGGTCAGCGGAGGCAGCCGCCATCCTCGCTAATGCCCGCCTGCTGAACCCTCGCCAGATCAGCGCTTCGGATTTGTTCGATATCTCGAAGGGCACGGTCATCACCGATTGGAGCGGACGCGGGCAGGGCGGCGACACGACGAGCAAGGGCGGTTCCGACACAGAGGTATGCGGAGAAATCTCCAACGTGACCAAGCACCCTGCAGACATGTTCAGCGGGTCTGCGGGCTCTCCCTGCAAGGCAACTGTCTTTGCCGACAAGCAGCCCGTCGGCACCGAACACTGGATTGCATGGAAAACGAGTCGTGAAGTAACGGTTCAGAGCCTCGGATTGTTCGCGGCGCATGACGGGGTTCGCGTGCGGCGCTCATTCAGCTCTGTCAAGTTTTATGTGAGGAAGAAGGGCCTGTGGGTTGCAGTGAAGGACTATAGGCCGCAGCTCAGCGCTGCGTATGAGTAGGGCGGAAGCTGTGGCAATTCGCCCTGTTTTCCCCCGCCCGCCCCCAACTACGCTCCGGGATCGGTTCTGGCCGTTTGCATCAACGTCCCGCCCACCACTGGGCAAGAGTTCCGTGCCGGCTTTGTGCAGAATACAAGTAGATTCGAGCAAGTTTCTGGCCCCCGGGTCCTGCAGCTCGACGGCTACAGCAACGCCGGCTGCCATAAGTAAGCCCCGCCGCCGGCGGGTTCCGAAATTCTCGGCGCCTGACGGCTGATCCACAATCGCTCTCTTTCCTCCGTGCGCTCCGTGTTCTCCGTGCTGAAGACCGCCGTCTTCTCTGTGCCGCGGTGTCTCTGTGGTGGATTCTGTTTTTGCCTTTGTCTTTACCCGAGAATTTCTCCGTGCGCTCCGTGCCTCCGTGGTGAAGGGGACTTTCGCTGCCTCCCCCATTTGCCCACGTCCGCAAGGAACTGCTAGTGTTTCTTGACGCCTCTCCGGACCATGAAGACCACTGCCCGACTGATGTTCGCCGTTCTCCTTGCAGGCCTGCCGCTACTTGCTCAACAAAATACGCCCGCCCCTGCGCCCGCTCCACCCACCGATTCGGTAGAAGCTCTGCGCACGCCGGGATGGAACAAAGGCATCTTCGTTGGCGGGAGCACCTCGTTCGCCAACACCCCCAGCGCGCAGACTTTTTTGGCGGGCGCGCGCTTCGGCCGAGTGCTGACCCACGAGCTCGGCTCCAACGCTCTCCGCGGATCGTTTGAGATGGCGGTGGACATCATTCCCATCAACGAATTCTGGATTGGCGGCCACGCGCAGTATGCCGGCGCCATCGATCCGTTTATCGCTAAGTGGAATTTCACCGGCGGCAAAACTGTCTCCCCATATCTTGCTGCAGTTGGAGGCGTAGTTTTCAGCTCCAGCAATCTACCTCCCGGCAACACCTCGCAAGTGAACTTCACCAGTGGTGCCGAGATGGGCGCACAGTGGTTCCGGCACGAGCGAAACTCCCTCGATTTTGCAGTGAAGATCTACCACCTATCGAACGCGTCGCTGGGGACGTTGAACCCGGGCATCAATGGCGCGGTGCAGTTCATGGTCGGCTACACCTGGCACTGAGGCCGGTGCTTGGATCTTCGTTGCCGTAAGTCCAATGAAATTCGCCGACGCTGCGCCGAATAGTTCATCTGAGATCTGAGAAACGTTAGTTCAAATACTTGATAACAGACAGGCAGGGAATGTCATCCTGGAGCGCGGATGGGCTAAGCTACTGCCGGGCGCAGGTTATTACTTCCATTATAACGTTTGGTAATTAAGCGCCATTTGCCGACTTCCCGATATTTCTGCGCAATCGCAATTGCATTGTTTTTGAATTCCGATATCCTCAGAACTTATGCCCGCACTGGTGGAATGCGTACCCAATTTTTCCGAAGGCCGTGACAAATCTAAAGTCGACGCCATTCTTGAAGCCATGAAGATGGACGGCGTCTATCTCCTTGATCGTGAGATGGATGCTGACCATAACCGCTGTGTTATCACGCTGGTCGGCGATCCCGTCAACGTCGCCGAAGCGGCCATTCGCGGCGTCGGGAAGGCTGCCGAACTGATTGATTTAACGAAACATAGCGGCGCGCACCCCCGCCTCGGTGCCGCCGATGTCATCCCCTTCATCCCAATTGACGGCGTGACCCTCGAGGACTGCGTGGCCATCGCCCGCCGCGTCGGCGAGGAAATCTGGAAACGCTATCGAGTTCCCGTCTATCTCTATGAAGCTGCAGCACAAAGGCCCGAGCGCCAGAACCTGGAAAACATCCGCCGCGGCCAGTTTGAGGGAATTTGCGAAGAGGTCAAGACCAATCCGGCCCGCCTGCCCGATTTTGGCGAGGCCGCGCTGCATCCTACTGCAGGAGCGACAGTTGTAGGCGCACGCAAGTTTCTGGTGGCCTACAACGTTTACCTCAACACGCCCGATGTCGAAATCGCGAAGAAAATTGGCAAGGCGGTGCGCTTCTCCAATGGCGGCCT
Organism: Terriglobales bacterium; assembly: GCA_036512955.1. Lineage (GTDB taxonomy): Bacteria > Acidobacteriota > Terriglobia > Terriglobales > Acidobacteriaceae > DASRAA01. The sequence continues at coordinate 6,982 of DATBZX010000140.1, forward strand.
GCGCTATGTGAAAGGCATGGGCGTCGGCGTTCGCGGTCTGGCGCAAGTATCGATGAATCTTACAGATACCGACCAAACACCGATCGCGCGCGTGTTCGAATACGTGAAGCGCGAGGCAGCGCGGTACGGCATTTCGACGCTCTCCAGCGAAATCGTTGGCCTGATTCCCAAGAAAGCTCTGGAAGACGCCGCTGAGTGGTTTTTGCAAATCGAGAACTTCGACTCGTCCCTGATTCTGGAAAATCGTCTCGCCGCCGTGATGAGCGGCAAAATGGCGGTAGGAGGGATTCGCGCCGGGGTCGAACCGTTCATCGAACAACTGGCCGCGCCGACCGCCGCTCCGGGAGGTGGCTGTGCTTCGGCCGCGGCAGGAGCGATGGCCGCCGGGCTAGGTGGAATGGTAGCGGGGATGTCCCGCGGCAAAAAGGCTTACCTGCAGTATGAGCGCGAGTTGAGTGACGCGATTGCGCGGTTGGCGGTAATCCGCGAGGAGTTGAAAGCTTCCATCGATGCCGACGCCGCTTCATTTAATGAGGTGATGGCTGCGTTCAAGAGAGTCAGAGAGCATCCGGAGGCCCAGGGCGAAGTCGAAACCGCAACCAAGAATGCAACCAACGTTCCACTCGTCGTCGCGGAGCGGGCAAGGGAAGTAAGCAAGATACTGGAGGGACTGCGCCCCATCACGAATCCCAAGATGGCGTCGGACCTGTCCGTGGGAATCGCGCTGGCCGGAGCTGCGCTCGAAGGTGCATTGGCCAACGTCGAAATCAACCTGGCGGATCTGAAAGATGAAGTCTTCGTCTCGGGCGTGCGCCGGCGCGTAGCAGCAGTCCGCACCTAGCGTTGTGCTGTTTTGTGACTTGGCGTGTCACCTTAAGGCGTAACAGCCGTCACTGCGCAAAGAAGTACCCTGCCCTATTAAGGAGTGGGAGACAATTCCGTGCTTCATACTCTTCAAGCAGTGCTTTCATTCCTGGTGCCGGCTGCGGTGGTTGGCAGTGCAGCTTCGGTGACCACTTCCGCGACCACGCTCGACAACCTGCAGACGGCGTTCAATGGCGAGAGCAACGCCAACGCCCGTTATCTGACATTCGCCAAAAAGGCAGATGAAGAGGGATACGGTGAGGTGGCAAGCCTGTTCCGTGCTGCGGCCAAGGCTGAGGAGATCCACGCTGCGAACCATGCTGCCGTCATTCGGCAGATGGGCGCCACGCCCGTTGCCCATATCGAGACTACGATCGCAAAGAGCAGCCGAGAGAATCTTAAGCTCGCGATGGAGGGCGAGGTCTACGAACGCGACATCATGTATCCCGAGTTCATCGAGATTGCCAAGCGGGAGAAAGCCACGGCCGCGCTCCGCAGTTTTACGTTTGCCTGGAAAGTTGAAGCCGTTCAT